>NZ_JBEZYB010000004.1:0-307844 GCF_040638285.1 Amycolatopsis sp. NPDC026612
GTACTAAAAACAACCAAAAAAACACCTCCTGGGGGGGGGGGCCCCATAGGGCTACAATTGGGGGGGTGGGGGGCTACCACCCCCCCGAAGGCCACATTGGGACGCTGGGGGCCGGGCTCAGCCGAGCCCCGCAAGCGACTTGTCGACAAGTTCCGCCACCCGGGGCGCCGCCGCCTCGGCGTCCGACGGGATCAAGGCCAGCCGGGTCCGGCGCTCCAGCACGTCCCCGACGTCGAGCGCCCCCTCGTTCCGGACCGCCCAGACGATCTCCGCCGCCGTGATCTCCGCTCCCGGTGCCACGGGCGCCGCGAACTCCGCGTCCACCGCGCCCAAGGCCGCCACTCGGGGCGCCTCCGTGCCGTACCGGGCCACCAGCCGGGGCGAAGCGTCCACAAGGGACAAGTGTGCCCTCGGGGCCGCTCCCAGCAGCGGCAACCGTGCGGTGCGGCACGGCGCAGCGGTGAGCCCGGCCAGCCGGACCGCCGCGTCGACCGCGTCCTCGGCCATCCGGCGGTACGTCGTCAGCTTGCCGCCCACCACCGTCAGCAGCCCGTCCGGGCCCGCCAGGACCGCGTGCTTGCGGGACAGATCGGCCGACCGGCCGCCCGTGCCGTCGACCAGCGGCCGCAACCCCGCGTACGACCCGGCGATGTCCGCGCGCGTCAGCGGCCGCGCCAGCACCGACGACGCCAACGACAACAGGAAGTCCACATCGGACTCGGGGACCATCGGCACGGCCGGGATCGGACCCGAGATCGGCTCGTCCGTCAGTCCCAGGTAGACCCGGCCGTCCGGCTGGGGGAGCAGGAAGACGAACCGGTTCGTCTCTCCGGGCACCCCGATGTTGACCGACGTCGTCCCCATCGGCACCGTCCCCGGCGCGAGCACCAGGTGGGAACCGAGTGACGGCCGCAGCCGCACCGCGCCGGTCAGCGTTCCGGCCCACACGCCCGTCGCGTTGATCACCTGACGCGCGTGGATGTCCAGTGAGTCGCCCGAAACGCCGTCGACGGCCGCGACCCGGTCCGCCGTGAGCGAGGTGGCCGACAGCCGGGTGAGGATCCGCGCGCCGAACGACGCCGCCGTGCGGGCCAGCGACACCACCAGCCGGGCGTCGTCGACCAACGCGCCGTCGTACGCCAGCAGAGCGCCGCGCAAGCCGTGCGCGGAAAGCCCGGGCGCCAGCGCCAGTGCCTCGGCCGCCGGGATCGAGCGCGGCCGGGGGAGCACCGACGACGGCGTGCGTGCCACCCGGCGGAGCACGTCGCCGGCGCGCAAGCCGGCCGCGACCACGCTCTCCTGCGCGCGGGAAGTGCCGGGGTACAACGGAAACAGCTGCGGCATCGCGCGCGTCAGGTGCGGCGCCGTGCGCGTCATCAGGACCCCGCGCTCGACGGCGCTCTCGTGCGCCAAGCCGAACTCGCCGTGCGCCAGGTAGCGCAGGCCGCCGTGCACCAGCTTCGACGACCAGCGCGACGTCCCGAACGCGAGGTCGTGCGCCTCCACGAGCGCCACCGACAGGCCCCGCGAAGCCGCGTCCAAAGCGATGCCGGTGCCGGTGACGCCACCGCCGACCACGACGATGTCGAGGCGCTCGCCCGACGCCAGCTCCGCGAGCTCGCGTTCGCGGCGCCGCGCGTTGAGCGAGCCGCTCGTCACGGCTTGAGTGCCGCGTCGAGCACGTGGGTGAACTCCGCCATCAGCGCGGCCTCGTCGACGTCCACGGTGGCCGGCTGCAACGAGAACGCGAACGACTGCACCACCAGCAGCACCGACCGGGACTGCGCGGCGACCGGTGCCCGCCGGATCGAACCGTCCGCGTGGCCGGACGCCAGGAGCTGGTGCAGCACCTGTTCGGCGAACTTCTGCGTCGCGCCGAGCCGCTCCACGATGTACGGCAGGACCAGTTCGGGATCGACGTCGAGCAGCGTGCGGAACAGCGGGTCCGCGGACAGCGCGCGGATCCCGGCCGAAGCGATCAGCACGAGGCGTTCACGGCTGTGCGCGGCGTCCGCCCCGCTTTCGCTCGCCGTGCGCAGCAACCCGCTGAACTCCCGGGTCATCAGGGCGGCGAGCACGCTGCGGACGTCGGGGAAGCGGCGGTAGACCGTCATCCGGCTGACGCGGGCGGTGCGGGCGATTTCGGCGAGGGTGGTGCGGCGCACGCCGACGGCCAGCACGCACGAGCGCGCGGCGTCGAGCAGTACGTCGTCGGCCACCCGTGTCGCCGTCTGTCGGTTGCGGGTGTCCGCGAGCGCGGAGGCACCCGCGGCCTGTGTCGTGTGACGTTTCACGTCCATATGTCACACTGTAGTCGTGAACGCTCTCATTGACCACCGCCTCCGCCGGTCCTGGACCGCGGAAGCCGCCGGCGCCGCCCCGCTGCCCGCGCGGGCAGCCAAGTGGCTTGAACAGCGTATAGGCCAAACGGCTCCGGGCGCCGCTCCGGCGGGCGATTTGCCGGTCGAAATACCGTCACCGAAATTGGCGAATGCTGCCACGGAAGCGCTGGCGAGGGTGGTCGGCACGGAAAACGTGCTGGTCGACGACCCGGCCCGGCTCGCACGGGCGACCGGGCTGTCCTACCTCGACCTCGTGCGCCGCCGTTCGCCCTCGGCGGACTTCCCGGTGCCCGACGCGGTCGTGCTCCCCGCCGATCCGGACGAGGTCCAGGAGGTGCTCGACGTCTGCGTGCAGCACGACGTCGGGGTCGTGCCGTTCGGTGGTGGCACGTCGGTGGTCGGCGGCGTCGCGGCGCTGCGCGGAGACAAGACGTCGGTGATCGCGCTGGACCTCGTCCGGCTCGACGCCCTGGTGTCGGTGGACGCCGAGTCGCGCATCGCCGTGCTGCAGGCGGGTGTCCGCGGTCCGGAGGCGGAGCGGCTCCTCGGTGCGCACGGCCTGACGCTCGGGCACATCCCCCAGTCGTTCGAGCGCGCCACGATCGGCGGCTTCGCGGCGACGCGCTCGGCGGGCCAGGCGTCGTCGGGCTACGGGCGGTTCGAGGACATGGTGGCCGGCGTGCGGCTGGCCACCCCGCGCGGGGCTTGGCGGCTCGGCGTCGCCCCGGCGTCCGCGGCCGGGCCGGACCTGCGGCAGCTCGCGATCGGCAGCGAAGGAACGCTCGGCGTGATCACGGAAGTCGCGTTGCGCGTGCGGCCGGTGCCGTCGGTCCGGCGCTACGAGGGTTATGCGCTGCCCGGCTGGGCGGCCGGCGCCGAGGCGGTGCGGGACCTCGCGCAGCACCACGCGCTCGCCGACGTCACGCGGCTGTCCGACGGGGACGAAACCGAGGTCTCGCTGGCACTGAACGCGGGCTGGAAGACGGCGGCGCTGCGTCGCTACCTCGCCGCCCGCGGGGTGAAGCGGCCGTGTTTCCTCATCGTCGGCTGGGAAGGCACCGCGCACGACGTGGCGCTGCGCCGCCGCGAGACGACACGGCGGCTGAAGGCCGCGGGTGCCGTGCGCGCCGGCAAGGCACTCGGCGAGTCGTGGCGGCACGGCCGGTTCGCCGGCCCCCGGCAGCGCGACACCCTGCTGGACATGGGTATCTGCGTCGAGACGCTCGAAACGGCGGCGTATTGGTCCAATGTGGACGAGCTGCGCGACGACGTCCGCGCGGTCCTGACGGCCGCGCTGGGCCGGGCGATCATCATGTGCCACCTTTCGCACGCGTACGAAACGGGGGCGTCGTTGTACTTCACGGTGCTGACGGCACGCAACCACGACGACCCGGTCGGCCAGTGGCGGCGGGCGAAGGCGGCGGCCTGCGAGGCGATCACCGGGCTGGGCACGATCTCCCACCACCACGCCGTCGGCATCGACCACGCGCCGTACCTCAGTGCGGAAATCGGGTCGCTGGGCGTGGAGGTGCTGCGCGCGGCCAAGTCCGCCGTGGACCCGACGGGGATCCTCAACCCGGGAAAGCTGGTGTGACCACTTCGCAGGGCACGCCGTGCCCGTCGGCGGGGACGCCGTCGAGCGCGGCCGCTTCGGTCTGCGGGACGTCGGCGGTGCGCACCGGAGCGCCGTCGACCAGCAGGGGGTAGCGGATCGGCGCGGCGCCGACGTACGTGTGGACCTCGGTCAGGCGCGTGCCGTCTTCGAGGGTGATGTCGGGTTCGGTCAGCCGGGCCAGGTGGTAGCGCGTGCCGCGGCCTTCGCAGCGGTCCAGGACTGCGAGCTGGTCCAGCGTCACGAACCAGATGGCGTGGTCCTCGGCGCCCGGCAGCGCGGTGAGGGTGGCCGGCCGCTGGTCGTCGACCACGCGGAAGCCGGCGGCCCACACCGCGGCGAGCCCGGCGCAGCGCGCGTGCGCCACCACGACCGGGCCCGCCAGGCCCAGCCGCGCGCGCAGCCAGGTGATCTTCGACGGGTTCGCGTTCGAGCCGTAGGCCAGCACGGCCATCCGGTCGCGCCAGCCCTCGGGGGCGGCGTCGAGCGGGTGCCCGATGCCGTCGACGTGCACGAACGAGTAGCCCGGCCGGGTGCCCGGGTAGGGCTCGGCCGGGTACTCGTCGTCGGTGAACAGCGGGCTTTCGGAGACGCCGGTCAGAACGTCACCACGCTGCGCAGGACGTCACCGTGGTGCATGCGCTCGAAGGCCTGCTCGACGCCGTCGACGCCGATGCGCTCGGTGACGAACTTGTCCAGCGGCAGCCGGCCCTGCAGGTAGAGGTCGACGAGCATCGGGAAGTCCCGGCTGGGCAGGCAGTCGCCGTACCACGACGACTTGAGCGAGCCGCCGCGCGCGAAGAAGTCGATCAGCGGGAGGTCGTTCAGCCGCATGTCCGGCGTCGGCACCCCGACCAGCACGACCGTGCCGGCCAGATCGCGCCCGTAGAACGCCTGCCGCCACGTCTCCGGGCGGCCGACCGCGTCGATGACGACGTCCGGGCCGAAGGAGCTGGTCGCGTCCTGCATGGCCTCGACGACGGCTTCTTCGGAGAGGCCCCGGCTGTTGATCGTGTGCGTCGCGCCGAAGCCCTTGGCCCAGTCGAGCTTGCGGTCGTCCATGTCGATGGCGACGATCGTGGTGGCACCGGCCAGTTTCGCGCCCGCGATGGCGGCGTCACCGACGCCACCGCAGCCGATGACCGCGACCGAGTCGCCGCGCGTGACGGCGCCGGTGTTGATCGCCGCACCGAGCCCGGCCATGACACCGCAGCCGAGCAGCCCGGCGACGGCGGGCTCGGCCTCACGGTTGACCTTCGTGCACTGTCCGCTGTGGACCAGGGTTTTCTCGAGGAAGGCGCCGACGCCGAGGGCGGGCGACAGCCTGGTGCCGTCCTGCAGCGTCATCGGCTGGGTGGCGTTGAAGGTCGAGAAGCAGTACCACGGCTTGCCGCGCCTGCAGGCCCGGCAGGTGCCGCAGACCGCACGCCAGTTGAGGATGACGTAGTCACCCGGCTCGAGGTCGCTGACGCCCTCGCCGACCGCTTCGACGACCCCGGCGGCCTCGTGGCCGAGCAGGAAGGGAAACTCGTCGTTGATCCCGCCCTCGCGGTAGTGCAGGTCGGTGTGGCAGACCCCGCAGGCCTGGACGTTCACCACCGCCTCGCCGGGACCGGGATCGGGCACGACGACGGTCTCCAGCGAGACGGGCTCGCCCTTCGCCCGCGAAACGACCCCCTGGACCTCGTACGGCATTCGAATCACCTTCCGGCTGCGCTGCTGGGTCGACCGCAGCTAATCACGGATCATGCGGAGATGGCGACATCCGCATGAGTGAGCTTCGGTGGCGAGCGTGCAACCAGTTGCGTCCTCCACAACGCGGTGAGGTGGTCAGGTTGCCGCCATGGCCCGGTCGGCGCCGTGCACTACGAGGAAGAACTCCCGTCCGCCCTGCGCCCGCTGGACGCGGACACGATGGACTACGCCGGGGTGATGATGTACGCGATGCCGCCGGGGCCGCCCGCCACGGTGCCGTCCGCGCGGTACCGCTTGGTCCGCTGCCAGATCTTCTCGAACTGGTCCCGCTGGTAGACGTTCCGGACCCGGTCGTTGCTGCTCGTCGCCGGGTCGTTCGCGATCACGTCGCCGTCCTTGGTGAAGCCGACGACGACCATGATGTGGCCCGCCGTCCCGTAACCGGCGCCGTCGAGCTCCGACGACAGGAACGACTGGGACGTGATCACCGGGATGCCGCGGGCGATGTAGTTCTCCAGCTCGTTCAGCGAGTGCAGCCGCGTGATGTGTCCGCGCAGCCCGCGCGACGCCGCGTAAGCGGTGTTGAACGGCCAGTTTCCGGTGCCGTCGTAGGCGTGGTCGTAGGTGTAGCGCGCCGCGAAGGCCACCGACGGGTCGACGTAGTCCGCCGGGATCCACGCCATCTCGGCCGCCGACGGCTTCTTGCCCCAGTACTCGGCCACCATCTCGGTCGACGTCGGGCTGCACCAGGCCTCGCCGCCGCCGCCGTACTGCGGGAACTGTCCCTTGTGGAGGTTCTGCGCGTACGCGGGCACCTTCAGCTCGATCCCGGTGGCGCGCCCGGGCTTGGTCGTCTGCACGTCGAAGCGGTCCGGGACGGCCGAAGTCATCGCGCCCAGCAGGCTCACCGACGGCGTCGCCCGCGATCCGGCTTCGCGGTAGAGGCTGATCCGCAGCTTGTACGACTTCAGTGCCACGCCGGCCTTCGTGACCAGCGTGTCGACGTCCACCATGGCGTTCGCGTCGTCCTGGCCGTCGACGCTGGTGCGCAGGATGTCGCCATCCCCGCTGGCCCAGCGGCCCATCGTGTACCACGCGGTTTCGGTACCCACCGACGTCCGGCCCTGCGCTTCGACCTGCAGCCAGGTCTTCGCCGGCGTCTTCGCGTTCCACGACGCGACCAGCTGCGTCGCGCCGAAGCCCTGCCGGTACACCGGTGACGTCCACTGGCCGTACTCGTACGTCCTCGTCGTGCCGAGCTCCGGCTCGGTGTGCTCGACCGTGCCGATCGGGTGCGTGATGCGCAGGCCGTCGTGGGTGAGCGCGAGCCCGGCGAAGCCGCCTTCGTGGAAGCGGCCGCCGGTCCACTCGTGGTAGTCGATCGCCTCGTCGTCACGGGGCCGGACCGGACCGGCCTCGGCGACCTGCGTGGTTACCGCAGTCAACACGACGACTGACAACAAGGTGAACAACTCGCGTACCCGCATCCCGGCTCCCTGCTCGACCCACCCAGTAGGCAGGGATTTTCGCTGCTTGGGCCGGGTCTGTAAACAGGTACCTACAAGACGGCCTGCGTCTGTGTCACTTTCGCGACCAACTTGCCGCCGTCGTCGTGGATTTCGGTCTCCACCACGACGAACTTCCGGCCGGCGTGCAATGGTCTGGACGACGCAACGGCGTAGCCCGAACGCACGGCACGCAGGAAGTTCGTCTTCGATTCGACGGTCGTCGTGCCCTGCGCGCCCTCGGGCAGGTTGAGGAACGCGCACACGGCGCCGGTCGAGTCGGCCAGCGCCATGAGCGCGCCCCCGTGCAGCGCGCCGCCGAGCGTGCAGAGGCTCTCGTCCCACTCAAGCCGGCTGCGGACGAGGGAGGGCCCGTGCTCCAGGACTTCGACGCCGAGGCGTTCGGAAAACGGCATGGAGCGGTGGAAGAGCCGGGTGCCCTCGGGATCGGTCATGCGACCACTGTGCCGCACCTACCGCCGCGGCAGCCTCAGGACAGCGGGTTCACCAACAACAGTTCGGTGTTGTGGTCCTCGGCCGCGCCGACCCGGCCGAGGTCGGTGTGGATGTCGTTGTAGGACAGCTCCCGGTACAGCGACGCAAGCGCTTGCGGCGTCCGGGCGCCGTAGTCGACGACGTACGGCGCCTCGGCCTCGATCAGCGTCGTGAACAGCGACAACGTGCCGTCGGCGTTGTCGGCGACTTCGACGATCCGCGCGTGCTGCGGGAAGTCGACGTGCGACGCGGTGTTGATCTCCCAGAAGCCCTGCTGCGGCGTGTTCCCGGCGTGCGGCGTGATCTTGTTGAGGTGCGTGTGGCCGTTGACCCAGGCCAGCACGTTCGGGAACCGCTTGAGCAGCGCGACGAACGCGGTGCCGTCCAGCCGCGGGTCGAGCGGGTGGCGCGAGTCCGGCAGCAGGTTGCCCATCGTGCCGCTGGTGTGGTGACTGAAGAGGAGGAACAGCTCGTCGGTGACGGCGTGGGTGACCTTGCGGCCGAAGAAGTCGTAGTACGCCGAGCTGCCGCGCTTGAGCGTCGACTCGACCCAGGTGTACTGCGCGAGGCCGATCGAGCCGTCGGCGAACCCGGCGTCGGTGGTGGTGTCGAGGCTGATCCCGGTGATGCCCGGCGCGATCCGGAAGGTGTAGTAGACGTTCTTGCCGTCGGCGTTGGCGCTGGTGAAGCCGTGTCCGACGGGACCGGGGCCGGTGTTGGCCGAGTCGAGGTGGGCGCGGACGAACTCGCCGGTGCCGAACGGCCGGCGCCGCGCGTCCGGCGTGACCTCCCGGATGGTCCCGGAACCGCCGAAGAGTTCCGCGACCGGGACGCTGGAGCCGGGCTTCCCGATGGCGTCCGCGAGCTTCTTCGCGGTGGCCTCGTCCTTGCCGATGATCTTGTACTTCCCGGTGTACCAGGCGTCGATGCCGGGGATCTGCGCCGGCAGCGAGCCGACGATGCTGTCGTCGTGGTTGCCGAAGGTGCAGAACCACGGGACGTCGAGGCCCGGCGCGGTGAACGTCTTCAGGCCGGCTTCGAGCAGGCCGGGCAGCTGCGGGAAGCCCTTGGCGGTGTAGGCGTCCTGGCCGGGCGTGGCCGGGTTCCAGAACTCGTGGTTGCCCGAGTTCTGGACGCCTTCGTAGCGGTCCGGGTCGCCGGAGTTCGGGGTGACGCTGCCGCCGTTCAAGACCTTGAGGAACCAGTCGAGCTCGATCAGCTCGTGGTTGTCGGTGTTGTCGCCGGTGGTGACCATGAGGTCGAACGGCCGCCCGGTGAACGGGCCCTGCCGCACGCTGTTGACGCGCTCGACGAGCGCGCTGGTGGCGACGGTGCCGAGCGCCTCCTGCGGCCGGTGCGCGGAGCCGATGAACGGGTGCAGGTACTCGAACCGCGCGGGGCTCTCGGTGTCGGTGATGTGCAGATCGGTGAACTGGACGAAGGCGCTGAGGGTGCGGCGCCGGTCGTCGCGCCCGCTCTGCGGGGTGGCGAGGTCGCTCCGGACGACCAGCGGCCAGCCGGGGCCCGCGGACAGGCGCGAGTAGGTGCCGGTGCCCCCGCCGGTGGCGACCTGTTCCAGCGTGGTGCCGGTGGTGGTGACCGAGCGGGTGCTCGTCAGCCGGAGGGCGCGGTCGAGGGCGTTCGCGGTGGGCGTGCAGAGCAGGAGCCCGAGACCGGCGGCGCCCGCGGTGGCGACGGTGCGCCGGGTGAGTTCGGCCATGGTTGTTCGCTCCCCAGTCTTCTCGGTTGCCCAGCACCGTGCCGGACGTCGGTGACCGGCCGGTGAACGTGACATTTCGAGCTACCCTGTCACAGGCGTCGAAGTGGGTGTACCGCCGAAGGTTGTGGTCATTTCCGCCGGGCGGCGAGGCCACGCCCGGCGGCGTCGGGCGCCGGGGGAATCGACGCCGCGGCGGGCTTCAGCAAAAGGCGCCGCACGTGGTCACGGCGGTCGCCGCGGTGAAGAAGAAGATCATCACGATGATCGCCGGGATCATCGCGACGCCACCGCAGACCAGGCCGGCGATGGCCATGCCGCGGCCGGAGTACCCGGGCCGGGAGCTCTGCTGCAGGCCGGCCCAGGACAGCCCGATCGCGATCACGCCCATGACGACGTCGCCGATGGGGATCCAGAAGCCGATCAGGGCCAGGATGCCGACCACCATGCCGGCGACGCACAGCCCGCTGGTGCGCAACATCGGGTACGGGCTCGGCATTGCCGCGTACTGCGCCGGGTACGCCGGCACCGGCATCGATGCCGGGTACTGCGGGTCGTCCGGGTTGACCGGCGGGTAGGGGGTCGAACTGGTCATCGCGCACCTGCTTCCTGAGAGACGCCCCCAAGTCGCCGCCGGGTCGCCGCGTGTTACGAGCCGCCCAAACCGGACTCGGCCACCCCGCGGACCAGGTACCGCTGCAGGAACGCGAACAGCAGCACGATCGGCAGGATCGACACCGCCGCGGCCAGGAACAGCAGGTTCAGCTGCGGGTTCTGCGCCGTCAGCAAGCCCGACAGCGCCACCTGGACCGTCCACGAATCCGGGGACTGGGCGATGATCAGCGGCCACAGGAACGCGTTCCAGCTGCCGATCACCGTGATCACCGCGATCGCCGCGAAGAAACCCTTCGCGTTGGGCACCACGATCCGCCAGAACACGCCCCAGCGGGAAAGGCCGTCCACCCGGCCCGCCTCCTCCAGTTCACGCGGGAAGTCGAGGAAGTACTGGCGGAACAGGAAGACGCTGAACGCGCTGAACAGGCCGGGGATCACCAGACCGCGGAAGTCCGACAGCCAGCCCAGCGACGAGACCACCACGAAACTCGGCACGAACGTCACCGACGTCGGGATCATCAGCGTCGCCAGCACCGCGTAGAACACGAAGCGCGAGTGCCGGTAGGGGATCCGGGCCAGTCCGTAGCCGGCGAGGGAGCAGATCACCAGCAGCCCGGTCGTCTGCAGGGTGGCGACCACCGCGGAGTTGAGCAGGCTCCTGGCGAAGGGGACGTCCTCCGAAGCGAACAGCCGCGAGAAGTTCTCCCAGTGCACTGTGGACGGAAACGGCGTCCACTGTGGAGCGGTGAGTTCCGCCCGTGACGCCAGGCCGTTGCGGATCAGCAGGTAGAACGGCAGCAGGAACAACACCGCCGCGACGATCAGGGAAGCCCACCGCGAGAACGCCTTCATGATGCACGTCCGAAGCGGAACACCCGGCCCTGCAAGAGCGTGACGAACGCGATGATCAGCGCCAGGATCACCGCGCCCGCACTGCCGCGCCCGAGGTCCTGGCCGCCCGAACCCAGCGACGTGTAGTACAGGTAGACCAATGGCGGCCGGGCGAACGGGGGGTAGCCGCGGGCGTCGCCCATGATGTTGTAGAACTCGTCGAACGCCTGGTAGGCGTTGATCAGGTTCAGCAGCAACACCGCCACCGCGGTCGCGCGCAGCTGCGGCAGGGTGATGTACCGGAACACCTGCCAGCCCGGTTTGGCGCCGTCGAGCCACGCCGCTTCGTACAGCTGAGCCGGGATCCGCTGCAGTGCCGCGATGAACAGGATCATGTAGAACCCGAGCTGCAGCCACAGCCGCGCCGTCACCAGCACCACCCAGTACAGCGGCGGGTGCACCGTCCCGGTCCACGCCACCGGTTCCACGCCGAACACGGACAGCACCGTGTTCGCCAATCCGTAGCGGACGCCGGAAAACAGCGACGTCTTCCAGATCAGCGACGCCACGACGTACGAGCAGGCGAACGGCAGGAAGAACACCGACCGGAAGAACGCCCGCGCGAACCGCAGCCGGTTGACGCCGAGGGCCAGCGCCAGCGAGAGCACGAACGTCAGCGGCACGATGAACAGCGCGAACACGCTGAACGTGCCCAGGCTGGAGAGGAACGGCTCGTCGGTGAGCATGTGCCCGTAGTTGTCCAGCCCGACGAACTCGGTCGGGGTCACCGTGTTGCGCGCGTCGAAGAACGACAGGTACGCGCTCCAGCCGATCGGCAGGTACGCGAAGATCGCCAGCCCGATCAGGAACGGGCCGACGAAAAGCCAGAACGTACGCGCGTCTCGCCGCTTCATCCCCTGTGTCATCCAAAAAGGCGCTTCAGCTCGGCCTTCGCCACCTCGACCGCCGTCTTGGTCTGCGCGACCGGGTCCGCTCCTTCCTTCGCGATCTTCGCGACCGCGTCGGACAACGCCGTGTTCGCCTGCTGCGTCCACACCGGCCCGCCGACGAGGTGGCTGTTCTCCTTGACGAACCGGGCGGCGTCGGCGGCCGGGCCCGACTTGAGGTTGTCCGCGCGGTCGATCAGGCTCTGCCGCGCCGGGACGTGGAAGCCGAACTTCGTCGCGAACTCCAGCTGGTTCTGCGTCTGGTCGACCCACAGCCACTTCACGAACGCCTTGGCCTCGGCGACGTGCGCGCTCTTGGCGTTCACCATCGCGCCGTACGCGCCGACCGGCACCGACGGCGCGCCGCCGGCGTCCAGCTTCGGGAACGGCAGGACGCCGAAGTCGTCGTCGAACGCCTGGCGGATCTTCGGCACGTTCCACAGGCCGGTCCACTGCATCGCCGTGAGCCCGTCGATGAACGCGCCGGGATCCGACCAGTCCGCCGGCGCGCCGAGCAGCAGGGAACCGCCGGCGTTGAGCGCGTGCAGCTTCCCCAACGCGGTCGCCGCGCGCGGGTCGTCGAAGCCGACCTCGCGGTTGCCGCTCTTGAGGTAGTCGAGCCCCGCGGACCACAGCAGCGGGCCGGTGAGCACGCCGACGCCGCCGTCGTTGCCCGCGAAGAAGCCCTTGACGCCGTCCTTGGTGAGCTTCGCGGCCGCGTCGACGAGCTCGTCGACCGTCTGCGGCGGCTGGACACCCGCCGCCTGCAGCAGGCTCTTGCGGTAGAAGAGCACCTGCGTGTCGGTGGCCTGCGGGATGCCGTAGACCTTGCCCTCGACGGTCTGCGCGGCCAGCACGGCCGGGCTGAAGTCGCCCTTCACCGGCGCGATGACGTCGTCGAGCGAGACGACCTGGTTCTGCCGCACCCAGTCGATCTTGACCTGGGCTTCGAAGACGTCCGGCACCTTGCTGTTCTGCAGCGCGGTGACGATCTTCGAGTCGTAGTCGCCCGGGTTCCACTGCACGTTCACCGTGGCGCCGGGATAACCCGCGGCGTACCGCTTGACGGCGTCCTGGACGCCTTCCTCGCCGTACGCGTGGTACCACTGCTGGAGCGTGACCTTCGGGGCGGCCGACGGCGGCGGGCCCGCCGAGTACGCCGTCGAGGGCGGTGGGTCACCCTGCCGCCCGGTGTTCGACCCGCACGCCGTCGCGAGCGCGCCCATTCCCGCGAGCGCGAGAAAACTCCGTCTGTTTCGCTGCATCCCCAGAACCCCTCCGACGTGCTCTGAAGGTCACCATAGGAGCGTCAGGGTCCCCTATGGTGACCGCCAGAGGCATGAAGACTCGCCGGAGATTTACCCGTTAGAGCTGGGCGATGTCGAGCTTTCCCTCGGAGTAGGACGCCCGGATCCGCTTCTTGTCGAACTTGCCGACGCTGGTTTTGGGCACTTCGTCGACGAACGTCCAGTTCTCCGGCAGCTGCCACTTCGCGACCTTGTCGGACAGGAAGTCCCGCAGCTCCTCCGGCGTGACGCTCCGGCCCTCCTTGAGCACGACGGCGACCAGCGGCCGCTCGTCCCACTTCTCGTCCGGGATGCCGACGACCGCGGCTTCGGCCACCGCCGGGTGGCCCATGACCTGGTTCTCCAGGTCGACCGAGGAGATCCACTCGCCGCCGGACTTGATGACGTCCTTGGCGCGGTCGGTCAGCGTGAGGAAGCCGTCCGGGCTGATCCGGCCGACGTCGCCGGTGCGCAGCCACCCGTCGTGGAACTTGTCCGGGTCGACCTCCGCGCCGCCGTAGTACGAAGCCGCGATCCACGGGCCCTGGACCTCGAGCTCGCCGACGGCCTCGTCGTCCCACGGCAGCACCGCGCCGTCGTCGTCGATCAGCCGGGCGCGCACGGAGGCCGGGAAGCGGCCCTGCGTGTAGCGGTACTTCCAGATCTCGTCGCCGGTCGCGGCGGCCGGCGGGCGGGCGACGCTGCCCAGCGGCGACGTCTCGGTCATGCCCCAGGCGTGCAGGATCGGGACGTCGTGCCGCTCCTGGAAGGCGTGCATCAGCGACGGCGGCACCGCGGACCCGCCCACGACGACCTCACGCAGGTGCGAGATGTCCTGCGGGTGCGCTTCGAGGTGGGCGAGCAGGCCCTGCCAGACGGTGGGCACCGCTCCGGCGAACGTCGGCTTCTCCGCGGCGAGCATCGCCGCGATCGGCGCCGGCTGGAGGAACCGGTCCGGCATCAGCAGCGACGCGCCGACCATCAGCGACGCGTACGGCAGGCCCCACGCCATGGCGTGGAACATCGGCACGATGGCCAGGGCCTTGTCGTGCTGCGCGAGCCGCATGCTGTCGGTCATGCAGACCTGCATCGAGTGCAGCCAGATCGACCGGTGCGAGTAGGCCACGCCCTTGGGGTCACCGGTGGTGCCCGAGGTGTAACACATCGCGGCGGCGGAGCGCTCGTCGACGTCCGGCCAGTCGAACGTGTCGGGCTGGGCCCCGAGCAGTTCGGCGTAGGAGTGGACCTCGACGCCGTCCGGCGCCTCGAGCGCCGCGGCGTCGCCGTTGGCCACGATGACGTGCCGGACCGTCTTGAACTGCGGCAGCTGCTTCGCCAGCAGGGGGACGAGGGTGCCGTCGACGATGACGACGTGGTCCTCGGCGTGGTTGGCGACGAACACGAGCTGCTCCGGGAACAGCCGGATGTTCAGCGTGTGCAGCACCGCGCCCATGGCCGGCACGGCCAGGTAGGCGGCCAGGTGTTCGGCGTTGTTCCACATGAACGTGCCGACGCGCTGGTCACCGGTCACCCCGAGGCCGCGAAGCGCGTTCGCGAGCCGGGCGGCGTGCCTGCCGAGGTCGCCGTAGCTCTCGCGACGGGCTTCTGAACCGGTCCAGGTGATGACTTCGCTCGCCGAATGCACCGACGTGCCGTGGCGAAGCAGGTTCGCCAGCGACAGCTGGCCGTCCTGCATGGTGCTCAACATGGTCGCTCCCGGGGGTCGCTCGCCGGTGAACTGGGGTTGCGCCGACTCTAGTGCGGATCGGGTGAAGCGGGCATGGTCGACAACGGCTCCGTTCGGTCACGGTCGTCGCGCGATCGGGCGACGACCGGACGATGATCAAGATCATCAATTTTTCGGCTTTTCCTTATAGGCAAGGAAATGTGCACGAGAACACTGCGTAGCGAAGGCTCCACTTCCGGGTGAGTCTGGCCACTCGGGACAGTTCTTGGGAGCGTTTCCGCAGGCCGGGGCGGGTTGCCCGGCATCACCTCCGGGGGTAATAAGTGCGTGTCGGTTGCACGGCCACGCAGCCGGTGGCGTTTACTGGGGCCGTGGCAAGAGACGGCTGAGCAGCGCTTGCAGGAGCAAGCACTCGTAAAAGCTGTCGGCCGCGAAAGCGGAGACCTGAGAGGAAAGGACACTACGTTGGCTCTGCCTACGTTGACTCCGGAGCAGCGCGCCGATGCCTTGGCCAAGGCCGCCGAGGCTCGCAAGGCGCGTTCGGAACTGCTCGCGTCGATCAAGTCCGGCAAGGAGAGCATCGAGAAGGTGCTCAAGCAGGCCAAGGAGAACAAGACCATCGGGAAGACGAAGGTCACCCAGCTGCTGAAGGCCGTCCCCGGCCTCGGCGCGGTGAAGGTCGCCGCCCTGCTCGAGCAGGCCGGCATCGACCCGGACCGGCGTGCCGCCGGCCTGGGCGAGCGCCAGCGCGAGGCGCTCATCGACGCGCTCAAGTAGCCCGTCACCAGGAGCTGCCCGCGAGGGGAGTGTCGCTCGCGACACTCCCCTCGCGGATCTCCCGAAGCCTGGGACGCTGGAGCCTGTGAGTGACGCAGCCCCGGCGACCCCGGCAAGAGACCTCGCCGCCCGCTACCAGCGAGGCGACTTCCTCTTCACGACGGCCCAGCGAGCACTCCTCGCGCAGGGCACGATCCGGACCGTCACCGAGCCGGACCCCCACCGGCTCGCCTCGGCGATCCCCGGCGTCCTGGCCGAGACCGGCGCCCCGCTGGCGGTCGGCGTCCTGCCGTTCGACACCGGGCCCGCCACGAAGGTGCCGGGCCATCTCGTCGTGCCGCGGACCGTCCACCGGTCCGCAGGGACGCCGTCGCTGCCCCGTGAAGTGCTGCCGGCTCCCGTGCGGGTGCGTGCGGTGCCCGCGCCCGAGCACCACATGGCGGCCGTGCGGGCCGCTGTCCTCGCCTTGAGCCAGCGTGACCTGCGGAAAGCCGTCTTGGCTCGCGCTCTGGACCTCGAGTTCGACTTGCCGGTTCCGGTCGAGAGCATCGTGCGGAACCTGGCCGTCGGCAATCCCCGGCACTTCACGTACGCGGCCGAGGTGCCGGGTGGCCGGACGCTCGTCGGCGCCACGCCGGAGCTGCTCCTGCGCCGCACCGGCCGCACGGTGTTCTCGTCACCGCACGCCGGGTCGATGCCGCGCTCGGCCGACCCGGTGATCGACCGCGCCAACGGCGAGGCGCTGCGGACGTCCCGCAAGGACCAGCTCGAGCACGCGGTGGTGATCGACTACGTCGTCGAGGCGCTGCGGCCGTTCTGCCGGAAGCTGGACGTCCCGGCCGGACCGGAGCTGGTCACCACGCCGGCCATCTGGCACCTGTGGACGCCGATCACCGGCGAACTGGCCGATCCGGACGTCACGGCCCTGGACCTGGCCACGGCGCTGCATCCGACCCCGGCGATCTGCGGTACCCCGACGGAGGGGGCGCGCGAGCTGGTCCAGGAGCTGGAGCCGTTCGACCGCGACTACTACGCGGGCGCGGTCGGCTGGGTCGACGCGGCGGGCGACGGCGAGTGGGCGGTGGCGATCCGCTGCGCCGAGATCGCCTCGACGTCGATGCGGCTGTACGCGGGCGGCGGGATCGTCGCGGCCTCGGACCCGCAGGCGGAACTGGACGAAACGACGGCGAAGTTCCGCACGCTGCTGACGGCGATGGGTCTGGAGGACCTGCCGGTCTGAGCGGCCCAAGCGCCCCAATGTGGCCTTGGTTGCGTTGAACGCACCGAAGGCCACATTGGGTGCGTTGAACGCACCGAAGGCCACATTGGGGCGCTTGGCTCAGGGGACCCAGTGTTCCTCGGTGACCGACAGTTCCTCGGTGGTCAGCACCGCGATGGCCGCGCGGTAGCCGTCCGCGGCCTTCAGGTCCGCCAGGCGGGTCGTCGCCGGGTCCAGGGCCGGGTCGGCCGAGGACGCCAACCGGGCCGGCTCGTCGTATCGGGAGAACGTGATGCTCTGCAACGGGATGCGCAGGCCCTTGCCGGTGGCCTTCATCACCGCTTCCTTGCGGGTCCAGTAGACGAAGAACGCCGCGGCCTTCTCCGTCGCGTCGAGGCCCGCCAGGTGCTCCACCTCCACCGGGCTCAGCGCGTACTCGATCAGGCCGTCGTCCGCGCGGCGGGCGGCGGTTTCGACGTCGAGGCCCACCGGGACCGACGGCGTCGCCGCGACGCCGATCAGCTCGCCCGAGTGCGAGATCGACAACGCCAGGTCCGCGCCCGGGATCCGCGGCCGCCCGTGCGGCTTGCCGCAGTCTTCGCAGGTCGCGTCGAACGTCACCGCCTCGACGGCCAAGCCGAGCCGTTCGGCCGCGACCGTCTTCGCCAGTACCCGGCCGGTGAGGAACCGCCGCTTGTCCGCGTCCTGCCGGTACGCCGCGAACCGCCCCTGCTCGACGTCGTCCAGCAGGCGCATGAACCGTTCTTCGGCGGGCAACGGCGACGACCAGCGGACCTCGATCTCCATCACCACCCCGATCTTTCCGGGCGCGGCAGCCGTTGTCACGAATTCGGGCGCAGGTCTGGGGTTATCCGGCGCACAGGAGGTACCCTGGGCCTAAGCGAGCGCTTAGTCATTTCGGAGGAGCAGCCACGTCATGGATTTCTCTCTCAGCACCGAAGAACGTGAAGTGCGCGACTGGGTCCGCACGTTCGTCCAGCGGGAGCTGATCCCGCTCGAGCAGGAGGTCCTGCGGCGGGAGCGCGCCCACCAGCCCGGCCTGACCGGCGAGGAGCTCAAGGCCCTCCAGCTGAAGGCGAAGGAGTCCGGCTTCTGGGGCGTGCTGACCCCGGAGGAGTACGGCGGCATGGGCCTGTCCGCCGTGATGGCCGCGCTGCTGGAGGCCGAGCTCGGCCGCACCTTCGTCCCGTTCCGCTTCGGCGGCGCCGCCGACAACATCCTGTTCCACGCCAACGAGGAGCAGAAGCAGACCTACCTGCTGCCGACGATCTCGGGTGAGCGCAAGTCGTGCTTCGCCATCACCGAGCCGGGGGCCGGGTCGGACGCCAAGGCCATCCGGACCACCGCCCGCAAGGACGGCACCGGCTGGGTCATCAACGGCGAGAAGACCTTCATCACCGGCGGCAACGAGGCCGACTTCACCATGGTGTTCGCCATCACCGACCCCGAGAAGGGCGCGAACGGCGGCGTCACGTGCTTCCTGGTCGACCGCGAGGCCGGCTGGAAGTCCGAGTACATCGACACCATGGGCGAGTGGGGGCCCGCTTCCCTGATCTTCCAGGACGTCCGGGTGCCCGAGACGCAGATCCTCGGCGAGGAGGGCCGCGGCTTCGAGCTGGCCATGCAGTGGATCGGCCAGGGCCGCTACCTGCTGCCGGCGCGTGCCATCGGCTCCTGCGAGCGGCTGATCTCGATGGCCATCGAGCACGCCAACACCCGCGAGACGTTCGGGCAGAAGATCGCCGAGCGGCAGGCCATCCAGTGGATGATCGCCGACTCCGGCGTCGAGCTGGAAGCGCTGCGCTGGCTGGTGCTGCACGCCGCCTGGCAGGTCGACCAGGGCGTGGATTCCCGGCACGCGCAGTCGATGGCGAAGCTGTACGGCGGCCAGAAGGCCAACGAAATCGTCGACCGCGTCCTGCAGATCCACGGCGGCATGGGTTACACGCGGGAACTGCCGGTCGAGCGGTGGTACCGCGAGCTGCGGCTGCTGCGCATCTACGAAGGCACCGACGAGATCCAGCGCCGCACCATCGCGCGCAACCTGCTCAAGGGGCACGTGAAGGTCGGCGGCACTCTGGGCTGAGAAGGCGACCAGCTTCTTTCGGGCGAAGCCCCGGACGACGGCGCCGTCAGGACCGCCTTCCCGGCGGCCCTGACGGCGCTTCGGCTTGCTTACTTCTTGTTGCGGATGGCGATCGGGACGCCCGCGAGGTCCTCTTCGTTGCACAGGAGCTTCACGTCGTAGTACGGCGAACCCTGACGGTCGTCGTAGTCGAGGTGGATGGCCAGGACGTCGAGCGGCTCGCCCAGCCACTCCTGAGCCTGCCGTAGCCACGCGGAGCACCGTGCCAGGGCAGTGGGGAGATCGTCATCGCGGAACTCGACGGGGCGATAGGGCACATCCTGCACCTGATCGCGGGGGCTTTCCGGCGTCGGGAGACCCGGCGCGAGACCCGAGTCGTCCAGTTCCAGTTGGATCGTTTCCTCAGTCACCCTTCGAGCGTCCCCCACGCACGCCGTCTGGGCAAGGCGTACACAGGTAAAAGCGCCGCTAAACGGACACCCCCCACTCTTTCGCGACGATTTCCCGGCACCGTCGCAAGTCGGCGACGCCGGGCGCCGACGTGCAGCCCAGCGCCCTGGACGCCAGCTCCGCGTAGTGCTCCGCGAGCTCGTCCAGCGCCAGCGGGCCAAGTGGGGAATACCACCTCGCGACGCCGCTGCACATCTCCAGCAGCGCCAGCCGGGTCACCGCAGGGTGCTCCACACGGAACACCCCCGCCGCCACCCCGTCGTCGATCGCCGACGCCCACAGCCGTTCGTAGGCGTCCCGCAGGGCCACCACCGGTTCGCGCGCGGCCGGGGACAGCACGTCGACTTCGTTGTCCACCACCCGGGTTTCCGCCGGCCCGACGGCGTGCGCGAGGACGTGCAGCGCGACCAGCGTGCGCAGCCGGTGCACCGGATCGCCGCCGCCCGCGGTCGCCTCGCGGGCGGCGTCGAGCAGCCGGTTCAGCGCGGTGCGCATGATCTCCGCGAGCAGATCCTCTTTGGTGCCCATGTAGTGGTACAGGCTGGCCGAGGAGAGTTCCGCCTCCTGCGCCAGATCACGGATGCCGGTGCCGTGGAAGCCCTTGGTGGCGAACAGCTTCACCGCGGCCGCGTGCACCCGCTCCCGGCTGCTCACAGCCACGCTTCCGCCTTCGCGTCCCAGGAGCCGGCGCGCGGGTCCGCGACCTTGCGCAGCTCGCCCTTGGCCACCCGCTCCGACGGCGTCATCGGCAGCGCGTCGGCGAACGCCCAGAACCGCGGAACCTTGAAGTAGGCCAGTTTCCCGGCGCAGAACGCGGCGAGCCCGGCGGGGTCCGGCCGGTCGCCGTCGCACACGACGTACGCCTTGATCTCCTCGCCGCGCAGCTCGTCGGGCACCGCGACGACGGCCGCCAGCCGCACCGCCGGGTGCAGCAGCAGGGCGCGCTCGACTTCGTCGGCGGAGACGTTCTCGCCGCTGCGGCGGATCATGTCCTTCGTGCGGCCGACGTAGTGGACGCGGCCGGCGGCGTCCATCCGGGCGAGGTCGCCGGTGTGGAACCAGCCGTTCTCGAACGCCTTCGCCGTCGCGTCCGGATCGTCGTGGTAGCCCTGCATCAGCCCGATCCCGCGGATCAGCAGCTGTCCGGTTCGCCCGCGCGGCACCGGCTTCCCGTCGTCGCCGGCGATCAGCACTTCGCGGTCGCGGACCGGCCGCCCGATGCAGCCGGTACCGACGGTCTCGTCGTGGTCGGCGGCGGTCAGCCGGATGTCGCTGCCGGTTTCGGTCATCCCGAACGCCTCGTACCACGGCACGCCCCAGCGCTGTTCCAGCTCGGCGTGCAGCTCGCGCGGGATCGCGGACGCGCAGATCGCGCGGACGCGGTGGTCCCGGTCGGCAGCGGAGGGCTCCTGGCGCAGCAGCAGCGCCGGCATCAGGCCGAGGCAGTAGAACCAGGTGACGCCGTGTTCGCGGACCTTCGCCCAGAACGTGCTGGGGTGGAAGCGGTCCAGCACCACGAGGGTGGCGCCGCCGGCGAGCCCCAGCGCGACGTTCCACTGTGGATCGATGTAGTGGAACGGCTGTGCGGTCAGGATGACGTCGTCCGCGCCGACGGCGGGGAAATCGGTGACCAGGCCCACCGCGAGGGTCGTCCAGTAGCGGTTCGGCAGGACACAGCCCTTGGGTGCGCCGGTGGTGCCGGACGTGTACTGGATGTTCACCGGCAATTCGGGCACCGGGGTGAACGCCGGTGGTGCGCCGGCCGCGTCGAGCCGGTCCGGGGTGACGACGTCGGTGAGGCCGATCCGGCCGAGCAGCTCGGTGAACTCCGGCGCGGCGACGGTCAGCTTCGCGCCGGAATGGCGGAGGACGTGGGCGCCGTCGAACTCCTGGTAGTTCGTGTTGACCGGCACCAGTTGCGCGCCGATCCTGGCCAGGGCCAGCCAGATCAGCGGGAACTCCGGCTGGTTGCGCAGCATCACGGCGACCCGGTCGCCCTGGCCCACCCCGCGTTCGGCGAGGGCGGCGGCGAACCGGGAGCTTTCGCGGTCGACGTCGGCGAAGGTGAAGCGCCGGCCGGTCTCGTCGAACACCCAGGCGGTGCGCTCCGGCCACAGTGCGGCGGCCCGCGTGACGAGCTGGGTCAGCGTCCCGATTTCGGCCAGGGGGGTCACGCCCGGCTCCGGAAGGCTTCCGTGGATGCGGCGACCGCGGCAGAGTGCTCGGTGATCAGGGCGTGGCTGACTTCGAGTTCGAGGGCGGGCTCGACGTCGATGGGCGTGTCGAGGACGCGCTTCGCCATCGCCGCGGCCGCCGCCGGGTGCCCGGCGATCCGCTTCGCCCAGCTCAGCGCCTCCGCCTGGAGCTGCTCGGCCGGTACCGCGGCGTTGACCATGCCCAGTTCGGCGGCCTTCCGGCCGTCGAAGCGCTCGCCGAGCAGCAGGAGCTCCTTCGCCTTGAGCGGGCCGACCAGCAGCGGGAGCAGCCGCGACGCCGCGCCGGTGACGCTCAGGCCGAGCGAGACCTCGGGGAACGCGAACACGGCGTCCTCGGCGGCGAGGATCAGGTCGCAGCCGAGCGCGAACTCCGCACCGGCGCCGATCGCGTAGCCGTGCACCGCCGCGATCACCGGCTGACGCAGGGCGCGCAGCCGCCGGGTGACGTCCTGGAGCCGGTCCAGCCGCGCCCGCGAGTCACCCTCGGGGGTGGGTTCCTTGAGGTCGTGGCCGGCGCAGAAGGCCCGGCCGTTGCCGGAGAGCACGACGACGCGGGCGTCGCTGCGGGCGGCGGCGTCGAGGGCGGTGAGGAAGTCGTCGACCAGGACGGCGGCGACCGCGTTCAGCCGCTCGGGCCGGTTCAGCCGGATCTGCGCGATGCCGTCCTCGACGGCGAACTCCACGGTGGGCATGGCGCCGATGCTAGACGTTCGATCGATCGATCGATAGCCTCTGAATGGTGCCGCGGCGCGAAGCGCCTCCGTTGAGGGTGGCGGCGGGGAGGAAGGCGGAGATGCGGGTCGATGCGGTCTACGAGAACGCCACGGTGTGGACGGGCGTGGGCGTCACCAGCGCACTCGCCGTTCTGCACGGCCGGGTCGTCGCAGTCGGGGACGACGCTCGCTCGCTTTCGTCGCGCGACCGGGTCGACCTCGCCGGTGGCTTCGTCGTGCCCGGGTTCCACGACGCGCACAACCACATGGCGTGGTTCGGGATGGGCCTCGACGACGTGCCGCTCGGCGGCTGCCGCAGCGTCGAAGAGGTCTACGACGCCGTCGCCGCGCGGGCCGCGACGCTGCCGGCCGGGAGCTGGGTGGTCGGCAGCGGGTACGACCAGAACAAGCTCGCCGGCGGGCACCCCGACCGCGACGGGCTCGATCGGGCGGCGCCCGGGATGCTCGTGCGGCTCAAGCACACGTCCGGGCACATGACCGTGGTCAACTCGGCCGTGCTCGACCAGCTCGATCTCGCGAACGTGCCGGTCGGCGGGGACGTCGTGCTCGCCGCCGACGGCTCGCCGACGGGGCTGCTGCGCGAGCAGGCCCAGCTGCTGCTGCGCCCCCTGACGTACCCGACGCCGGTGGAGCGGGTCGTCCGCGGCCTCGACCGGGCGTCCGAGCGGTACCTGGCCGAGGGCATCACCAGCGTCCAGGAGGCCGGGATCGGCGGCGGCCTGGTCGGGGAGACACCCGCCGAGCTGGCCGCCTACCAGGAGGCGCGCGACCGCGGCGTGCTGCGCGTGCGCAGCACGGTGATGGTCGCCGCGAGCGTGCTGCACGACCTGCCCGACGACGCCGGCTTCGGCCTCGACCTCGGCCTGCGCACCGGCCTCGGCGACGAGTGGCTGCGCGTCGGCCCGATGAAGCTGTTCGCCGACGGCTCCCTGGTCGGCCGCACCTGTGCCATGCACGACCCGTTCGACGGAGAGCCGGACAACCGCGGCTACTTCCAGGTGCCCGAGGACGAGCTCGCGCGCACGATCCGCCGGGCGCACGACGCGGGCTGGCAGATCGCGACGCACGCTATCGGCGACCGCGCGATCACCGTCGTGCTCGACGCCTACGACGCCGCGCTGGCCGCGACGCCGCGCACGGACCACCGGCACCGCATCGAGCACTGCGCGGTGCTCCAGCCCGCGGAGCTGACCCGGCTCGCCTCGCTCGGCCTCATCCCGTCACCGCAGGGCCGGTTCGTCAACGAGCTCGGCGACGGCATGCGCGCCGCGCTGGGTGAGTCCCGCGTGCCCTGGTGCTACCGGCTGCGCAGCGTCCTCGACGCGGGTTGCGTCCTGCCCGCGTCTTCGGACCGGCCGGTCGTGAACGGCGCTCCGCTGCTCGCGCTGGCCGACATGGTGCGTCGGCGCACGGCGTCCGGCGCGCCCTTCGCACCGGAAGAGGCGTTGACGCCGGAGCAGGCGCTGCGCGCGTACACGTACGGATCGGCGTACGCGACCTTCGCCGAGCGTGACCTGGGCACGCTCGAACCGGGGAAGCTCGCAGACTTCGCCGTGTTGTCCGGATCGCCGCTCGAAGAGTCCGCTTTGGACGAGCTCAGCGTGCAAGGGACCGCCGTCGGCGGCGAACTGCGTTATCAAGCGTGATGACTCACTTCCTCCCCACGAACTCGGCCGCTTCTTCCGCCAGCGCGGACCAGGGCTGCGTCGACCCGAAGCCGCCGGTCGCGCCGGGTGGCGTGATGCCCGGACGTCCGGTGAACTCGTCGACCAGGCCCACGAACTTCTCCTCCGGCGACATCGACCACCTCCCTCTCCGCCACGCCCGACAGTAACGACCACCACCGACAGAAACGGGAGCCGAGATGCCCGTCCGCGACGCCGTCTTCGAAGACATCGAAGAGATCTGCGCGCTCATCGAGGAGCACGCCGTCTACGAGGACAACCACGATCTGAAGCTCGACCGCGCCGAGATGAGCGGGCACCTTTTCGGGCCGGACCCGAAGGCGTGGGTGCTGATCGCGACGCCACCCGGCGAGCCCGGCCGGGTGGCCGGCTTCGCCTTCTGCAGCTGGAACTTCTCCACGTGGGAGGCGCGGCCGGGGATCTGGCTGGACGACCTGTTCGTCCGGCCGGCGTACCGCCGCCACGGGCTCGGCGGCGAGCTGCTGGACGAGCTGCGCAGCCGCACGACCGGGCGCGTCGAGTGGGACATGCAGGAAGGCAACGAAAAAGGCGAGGCGTTCTACGCCCAGCTGGGCGCGGAGCCGGTCCCGGGCTGGATCCGTTACCGCTGGCGAACGTGAACTTTCACGAGAAAGAACCCGGCCCCGTATCGTATGCGGCATGGGAGATGGTTCGGTCCGGAGATCCTCGTCGGTCGAGGACTACGTCCGGGTGATCTACGGCCTGGTCGAGCGGGGTGAGGCGGTCACCAACGCGTCGCTCGCCGGCCGGCTGGAGGTCAGCCCGTCCTCGGCGTCGGGGATGGTCACGAAGCTGTCCCAGCTGGGCCTGGTCACCCACGTGCCGTACCGCGGCATCGAGCTCACGGCCGACGGCAGGCTGCTGGCGCGGTCGGTGCTCCGGCGCCACCGGCTGATCGAGACGTACCTGGTCTCGGAGCTCGGCTACACGTGGGACGAGGTCCACGCGGAAGCCGACGCGCTGGAGCACGCGGTGTCCGACAGGCTGGTCGAGCGCATCGCGGCGAAGCTGGGCAACCCGGTCCGCGACCCCCACGGCGATCCGATCCCGGCCCCCGACGGCAGCGTCGAGGAACTGCCGGTGCGCATCCTGGACGACCTCCCGCCGGGCGCGGTCGGCGAGATCGTCCGGGTCTGGGACACCGACCCGGAGCTGCTGCGGTACCTGACGGAACACGCCATCAACCTGGGCGAACGCATCGAGGTGGTGGAGCGCCAGCCGTTCGGCGGCCCGATGGTGGTGAAGGTCGGCTCGCCGCCGGATGCGGCTACGCACGCGATCGGCAAGGAGATCGCCCAGGCGTTGTCGGTCACCCTGCGCTGAGAGGCGTACGCGCGGGTGACGTCGTGAAGCGGATGTGGTGACCGGCCCCCGCACCCCACCATGGCCCGCATGAAACCTTTCCGCTTCGGCATCGTCGCCGGTTACGCGCCGGACCTCACCTCGTGGACCGCCCAGGCCGAGCGGGTCGAGAAGCTCGGCTTCGACACCCTTCTCGCCACCGATCCCGTCGGCCGGGCCGACCCCTTCGTCCTGCTGGGGGCCGCCGCCGCGGTCACCCTGGACCTCACCGTCGGGACCTTCGTCCTCGCCGACCCCTTCCGCGACGCGAAGGCGCTGGACTGGCAGGTGCAGACCCTGCACCGGCAGACCGGTGGCCGGTTCGAGCTCGGGCTCGGCGCCGGGCGGCCCGGGGCCCGCGAACACGCGGAAGCTCTCGGCCGGGAATTCCCCGCACCGGGTGAGCGCATCGCACGGATGGCCGCCACCATCGCGCACCTCAAGCGCGAAGCGGACCGGCCGCGGCTGATGCTCGCCGGCGGCGGACCGAAAATGCTGGCGCTCGCCGCGCAAGAAGCCGACACCGTCACGTTCAGCTGGGCACCGAAAACGACCGAAGCCGAAGCGACGTCCATTGTGGATCGATTCCGTACCCTCGCCGGTCCGCGGCTGCCGGAGATCGAGCTGAGCCTGAACCTGATGGCCGTCGGCGCGGAGCCGTCGCCCGAGATCGCGCGCTGGGCCGGGGCCGACGTGCCCGAACTCGCCGCGGCCGGTGCGGTCACCGTGCTGCCCGCGGATCCCGGGCAGGCCGCGGAAAAGCTTCTCCGCTGGCGTGACCAGTGGGGGATTTCCTACGTCACGATCAACTCCGGCTACGCGGAACCGTTCGCCGCGATCGCCGACGAGGCGCGCAAGGCAGGTGGGTGAGAGCTCTTCCGATCTTGCGAAGCGGCGCCTACGCTCCAATGTTCGTAATCGGGAGTGCTTCGGAGCGTTGTGATGACCGGTCAGCGAACACGCACCATCGACCGGGGGGAACAGGCGGAGCTCGGCAAGCTGCTGGCTGCCGGACCGTTCGACGTGGCCCTGCGGGCGGCGATCCGGGCCCGTGGCCTCGGCCTCGAGCGGATCCGCTATCGCTTGCGCGGCAGGGGAACCACGGTCAGCCTGGCCACCCTCAGCCATTGGCAATCGGGGCGGTGCCGGCCGGAGCGGCCGGAATCGTTGAACGCCTTGCGGAATCTCGAGGACATCCTGAACGTGCCGGACGGCTCGCTCAGCAAGCTCCTCGGGCCGCCCCGCGGAAGGACGAGGTTCCACGCGCTGAACTGAGAGACACCAAGGGATCCGCTCAGTTGAGCAAGGCGCCGATCCGCGCCCGGCTCGCTCGACGGCACCCGTTCCGCCGCCGGATCGGCGACGGACGGCACACTAGGCTCGCGTCATGCGAGCTGTGGTGATGGAGGAATTCCGCGTCCCGCCCGTCGTGCGGGACGTGCCCGAGCCGGTGGCCGCGCCGGGCGGTGCGGTGCTCGAGGTCGACGCCACCGGCGTGTGCCGCAGCGACTGGCACACCTGGCAGGGGCACGACACCGCGGTCACCCTGCCGCACGTCGCCGGGCACGAGCTCGCCGGCCGGATCGTCGCGCTCGGCGAAGGCGTGCGCGGCTGGGAGCTCGGCGCGCGCGTCACCGTGCCGTTCGTCTGCGCCTGCGGGACGTGCGCCCAGTGCGCCCGCGGCGACCAGCAGATCTGCGACCGCGAATTCCAGCCCGGCGCCACGCACTGGGGTTCGTTCGCCGAGCGCGTCGCCATCGAGCACGCCGAGACGAACCTGGTCGCGTTGCCGGACTCGCTCGGCGCCGCCGAGGCCGCGGCCCTCGGCTGCCGGTTCGGTACGGCGTTCCGCGCGGTACTGCGGCAAGGCCGCGTCACCGCGGGCCAGTGGGTCTCGGTGTACGGCTGCGGCGGCGTCGGGATCTCCGCGGTGCTGCTGGCCGTCGCGGCGGGAGCGAAGGTCGTCGCGGTCGACGTCTCGTTGCGCGCTCTGGCGTTGGCGGCGAAGTCGGGCGCGGTGCGCACCGTGGACGCGTCGGCGTTCGACGGCCCGGAAGCCGTGGCCGAGCACGTCCGCGAACTGACCGGCGGCGGGACGCACGTCTCACTCGACTGCCTCGGCTCGCCGTCGACCTGCGCGGCGTCGGTCGGCAGCCTCCGCAAGCGCGGCCGGCACGTCCAGGCCGGGCTGATGCCGCCCGCGCAGGGCATCGCGCCGATCCCGATGCACCGGGTCGTCGGCGGCGAGCTGGAGCTGGTCGGCATCCACGGGCTCCCGGCGCACGAGTACCCGGAGCTGCTGCGCGTCGTCGAGACGGCCGGGATCGACCTCTCCGGGCTGATCGGGCGGCGCATCGGGCTCGACGACGTCCCGGCCGCGCTGGCCGCGATGAATGACCCCGTGCCGGCCCAGGCGGGGGTGACCGTCGTCACGTTCCGCGACTGATCGGCGGCACCGAGGTCAAGTGACCCGTTTGTAGCTGATCCACGCTGGCTTGTGACATTCAGGTGTGGGAACGTCTACTTCATGGTGGCCCAGAGCGAGGGGAATCGGCCGCAGGAGCCTTCCGCTGGACCATTCGGGCGGCTCCTGCGGCTGTTTATCAGCGCAGGTGTCACATTCCGCGGTCACCATGTCGTTCCCTCGACGATCACTGATCGTGTGCGACGGGAGTCTCCGGCACAATCGAGGTGATGGACGCCCTCCTGCCGCGCCCGCGCGCCGAGCTCGCGCCCGGGGCGGTGCACCTGCCCGACTGGCTCGGCTTCGACGAGCAGCGCGAGCTGGTCGCGGCCTGCCGCGGCTGGTCCGGCTACCGGCGCACCCGCCTGCCGAACGGCGGCGTGATGTCGGTGAAGTCCGTCTGCCTCGGCTGGCACTGGTACCCGTACGGCTACTCGCGCACGACCGGTGAGGGGACGCCGGTGCTGCCGTTCCCGGACTGGCTCGGCGACCTCGGCCGCCGCGCGCTGGCGGCCGCGTACGGCGCACCCGCCGAGGCGTACGCGCCGGACGTCGCGCTGGTCAACTTCTACGACGCCACCGCGAAGATGGGGCTGCACCAGGACAAGGACGAGCGCAGCCTCGAGCCGGTGGTGTCGATCAGTCTCGGCGACGCCTGCGTGTTCCGCTTCGGCAACACCGAAACCCGTGGCCGGCCGTACACCGACGTCGAACTCCGCTCCGGCGACGTGTTCGTGTTCGGCGGCCCGTCCCGGCTCGCCTACCACGGCGTGCCGAAGACGCTGCCGGGCACGGCGGACCCGGCGCTGGGCCTGGCCGGGCGGCTGAACATCACGCTCCGGGTGTCCGGACTTTAGTCCTCTGTGGACTCCTCGGTGTCTTCCTCGGGCACCACGATGAACCGGACGGCCACCGACCGCGAACCTTCGGGGTGGTGTCCCGGCTCGGTGACGTACTTCCACACCAGGTTCTGGTACTCCTCGACGAAGGACGCGACCTGGTCCTTCGTGAGGTGCAGGCCGGCGCGGTAGATCTGGTTCCAGCCCGCGGAGGTCTCGTAGCCCGCGTAAGCCCGGGTGACCAGGCCCAGGTCGTGGCTCATCTTGAGCGCGCCGAGTTTGAGCATCGCTTCCCGCTCGTCCGGCGTCAGTTCGAGGCCGGGCGGGGTGTAGATGTCCTTCGACCGCGACTTCCACCAGCGCTCGCGGCCGTCCCCGCGGTCTTCGATCTCTTCGATCAGCTCCAGGTCGGCGAGCTTGCGGAGGTGGTAGCTGGTCGTCCCGGTGCTTTCGCCGAGGGCCTTCGCGACGCTCGTCGAGTTCGCTTCGCCGTGTTTGCCCAGGTAGCTGAGGATGTCGCGGCGCACCGGGTTGGCCAGTGCCTTGTAGAAGGCCTTGAGATCCGCGCCGGTGAGCACGCGTCGTGCGGGACGTTCGACCATGCCGGGAGCGTACTACAGAGATTGTTTGCAAAGAATCTCTGCAGTCGCTACCTTGGGTCGGGAGAGAACTCGGGGGGTTCGCATGAAGAAGGTCTTCTGGGCGGCCGGGCTGTGCCTGCTGCCGTGGATCGCGGTGCTCGGGCTGGCGCTGCCGGACGTCGTCGCGGCGCAGCACTGGCGGCTGGCCTGGACGGGCCTCGACGCCGCCGAAGCGGCCGGCCTGCTGTTCACGGCCTGGCTGCTGAGCCGGGGCGACGTGCGGACACCGCTGGTCGCGACGGCCACGGCGACGCTGCTGCTGGCCGACGCGTGGTTCGACGTGGTCACGGCCGGCGACGACGTGGTGTTTTCGCTGCTCATGGCCGGGCTGGAGGTGCCGCTGGCGCTGGCGTGCCTGTCCGTCGCCGTGCCGCGGCCGGTGCCGGCGCATGTCTGAGCTGGACGCGCGGCTGCGCGACGAGATCGACGACCAGGTCGCGGAGGCCTTGGACGCCTACCTCGCCGAGCGGCGGCCGCGGCGGCGGCGCGCGTGGCCGGTGGTGGTGACGGTGGTACTGGGGGTCGTCACCACCTGGCTGGCCCCGGGCGCCGCCTGGGCGGCGTGGCTCGCGATCGGGGCCACGAACGCCGCCTGGTCGGCCTTCCGTGGCCGCTCGTGAGTGGTAATTCGCGTTCTAACCCGAATTACCACTCACGAGGCGGAACCGCACGGTCTGACCCGGTCGCAGCTGTGCGGCGAGATCGAGGTCGTCCTCCTCGACGACGGCGATCACCGGGTAGCCGCCGGTCGTCGGGTGGTCGGCGTGGAACAGGATCGGCCGTCCCGACGGCGGTACCTGCAGTGATCCCGGCACACAAGCCTCCGACGGCAGCTCGTCGTGGCGCGCCCGGGCCAGTGCCGCCCCGGTCAGGCGGATGCCGACGCGGTCCGAATCCGGCGAGACCGTGTACACAGTGGACAGCAGCTGGTCCGGCGAGGCGAACCAGTCGCGGCGCGGTCCCGGCGTCACGCGCAACACCGGATCCGCGGGCACGGCCGCCCGGGGCGCCAGGTCCACCACCGGAAAGGTGCGCGGAGCCGGGCCGATCGGCAGGAACATCCCGGCTGTCACCGGTGGCGGGCCCAGCTTCCCGAGCGTGTCCGTCGCCCGGGAGCCGAGCACCGGCGGCACGTCGATCCCGCCGCGCACCGCGACGTAACAGCGCAGGCCCGAAACGGCCGTGCCCAGCGCGAGTTCTTCCCCGGGCCACAACGTGATCGGCCCGTTCGGGCCGCCTTTCGAGAGCGGGCAGGGAGCGCCGGTCACCGCCACCGTGGTCAGGCCCGACGCGCGCAGCACCAGCCCGCCGAGCGTGACCTCCAGGGCCGCCGCACCGGCCGGGTTCCCGACGAGCCGGTTGGCCAGCCGGAACGACCCTCGGTCGGCCGCGCCGGACCGGCCGACGCCGAGCGCGGCGTGCCCCGGACGGCCGAGGTCCTGCACGGTCGTCGTGAACCCCGGCCGCACGACCTCGAGCTTCACGACGGCACCGCCGCGAAGCGGACCCGGGTGCCCGGCGACAGCAGGTTCGGCGGGTCGCGCTCGACGTCCCACACCGGCACGTCCGTCCGGCCCAGCAACCGCCACCCGCCCGGCGACGCGCTCGGGTAGATCGCGCTGTACTCGCCGGCGATCGCCACCGAGCCCGGCGGGATGCGGGTGCGCGGCGAAGACCGGCGGGACACGTGCAGGGCGGGGTCCGAGCCGGTCAGGTAGGCGAAGCCCGGCGCGAACCCGCAGAACGCCGAGACGTACGAACCCGCGGTGTGCCGCTCGATCAGCGAAGCCACGCTCAGCCCCGTCTCCGCGGCGACGTCGGCCAGGTCTTCGCCGTCGTACACCACCGGGATCACCACCTCGCCCGCGTCGGCCGCGACACTGTCCACAGGGGACACTTGACGTAGCAGTGCGCCCAGCCGTTCCGCGTCCGTCACCGACGGGTCGAAGCGGACCAGCAGCGTACGCGCCGCCGGGACGAGTTCCACGACCCCGTCCGGCGGCGACTGCGTCAACGCCGCCTGGAAGCCCAGCACGTCGTCCACTTCCACCAGCACCGCGCGGCGGCCGCACGGCAGCAGCCGGACGGTCATCCGGTGAACGCGGTCAGCGGGACGTCCGCGGCGGTCAGGCCGGCGCGGATCCGGCGGGCGAGCTCGACCGCGCCCGGCGTGTCCCCGTGCACGCACAGGGAGTCCGGCCGCAGGCCGAGCCGGCCGCCGTCGGCCGTCACGACCCCGCCGCCGGTCGCCATCGCCACCGCCCGCTCGGCCACCGCCGTGGCGTCGTGCAGCACCGCGCCCGGCTGCTTGCGCGACACGAGCCGGCCTTCCGCGGTGTACGCGCGGTCCGCGAACGCCTCGGCGTACGCGACGACGCCGGCTTTCTCCGCCTGCCGCTGCATTTCCGAGTCCGGCAGGCAGAGCAGCGCCAGCGCGGGGTCGTACCGGCGCAGGCCCTCGACGATCGCCGCCGCCTGCTCGGCGTCACCTGCCGCGGTGTTGTACAACGCGCCGTGCGGCTTCACGTACGTCACGTGGCTGCCCGCCGCGCGGGCGAACGCGTCGAGCGCGCCGATCTGGTAGAGCACCTCGTTCGCCAGGTCGTCCGGGGCGATGTCGAGCGCGCGCCTGCCGAAACCGGCCAGGTCGCGGTAGCCGACGTGCGCACCGATCGCGACGCCGCGCTCGGCCGCCAGCTCGCACACCCGCCGCATCACCGACGGGTCGCCGGCGTGGAAGCCGCAGGCGACGTTCGCGCTGGTCACGATGGCGAGCATGGCTTCGTCGTCGCCCATCTTCCAGGCGCCGAAGCCCTCGCCGAGGTCGCTGTTCAGATCCATTTCAGCCCACCCGGTATTCGCTGTCGTACCGATCGGTGATGAACATGTACCCCGGCGCGTGCGTGATCGCGAACGGGGGCCGGGACGCCATCAGCGCCGCCTGCGGGGTGACCCCGCAGGCCCAGAACACCGGGACGTCACCCGGTTCCGCGTCCACCGGATCGCCGAAGTCCGGCCGGGACAGGTCGTCGATGCCCAGCGCGCGCGGATCGCCGATGTGCACCGGCGCGCCGTGCACGGCGGGCATCGCGCGGGTGAGCCGGACGGCGTCGTCGACGCGGTCCTCCGGGATCTGGCGCATCGACACCACCAGCGGGCCGAACAGCCGCCCGGCGGGCTCGCACTGCCGGTTCGTGACGTACATCGCGACGTTGCGGCCCTGCTCGACGTGCCGCAGCGGGACGCCTTCGGCGGCCAGCGCCGTCTCGAACGTGAAGCTGCAGCCGATGGAGAAGGCGACCATGTCGCTGCGCCAGAGGCCGGTCGCGTCCGACACCTCGCCGGCCAGCACGCCGTTCTGCCAGATCCGGTAGCGCGGCAGGTCGGTGCGCAGGTCCGCGCCCTCGGCGAGCCGGGTGGCGGGATCACCGGGGTCGGTGACGTCGAGCAGCGGGCACGGCTGCGGGTTGCGGGTGCAGAACAGCAGGACGTCGTAGGCCCAGTCCTCGGGCACCGCGATCAGGTTGGTCTGGGTGAAGCCGCCGGCCCAGCCGGTCGTCGGCCGGGAGTGGCCGCGGCGGAACGCTTCGCGCGCTTGCGCGGGGGTGAACGTCGCGGGTTCGTCAAAGGTCGTCATGAGATCCCCCTCAATCAACGAGTTCGATGCCCCGGGTCTCCGGGAGGCCGAGCAGGGCCAGCACCGCGATGCCGTAGCCCAGCGCGCCGAACACGATCGCTCCGCCGGCGCCCATGAAACCGACCACAGTCGGGAAGATCGCGCCGACCGCGCGGCCGAAGTTGTAGGTGAAGCCCTGTCCGGTGCCGCGCAGGGCCGTCGGGTACAGCTCGGCGAGGTACGCGCCGAACCCGCTGAAGATCGCCGACATCGAGAAGCCGAGCGGGAAGCCGAGCACCAGCACGAGCCCGTTCGCGCCCGTGGGGATCTGCGTGTACGCGACGATCAGCGCGGCCGACAGCAGCGCGAAGGTCAGGAAGGTCTTCTTGCGGCCCATCAGGTCCGTCAGGTAGCCGCCGCAGACGTACCCGACGAAGGCGCCGGTGATGAGGAACGCGAGGTAGCCGCCGGTGCCGATCACGGTCAGCTCGCGCGTCTTCTTCAGGTAGGACGGCAGCCACGTCGAGATCGTGTAGTACCCGCCCTGGACGCCGGTGGCCAGCAGCGCGGCGAAGAACGTCGTACGCAGGAGGTCACCTTTGAAGATCCGGACGAGGGTACCCTTCGGACGCTCGGCCTTCAGGCGTTCCTCCGCACGCGGGGCGTCTTTGACGCTCTTGCGGACCCACAGCACGAGCAGCGCCGGGATGACGCCGGTCCAGAACATGATCCGCCAGGCCACGCCGTCGCTGGCGATGGTGAACACGACGGTGTAGACGATCACCGACAGGCCCCAGCCGACCGCCCACGCGCTCTGCACGAACGCCACGGTCCGGCCGCGGTACTTCGCCTGCGAATACTCGGCGACCAGCGCCGCGCCGGCCGCCCATTCGCCGCCGAAGCCCAGGCCCTGCAGGGCGCGGAAGACCAGCAGCGTCTCGAAGTTGGGCGCGAAGCCGCAGAGCACCGTGAAGATCGTGTACATCGCGATGGTGATCTGGAGGGTGCGGACGCGGCCGATCCGGTCGGCCAGCATGCCGGCGCCGACCCCGCCGACGGCGGACACGACCAGCGTCGTCGTGCCGAGCAGGCCGGCTTCGCCGCTCGAAATGCCGAAGTACGCGGTGATCGCGGCCAGGCCGAGCGGCAGGGTCTGGTAGTCGAACGAGTCCAGGCCGTACCCGCCGAACGCGCCCACGAAGGCGCGGCGGCCGCGCTTCCCGAGCGTGCGGAACCAGTCGAACGGCCGCGCCTCGGTAGCGGTAGTGGCAGTCATGGGGCACCTCCTGGCCAGTGTCTCTCATCGTGGCGTGCCTCACACGGTAGAGATTGTTGAACAATTCCACAAGAGTGCAATTGGATCGTCCTCCGGGAGGTGGGTAGCATCGGAGGCGTGGTCATCGAAGACAGCGGGCTCCCGGGCCTGGCCGCCGACCGCGGCCTGGTCACCCGCAAGAGCACGGCCGAACGGGTCGCCGGCGTCCTGCGCAACCGCATCGCGGAGGGGTTCTTCCTGCCCGGCGGCCGGTTGTCGGAGCAGGACATCGGCAACGCGCTCGGGGTCTCCCGCAACACGCTGCGCGAGGCGTTCCGGCTGCTCACGCACGAACGGCTGCTCGCCCACGAGCTCAACCGCGGGGTCTTCGTCCGCATCCCGAGCGTCGAGGACGTCGTCGACATCTACCGGGTGCGCAAGATCATCGAGTGCGCGGCGGTCCGGGGGGTGACGGCCAAGCCCGCGTCCTTCCCGCGGATCAAGGAGAAGGTCGAGATCGGGGACGAGGCCGCCCGCACCGGCAACTGGAAGGACCTCGGCACCGCGAACGTCTGGTTCCACCAGGAGCTGGCCGCGCTGTCCGGCAGCGAGCGCGTGAACGAGCTGGTCGGCAGGCTGACCGCCGAGCTGCGGCTGGTGTTCCACATCATGGCCGAGCCGCGGCGCTTCCACGAGCGCTACCTGCCGCGCAACCACGAAATCCTTGACCGCATCGAGGCCGGTGACGGCCCGGGCGCGGAGCAGCTGCTGATGAAGTACCTCGACGACGCGGAGGAGCAGCTGGTGAGCGCGTACGCCGACCGCGCGGAGGCGGCCCGCGCGGCCATCGCGGCGGAGTAGCCCATCCGGGGGCGTTCGGGCACGCTTGGCGTCCGGACGGCCCGAGCACGACCCGGACACGAGGGCTCCTGGCTACGCTCGGTGGTGGTTCCGTCGCCGGAGACCCCCAGCGGCAGGCGGGACCCACGCTGCCGGGTCGCCGCTTCCCCAGGGCCGCGGCCCGGCAGCCCTCCCGCACAGGTGAAGGCCACCTTGGACTCGTCCGAGGTGGCCTTCACGGGGTGCCAGTCGACGACGCTTCCGGTGGGCTGTTCGTCAGGCCGGGACGGTCCACTTCTGGTTGGCCGCACCGGTGCAGGCCCAGATCTGCAGCCGGGTGCCGTTGGCGGAGCTGTTGCCGGTCGCGTCGAGGCACTTGTTCGACCCCGAGCCGACGATCTCCCGGGCCGCGGTCGCCGCCCACCGCTGGTTCGCCGTGCCGCCGCAGTCCCAGAGCTGGAGCTGCGCACCGTCCGCTGTGGACTGGCCGGTGACGTCGAGGCACTTGCCGAGCGCGCGGATCGTGCCGTCCGGGCCGACGGTCCACTGCTGGGCACCCGAGCCGTTGCAGTCGTAGAGCTGGACGGCGGTGCCGTTGGCGCTGTTCGCGCCGGCGACGTCGAGGCACTTGCCGCCGAGGCCGGTGATCGGGCCGGTCTTGCCGGTGCCACCGCCGCCGTTGCCCTGGGTGCCGCTCCAGGTGAAGGTCGCCGAGGTGTGGCCGGGCAGGGTGTAGGTGAACGAGGAACCTCCCCAGTTCACCCGCACGCTCTGGTTGCCCGTGCCGGAGTTGTACGCGATCAGCGCCTTCGAGCCGTCCGGGTTCTTCCAGGCAACGTTGCGGACGGCCGGGCTGTCGTTCGAGTCGATCCGGTACGCACCCGGTTTCACGAACTTCGTCAGGTGACCCATCGTGTAGTACTCGACGGTGTAGTCGACCTGCCCGCTGCGCGAGTCTCCGTTGTGGACGGTGATCAGGCCGGTGCACTTGTCGCAGCCGCCGTTGTGCGGGCCCATGTTCTGGTCGACGCCGAGGCTCCACTTGACGAAGCTCTTCGACCAGTTCCGGGTGTAGTCCACGATGTTGTTCATGTCCTCGGCCTGCTGGTCCGAAATCCAGGTGCCGCCGGAGTGCTCGGTCGAGTACGCGTTGACGGCCGGGTACTGGTTGTGCGTGGTCGTCTGCTGCCCGATGTCGCCGCCGTAACCGTGCCACGCGACGCCCCCGAAGTTCGGGTGGGTGCGGATCGCCGCATCGTCTATCGTGGGCGCGCCGTAGGCGGCGTAGGTGTCCCAGTTCCAGTCCAGCGCCAGTACCTTTGTGGACAGACCGGCGTTCCGCAGTGCGGGCAGCAGGTTGTTCTTCGCGAAGTACGCCAGCCCGGCGCCGGTCCAGTTGGTCGACGGGTAGCTCGCGCAGCAGGTCGGCTCGTTCTGCATCGAAACGTAGTCGATCGGCACGCCGGCGGCCTGGTAGGCCTGGAGGTACTTGACGAAGTACTGCGCGTAGGCCGGGTAGTACTGCGATTCGACCCAGCCCAGCAGGTAGCTGTCGTTGTCCTTCATCCACGGCGGCGCGCTCCACGGCGACGCCATCACCTTGGCCTGCGGGTTGAGCTGCTTGGCCTGCTCGGTCAGCGGCAGCACGTCGGCCTGGTCGTGCGCGATGGAGAAGTGCGTCAGGTTCGGGTCGGTCTGGCCGGCCGGCACGTCGTCGAAGGTGTAGCTGTAGCGGGCCAGGTCGGACGCGCCGAGCGGGTTGCGGATGAAGCTCAGCCCGATGCCGGTGTTCGGGTCGAACAGCTTGCGCATGGTGTCGTCACGGGTGGCGGCGGAGAGGGCGCCGCTCGAGTTCAACAGCCACGCCGCGGTGTCCGTAAAGGACGCTCCGCCGCCTTCGAACTGCTGGTAGGTGGTGTTTTCGTTGACGTTGATGGTCACGCCGCCGGTGCCGGTGCCCGCGGCGAAGGTGATCGGCGTCTGCTGCTGGAGGCCGCGGGTGACCTGGCGGCCGCCGGAGTCGCCGGTGGTGGTGAGCCAGACGTTGACCGTCTCGCCCGCGGCCTGCGCCGGGGCGGCGAACGTCGCCGCGGCGAGCGCGGTCACGCCGATCATCGCCAGGAGAGAGCGGTTTCTCATGGGAGCGTCCACTTCTGGGCCTTCTCGATCGGGGCGGGAACGGGGGCCGGGAGCGCGGGGCTCCCGGCCCCGGTGATCAGGGCGTGGTCCACTTCTGGTTCGCGCCGCCGCCGCAGGTCCAGATCTGCAGCCGGGTGCCGTTCGCGCTCGAATTGCCGGTGGCGTCGAGGCACTTGTTCGCGTTCGGGTTCACGATGTCACGCGCCCCGGTGACGACCCATTGCTGGGCACCGGTTCCGTTGCAGTCGTAGAGCTGCACCGCTGTCCCGTCCGCGGTGCCGGCGCCGGAGACGTCCATGCACTTGCCGAGGGCGCGGATGGTGCCGTCGGTGCCGACGGTCCAGCTCTGCGCGGCGTTGCCGTTGCAGTCGGTGATCTGGATCGGCGTGCCGTTGGCGCTGTTCGCACCGGCGACGTCGACGCACTTGCCGCCGATGCCGGTGATCGTGCCGGTCCGGCCGCCGCCCTGGCTCGCGGTGTTGGTGACGTGCACGTAGTCGACGACCAGTTGCTGCGGGAACTGCGTGCTGCTGTTGGGATCGCCGGGCCAGTACCCGCCGACGGCGAGGTTCAGGATGACGAAGAAGTTGTGGTCGTACACCCAGCGGTTGCCGTTCAGGTCCGACGGCGTGCGGGTCTGGTAGAGGTTCCCGTCGACGTACCACTTGATCTGGTTGGGCGCCCAGTCGATGGCGTAGGTGTGGAAGTCGTCGGAGAAGTTCGGGCCGGTGTAGGCGGCGCCGATGCCACCGGAGCCGGAGTAGCCCGGGCCGTGGATGGTGCCGTGCACGGTGTTCGGCTCGAACCCGACGTTTTCCATGATGTCGATTTCCCCGTCGGTGGGCCAGTTTCCACCGCCGAGCATCCAGAAGGCCGGCCACATGCCCTGCCCGCGCGGGAGTTTCATCCGCGTCTCGAAGTGGCCGTAGGCCTGGCTGAACTTGCCGGCGGTGTTCAGCCGGGCGGAGGTGTACTCGCACCGGCCGTACCAGCAGTTGTAGTTGCCGGGGTTTTCCTTCTTGGCGGTGATGACGAGGTGGCCCTGGCCGTCGAGCTGGGCGTTGTTCGTGCCGGAGGTGTAGTACTGCCGCTCGTGGTTGTTGACGTTGTCCCCGGTTTCGAGCTGCCACTTCGACCCGTCGACGCCGGCGCCCGCGGGGCCGGTGAAGTCGTCGGTGAAGGTGGCCGCCGCGGCGGCGGGGGACGGGTTCACGAACTGCTGCCCGAGCAGGAGCAGCGAACAGGCGGCGAAGAGTGCCGCCCAGCGGTTCTTTTTCGAGGTGGACATCGTTGTCGCCTCTCTCACCGTGGGGACCGGCGTTCCGCGCGCAGCACGGAACGCGGGGAGGGGAGGTGGCCGCGCGTGCCGGGGCGGCGGCAGGCGTGACCGTGCAGGAGCTCGCCGGGCTCGCGCGGCGGTGCGCGGGCGGCAGCGTCTTTGTTGTTTCTGACAACAAAGTATGCATGGTCCAGACAAGTCGGGCAACCGTCGAACGGTCATTTTTTTCAACCCGAATTAAGGGGGAGGTGGGGGCGCCGGGGTGGGTGCCGGGCCTTGTCCACAGCCCGGCCGTGATGTGGACAAGGAGGCTCGGGTGGCTGGTTTGCGGGGATTTCTGTCGGGTGGTCTCGATACGCTGGAGCGGGGATGGCCCCCTTGGGAGGGCGGGCTCTGCGTGGGGTGGGCGGAGGGGGCAGGGCAAAGCCATGGCCAGCGATCCGGCGGAATCAGCGGGAAGGCGTGCCGTCGGACAGGCCGCCGCTGCCACGCGGGTCGCTCGCCGTCGCGATGACGGTGGTGCTCGGTGCCGCCGGCGGTGTGGAGGACGGCGGCTCACCCCGGCACGCTGAACCTGGTGCTCGGGATCGTGATCTTCCTCCGCGGTGCCTTCCTCGGGGGTGACCTGGGCCTGGTTCAAGGCCCGCCGGTGATCAGGCCGCGTCGGAGTCCGGGGCGCTCGGCTTCGCGATCCTCGGCGTTGCGCCCTGCTCCAGCAGGTCCGCGACCGGGAGCGTCGCCGCTCCCGTGGCCACCGCGTCCAGGCCCAACGAGCCCAGCTGGATCGACGTCTGGCTGAACGGGTGCCGCAGCGCGTGCTCGCCCGCGGCCGCCCGGATGCGCGGCAGCAGCTGCTCGCCCAGCGCCAGCCCCGCCCACCCGCCGAGCACGATCCGCTCCGGGTTGAACAAGTTGATCAGGTTCGCGATGCCCGCGCCGAGGTAGCCCGCCGTTTCGTCGAGCACCCGCGCCGCCGTCTTGGACTTCTCGGCCGCCGCCAGCAGGGCCGAAAACTGCGCCTGCTCGTCCTCGCCCGTGATGTCCTTGCCCCGCGCCCGGCGGTAGCGGGCCAGGACCGCGCCCGCGCCGATGTACGCCTCCAGGCACCCTCGCGCGCCGCAGCGGCACTCCTGCCCGCCGTACGCGATCGTCGTGTGGCCCCACTCGCCCGCGCTGCTCGTCGAGCCGCGGTACGTCGTTCCGTCCGTCACCACCGCCGCGCCGACGCCCGAGCCGATCAACGCGATGACCGCGTGGCGCGCTCCGCGACCGGCGCCGAACCACATCTCCGCCTGGCCCTGGGTCTTCGCGCCGTTGTCCACGAACAGGGGCAGGCCGACGCCCGCTTCCTGCAGCAACGCCGCGAACGGCACCCCGTCCCAGCCGACGGTGGGGGCGTGGACCAGCACGCGCGATCCCTGCTCGACCGTGCCCGGCACGCCGATGCCGACGCCCAGCACGCCCGATTCGTCGATCCCGGTGCTCGCGAGCACCTCCCGCAACCCGGACGTCACCTGCTCGACCGCGGTCGAGGCGTCGGGCGCCTTCGGCAACGGGTGCTCGACCGTCGCCAGCCGGTTCATCGCCAGGTCGAACAGCTCGACCTTGACGCCGGTTTCGCCGATGTCGACGCCCGCGACGTGCCCGTACGCCGGGTCGACGCGCAGCAGCACGCGCGGGCGGCCGCCGTCGGATTCGACCTGTCCGGCTTCGGTGATCAGGCGTTCTTCGCCCAGTTCGGCGGTCACGTTGCTCACCGTGGCGGCACTCAAACCGGTGAGCTGGCTGAGTTCGTGCCTCGACAGCGGGCCGTCGAAGTACAGTTTCGACAGCAGCAGGGATCGGTTGTGTCTCCGCAGATCACGGACGGTGGTGCGCTTGCTTGCCATGGGCAACCCATCTGAACTCTTACCGGCTCACTGACAGGATGCCCGATCACCGTAAGTTGTGGCTATGTATTAAGTACTGAACTAAGTCCCGAACTGATGGTGACTGGGTCGCGGTCTGGCACAATCCTCCCGGTGACCCAGGTGGCGCGCCAAACGACCAGAGACCTCAGACGGCACAACCGCGCGGCCCTGCTCTCCTCGCTCTACCTCCGCGGTCCCGTCAGCAGACTGGAACTGGTAGCTGAATCGGGACTGTCGGCCGCTACCGTTACCAACGTCGTCTCCGAACTCATCGCGGACGGGGTCGTCGCCGAGGCCGGATCGGTCGAATCGGACGGCGGGCGGCCGCGGACGCTGCTGGCGGTGCGGCCCGGATTCGGCCACGTCGTGGGCGTCGACGTCAGCGAGACGCACGTCGAGGTCGGCCTCTTCGACTGTGCCCTCGGCACCCTCGGCACCGTGCGCCACCCGCTCGTCGGCACCCGGCTCGATCCGGACGAAGTGGCCGGCTTGGTGCGCGCCGGCATCGCCGAAGTGCTCGAAGACGGCGATCCGGACGCGGTGTTCGGCGTCGGCGTCGGCGTGCCGGGCGCGGTCCGCGACGGCGGGATCGTGCACGCACCCACCCTCGGCTGGCGCGGGGTGAACTTCGCCGACCTGATCGACCCGCACATCAGCGCGCTGTTCCCGGCGGGGCCGAGCCTCGAACTCCGGCCGGGGGCCGAGCCGCCCTGGCCTCCCCGAACGATGCCCCTCCACCTGGACAACCGCGCCCGCACCCTCGGGCAGGCGGAGGCCTGGCGGGGCGCCGGCCGCGGTGCCGGGCGCGCCATCGTCGCCCTTCTCGGCGTGGGTGTCGGGGCCGCCGTCGCGACGGCCGGGCGCTCGCACCCGGACATCACGACCAGCGAGTGGGGCCACACCGTCGTCAAGGCGGCCGGTGCGCCCTGCCGGTGCGGCTCGCACGGCTGTCTGGAGGCCTACGTCGGCATCGAGGCGGTCGTCCGCCGCTACGCCGGCCGCATCGGCAAGGAACCGGTCATCGGGGATGAAAGTGACGCCGAACTGGCGCGGATCGTCGCCGAAGCCCGTGACGGCGGGCCGGCCGCGGAGGTGCTGGCCGAGACCGGCGAGTACCTCGGGATCGGCATCGCGAACCTGATCAACCTGCTCAGTCCGGACCGGGTCGTGCTCTCCGGCTCGGCCGGCGCGATCATGGGGCCGGCGATCCTGCCCGCGGTCCGCGACGCCGTGCGCCGCCATGCGCTGGACTACCTGGCCGAGCGCACCGAGGTCGTCCTCGGCAGGCTGGGGCCCGAGGCGGTCGCGCTCGGCGCGGCGACCCTGCCGATCGCCCAGCTGCTGGCCAGCGGTGGCCGGACCGGGTGAAACCCTTGCGCGGCAAGGAGGACTTCACCGAGAGGTCCAGACCGGCAGTTCTTTTAGCACTTAAACTTAGGTACAAAACGTTACCGCGGTGTTATTGACGTGACCGGAGTCACCCGGGTTGACTTCGGGGCGTCGTTCGGTCGCCGGCGGTCGGGGCTCGCTACCAGTCGACAAAGAGTTATTCGTCGATGACTAGGAGGACCGATGCGAGTCGAGCGCTCCATCGTTGCAGCGCTGGTGGCGGTGATGGCTCTAAGCGGCCTGACCGCGTGCGGCGGCGGCAGCACGAACGCCGCCCAGAGCAATCCGGACGCCGTGCTGAACGTCGGCAAGCCGGACGGCCCGCAGGCCGAGAACAACAACCCGTTCCTGGAGACGTCCGCCCTGTCGAACATGGGCTACCGGTGGATGATCTACGAGCCCCTGGTGATGCTCAACCGCGTCAAGCCGCAGGAGCCGGGCAAGCCGTGGCTGGCCACGAAGTGGGACTGGACGGACAACTACAAGAAGCTGGTCCTGACCGTCCGTGACGGCGTGAAGTTCTCCGACGGCCAGCCGATGACCGCCGAGGACGTCGCCTTCACGTTCCAGCTGCTGCGCGACAACAAGGCCTTGAACGTCGACGCAGTGCCGTACAAGGACATCACCGCGGCCGGCAACCAGGTGACGCTGGGCTTCGACAACTCCCAGTTCGTCAACCAGGTCAAGATCCTGCAGACCCTCGTCGTGCCGAAGCACGTCTGGCAGGGCATCAAGGATCCGGCGCTGGACCTCGTGAAGAACCCGATCGGCACCGGCCCGTACACGCTCAAGTCGGCGACGCCGCAGACGATGATCGTCACCCGGCGCGACAGTGGCTACTGGCAGGAAGCGCCGAAGGTCAAGGAGCTCCGCTACACCTCCTACACCGACAACAACGCGCAGGTCAGCGCGCTGGTCAACGGGGCGTCCGAGTGGAGCTTCGTGTTCATCCCGAACTACAAGGCCGTCTACACCAACAAGGACCCGCAGCACTACAAGCTGTGGTTCCCCGCTCAGCTGGCCGTCCACGGCCTGTGGTTCAACACCGAGAAGGCACCCTGGAACGACGCGAAGCTGCGCCAGGCGGTCAACAAGGTCATCAACCGCGACGACATCTTCAACCAGGGCGAGGCCGGCTACTTCTACCCGAAGAACGACCAGGTCACCGGCATCCCCACCCCGGCGGGCGACCCGTTCATCGCGCCGCAGTACAAGGGCCAGTCGGTCCAGGTCGACGTCGCGGGCGCCAAGGCGCTGCTGACCGGGGCCGGGTACAAGTTCACCGGCGACAAGCTGGCGGACCCGGGTGGCAAGCCGGTCACCCTGAAGCTCACCGTCCCGTCCGGCTGGTCGGACTACATCACCGACCTGGAGATCATCAAGGACAACCTGGCGCAGATCGGCATCACCGCCACGGTCGAGAAGATGAACCAGGACGCGTGGATCAAGTCGGTCGACACCGGTGACTTCGAAGGCCTGATGCACTGGACCAACGACGGCGCGACGCCGTACGACATGTACCGCGACGTCATGGACGGCACCCGCTACAAGCCGACCGGGCAGGGTGGCATCAACGGCAACTACGGCCGCTACAAGAACGACGAGGCGACCCAGGCCCTCGCGACCTACGCCAACGCCGAGGACGACGCCGCCCGCACCGCCGCCATGGCGACGTTGCAGAAGATCATGATCGACCAGCAGCCGATGATCCCCACGTCGGCGGCGAACTCCGGCGGCGAGTACAGCACGAAGAACTGGGTCGGCTGGCCGGACGAAACCAACCCGTACGGCCCGGCGCAGCCGACGCTGCGCAACGCGCTCGACATCGTCCTGCACCTGAAGCCCGCGGCCTGACCCATGGCGGAGTCAGTCGTGACGACCGGGCAGTCCCCCTCCGACCCCGTCGCCGTCGGGTCGGAGGGGGACCTCCCCGTGGTCCTCGAGGCCACGGGGCTCACGAAACACTTTCCCATTCGTCGCCAGGGCCGGGCCGCGCTGACCGGCTCGAAGCGCAGCATCCAGGCCGTCGACGACGTGACCCTCACGCTGCGCCGCGGCCGCGTCACCGCGCTGGTCGGCGAATCCGGTTCGGGCAAGTCCACGGTCGCGCGCCTGCTCGCGGGGCTCTACCCGCGCACCGGCGGCGACATCCGGCTGCACGGCGAGACCGTGAACGTCAAGCACGGCCGGGCGTTCCGCGCCTACGCCCGCCGGGTGCAGATGATCTTCCAGGACCCGTTCGCGTCGCTGAACCCGGTGCACACCGTGCGCTACCACCTGACGCGGGCGCTGAAGATCCACGGCCGGGCGGGCGACGACCTCGAGAAGTCGTTGCACGAGCTGCTCGCCCGCGTCCAGCTGACCCCGCCCGAGCGTTACATCGACAAGTTCCCGCACGAGCTGTCCGGCGGCCAGCGCCAGCGCGTCGCGATCGCGCGGGCGCTCGGCGCTGCCCCCGAGGCGCTGCTGGCCGACGAGCCGGTGTCCATGTTGGACGTTTCGATCCGGCTCGGCGTGCTGAACCTGCTGCGCGACCTCAAGGAACGCCTGCACCTGGCGATCCTGTACATCACGCACGACATCGCGTCGGCGCGCTACTTCGCCGACGACACCATGGTGATGTACGCGGGCCGGATGGTCGAAGGCGGCGACAGCGAAACCATCACGCAGCGGCCGGCGCACCCGTACACGCGGCTGCTCATCGCCTCCGCGCCCGACCCCGACCGGCTCCTCGCGCCCGAGCAAGAGCGTAGCTTTCACGTGAAAGCTACGGGGCCTGCGGGGGGTGAACGCGGGTCCGGCGAACCGCCGAGCCTGATCGATCCGCCGTCCGGTTGCCGGTTCCACCCGCGTTGCCCGGTCGCGATGGCGCGGTGCGAGACCGACCTGCCACCGCGGTTCGACGTCGGGGACGCGCCGGGGCACTGGGCCGCCTGCTGGCTGTACGACGGGGCCGCCCGATGAGGTTCCTGCTGCAGCGGCTGGCTTTCTACGTCTTCACCGCGTGGGCCGCCGTCACCATCAACTTCTTCATCCCCCGGATGATCCCGGGCGATCCCGTGCAGTCGCTGATCGCGAAGAACCAGGGCATGATCAGCGCGGACGCGGTCCAGTCGCTTTACGTCCTTTTCGGACTCGACAAGAACGAAAGCCTCATCTCGCAGTACTTCGACTACTGGGGGCAGCTCTTCCGCGGCGACCTCGGGATCTCGTTCACGTTCTTCCCGACGCCGGTGTCCGACCTGCTCGGCGACAGTCTGCCGTGGACGATCATCCTGGTCGGCATCACCACGATCGTCGGCTTCGCCATCGGCACCGGGCTCGGCGTGGTCGCCGGCTGGAAGCGCGGCTCGTGGGTCGACGGACTGCTGCCGGTCACGACGTTCCTTTCGTCGATTCCGTACTTCTGGCTCGGCCTGATCGCGCTGACGCTGCTGGCCGGCCCGGGCAGTTTCTTCCCGTCGTCCGGCGGTTACGACCCCGGGGTGGTGCCGGGCTGGGACGGCGGGTTCATCGGCAGTGCGATCCAGCACAGCCTGCTGCCCGCGCTGACCATCCTGATCAGCTCGATGGGCAGCTGGATCCTGGGCATGCGCAACATGATGGTCACCGTCGCGTCGGAGGACTACGTGACCGTCGCGCACGCCAAGGGGCTGCCGGAACGCCGGGTGATGGTCGGGTACGCCGCGCGGAACGCGCTGCTGCCGAGCGTGTCCGGCTTCGCGCTGGCGCTCGGGTTCATCGTCGGCGGCACGCTGCTGGTGGAGATCGTCTTCTCCTACCCCGGCGTCGGCTACCAGCTGTTCCAGGCGGTCGGTTCGCAGGACTACCCGCTGATGCAGGGCATCTTCCTGATCATCACGCTGTCGGTGCTGGTGGCGAACCTCTTCGCCGACGTCGCCTACCTCGCGCTCGACCCGCGCACCCGGAAGGAGGGCTGAGATGGCCGTACCCGCGGCGGACGTCAAGGCCGCCCAAGCCCTCCCGCTCGAAGCGGTGGCCCGCCGGCGCCGCTTCCGGTTCCTCGCCGGCGGCAAGACCGGCACCGGCCTCGCCGTCATCGTCTTCTTCCTGGTGATCGCGGTCATCGGCGAGTGGATCGTCCCGTACGACCCGTCGGCGCGCAGCAGCGACCTGCTGGAACCGCCGTCGGCCCGGCACTGGTTCGGCACCACCCACCTCGGCCAGGACATCTTCAGCCAGGTCGTGGTCGGCACGCGCAGCGTGATGCTGGTCGGGCTGGCCGCCGGGATCGTGGCGACGATCCTCGCCGTGATCGTCGGCGTGACGTCCGGCTACCTCGGCGGCACGCCGGGCGAAGGCCTTTCGGCACTGTCCAATGTGTTCCTGGTGATCCCGGCGCTGCCGTTGATCATCATCATCGGCAGCGCGGTGCCCACCGGCGGCGACTACCTGGTGGCGGTGATCATCGGGTGCACGTCCTGGGCGTGGGGCGCACGCGTCCTTCGAGCCCAGACGCTTTCCCTGCGCGGCCGGGAGTACGTCGAAGCGGCCCGGGCGACCGGCGAGTCGACGTGGCGGATCGTCTTCTTCGAGATCCTGCCGAACCTGACCGCGGTGATCGCGTCCAGCTTCGTCGGCACGGTGATCTTCGCCGTGATGTCGGAGATCACGCTCGCGTTCGTCGGCGTCTCCGGACTGTCCAACTGGAACTGGGGCACGATCCTGTTCTGGGCGCAGAGCCAGCAGGCGCTCGCGCAGGGCGCGTGGTGGTGGTTCGTGCCGGCCGGGCTGGCGATCGCCGTCCTCGGCACGGCGTTGTCCCTGCTCAACTTCGGCATCGACGAGTTCGTCAGCCCGCGGCTGCGCGGCAGCGGCAAGGCGCGCGTGCGCGGTGCGGACGGGCGGATGCATCGGATGCGGGTGGGATTCACGCCCGTGCTCGGGCGGGAGGAACAGCCATGATGGACCCGGTGCTGGAGATCAAGGGCCTGGACGTCGACTACGGCGTCGGCGACGAGGCCGTGCGCGCGGTCCGGGACGTGCACCTGACGCTGCACCGCGGCGAAGTCCTCGGCCTGGCCGGGGAGAGCGGCAGCGGGAAGTCCACGCTGGCCTACGGGCTGACGCGGCTGCTCGCACCGCCGGGCGTGATCCGCGGCGGCGAGGTGCTCTACCACCCCGCGGACGGCGAGCCGTACGACGTCCTGAAGCTGACGGACAAGCAGCTGCGGGACTTCCGCTGGGCGGAGACGTCCATCGTGTTCCAGGGCGCGATGAACTCGCTGAACCCGGTGCACAAGGTGGTCACCCAGCTCGTCGACGTCATCAAGGCGCACGAGCCGGGCACGACCCGCGCCGGCCGGGCGGCGCGGGCCCGCGACCTGCTCAAGCTCGTCGGCATCTCGGCCGACCGGCTGGAGGCGTACCCGCACCAGCTGTCCGGCGGCATGCGGCAGCGCGTGATGATCGCGATGGCGCTGGCCCTGGAGCCGCGGGTCGTCATCATGGACGAGCCGACCACGGCGCTCGACGTCGTGATGCAGCGGCAGATCCTCGGCCAGCTGGTGGAACTGCGGGAGCGGCTGGGCTTTTCGGTCCTGTTCATCACGCACGACCTTTCGCTGCTGGTGGAGTTCTCGGACCGGATCGCGATCATGTACGGCGGCCGGATCGTCGAGCAGGCGCCGGCGGCCGACCTCTACCGGGACGCGCTGCACCCGTACAGCCACGGCCTGCTGAACTCGTTCCCCGCGCTGCGCGGGCCGCGGCGCGAGCTGGCCGGGATCCCCGGTTCGCCGCCGGACACGCGCGGGATGCCGTCCGGCTGCGCGTTCCACCCGCGGTGCCCGAAGGCTTTCGAGCCCTGTCCCGACCGCGTGCCGCTGCTGGGCACGCCCGGCGACCCGGCGCGCGAAGTGGCGTGCTGGCTGCACCCCGTCACCCCCTGAACGTCGTCCGCCATGTCCGGTACCACTGGAGGAGTGCTGCCTTGACCGAGACCACCGCCGCCACCGCCGAACAGCAGGCGTTGATCGACACCCTGCCGCCGGACTTCCGCTGGGGCGTGGCCACCGCCGCGTACCAGATCGAAGGTGCGGTCTCCGAAGACGGGCGCACACCGTCCATTTGGGACACCTTCTGCCGGGTGCCGTGGGCGATCGACAACAACGACACCGGTGACGTGGCGTGCGACCACTACCACCGGATGCCGTCCGACATCGAGCTGGTCCGCGAGCTGAGCGCGGACACCTACCGGTTTTCCGTGTCGTGGCCCCGGGTCCAGCCACGCGGGCGTGGTGGCGTCAACGAGGCGGGCATCGGGTTCTACGACCGGCTCGTCGACGAAACGCTGAACCGCGGCATCACGCCGTGGCTGACGCTGTACCACTGGGACCTGCCGCAGGAACTGGAGGACGCGGGCGGCTGGCCGGCCCGCGACACGGCGTACCGGTTCGCGGACTACGCGATGCTCGTGTTCGACCGGCTTTCCGATCGCGTCCGCCATTGGACGACGTTGAACGAGCCGTGGTGCTCGGCGATGCACGGGTACGTGCACGGCGTGATGGCCCCGGGACGGCGTGACTACGCGGCCGGGCTGCACGCGGTGCACCACCTGCTGCTCGGCCACGGACTCGCGGTGCAGCGCATGCGCGAGGCAGCACCGGCGGACACACAGTTCGGCATCACGCTCAACATGTGCACGGCCGACCCGGCGACGGACGCCCCGGAGGACGTCCGCGCGGCCCGGCAGGCCGACGGCCTCGGCGTCCGGATCTACCTGGACCCGCTGGTCCACGGCCGCTACCCGGCGGACGTGGTGGACGACCTCGCCGATCGCGGGGTCGAGCTCCCGGTCCAGGAAGGCGATCTGTCGGTCATTTCGGCGCCGCTGGACTTCCTGGGCGTGAACTACTACTTCGGCCAGCAGTTCTCCGGGGTGGACGAGGCCGGCCGGCCGGTCGGCGACGACGGCGTCCCGGCGTCCCGGGTGGTCCCGTTCGGCGAGCCGACGACGGCGATGGGCTGGGAGATCCTGCCCGGCAAGTTCACGGAGCTGCTGACGCGCCTGGGCCGTGACTACCCGGGCTTGCCGATGTACATCACGGAGAACGGCTCGGCCTTCGAGGACGACCCGGACTCGTCGGGCTACGTCCGCGACGACTCGCGCACGGCCTACTTCGCGTCGCACATCGCCGCGGTGGCGGCGGCGCGGCAGGCCGGGGCGGACGTGCGCGGGTACTTCGCCTGGTCCCTTTTGGACAATTTCGAATGGGCTTACGGGTACGCGAAGCGGTTCGGGTTGATCCGGGTGGACTACGAGACGCAGCAGCGGACGATCAAGCAGAGCGGGTACTTCTACCGCGACACCGTCCGGAGGGTGCGCGGCAGCTGAGTCCGGATTGTCGTGGAGGGCATTCTCATGGTCTCGAGGGTGCCCTTCACGGCTTTCGGGAGGTCAACCAGCGGGCGATGATCGTCCGCTGGATCTCCGACGCGCCTTCGTAGATCCGCGGTGCCCGGACCTCCCGGTACAGGTGCTCCAGCAGGTGCCCGCGTCGCAGGGCGCGGGCCCCGTGGAGCTGGACCGCCGAGTCGACGACGAACTGCGCCGCCTCGGTGGCGAACAGCTTCGCCATCGCCGCCCGGCCGCCGAGGTTCGCCTCGCCCGCGTCGTACGCGCCGGCCGCCGCGTAGACCAGCAGCCGCGCGGCCTCCGTGCGCGTGGCCATCTCCGCGAGCGCGTGCGCGACCGCCTGCTGCTTGATCAGCGGGCCACCGAAAGCTTCCCGGGTGCTCGTGTGGTCCACCGTGGCGTCCAGCGCCGCTTGGGCCATCCCGACGGCGAACGCGCCGACGCTCGGGCGGAACAGGTCGAGCGTCCGCATCGCCACGGCGAAGCCGCGGTTCTCCTCGCCGAGCAGCTCCTCGCGCCGGACCTCGACGCCGTCGAACGTGACCGTGCCGATCGGGTGCGGGCTCACCAGGTCCAGGTGTTCGCCGCCCAGGCCCGGCCGGTCGGCGGGAACGACGAATGCGCTGACCCCGCGCGAACCGGCGCCGGGGGTGGTACGCGCGAAGACCGTGTAGAAGTCGGCTTCCGGTGCGTTGGAGATCCACATCTTCTCGCCGGTCAAGCGCCAGCCGTCACCGTCGGGTTCCGCCGACAGGGACAGGGCCGCCGCGTCCGAACCGGCGTCCGGCTCGGTCAGCGCGAACGCCGCCACCGCGTCGCCGGTCGCGACGGCGGGCAGCCACTTCGCCACCTGACTGTCCTGTCCGGACTGCAGGACCGGGTAGCTGCCCAGGCCCTGCAACGCCAGCGCCGTCTCGGCCTCGGTGCTCACCGTGGCGAGGTTCTCGCGCAGGATGCACAGGTCCGTCGCGGCCGCCTGCCTCGACGGCGTGCCCGACGCGACACCGGGGAAGAGCCGCGCGAGGAGGCCGAGCGCGCCCATCGCCTTGAGGAGCGGGCGGTTCACCGCACCCTCCACACCGGACTCGGCGAGCGGGCGCAGCTGCTCCGCGCCGAGCCGCCGCACCTCCGCGGCGAAGGCGCGCTGATCCGGATCCAAGGTGAAGGTCATGCCTCGGCTCCCGGTCGCCAGCGGGCGTGGGCGGTCCCCGCCGGCCCGGAGCGGACGAGGTCGAGCCGTGGCTCGGGCCCGTCGGAACGGCCCGTCTGCGGTTTGCGGCTGCCCGCGGCGAACGGCTTCGGCCACGGCACCGGGTACCCCTGCTCGGCCGCCGCGTGCAGTGTCCATTGTGGATCATAGAGGTGGGTCCGGCCCAGTGCGCACAAGTCCGCGCGGCCGGCGAGGATCAGCGAGTTCACGTCGTCGTAGGAAGAAATCGCGCCGACCGCGATCACCGCGATGCCGTACTCTTCGCCGACCTCGTTGCGGATCCGGTCGGCGTACGGCGTCTGGTAGCTGCGGCCGTACTGCGGGCGTTCTTCGCTGACGACCTGGCCGGTCGAGACGTCGATGCCCGCGGCACCGTGGGCGGCGAACGCGCGGGCGATTTCGACGGCCTCATCGGCGTCGACGCCGCCCTCGCACCAGTCGGTCGCCGAGATCCGGACGGTCATCGGCCGCTCGGCGGGCCAGGCGGCACGGACCGCGTCGAAGACTTCCAGCGGAAAGCGCAGCCGGTTCTCCAGGGAGCCGCCGTAGGCGTCCGTGCGCTGGTTGGTCAGCGGCGAGAGGAACGACGACAACAGGTAGCCGTGCGCGCAGTGCAGTTCGAGGACGTCGAACCCGGCGCGGGCGGCCGCTCGCGCGCACTCGGCGAACTGCTCGCGGATCTCCGCCAGCTCCGATGTGGACAGTTCGCGGGGGACCTGGTTCCGCTCGGAGTACGGCAGCGCCGAAGGGGCGCAGACTTCCCAGTTGCCGTCCGGGAGCGGCTCGTCGATGCCGTCCCACATGAGTTTCGTCGAACCCTTGCGCCCGGAGTGTCCCAGCTGGACGCCGATGCGCGCGGGCGTCTGCGCGTGCACGAAGTCGGCGATCCGCTTCCAGGCGGCTTCCTGCTCCGGCGTGTAGAGCCCGCCGCAGCCCGGCGTGATCCGGCCTTCGGGGGAGACGCAGACCATCTCGGTCATCACCAGCCCGGCCCCGCCGAGTGCCTTGCTGCCCAGGTGCACCAGGTGGAAATCGCCCGGTACGCCCTCGGTTGCGGAGTACATGTCCATCGGGGACACGATGATCCGGTTCGGCAGCTCCAGTCCGCCGAGCCGGAACGGCTGGAACATCGGCGGCCGCGACGTCGTCCCGAGCGACCGCGCGAACCAGTGGTCGAGCTCGGCGGCGAACCCGGGGTCGCGCAGGCGGAGGTTGTCGTAGGTGACGCGGCGGCTGCGGGTGAGGATGTTGAACGCGAACTGCGGCGGCTCCTGGTGGGCGTACTGCGCGATGTTCTCGAACCACTCCAGGCTCGCCTGCGCGGCACGCTGCGTCGACGTGACGACCGGCCGCCGTTCCAGCTCGTACGCCTTCAGCGCCTCCGCGACGCCGTCGTTTTCGTGCAGGCACGCGGCCAGCGCGAGCGCGTCCTCCATCGCCAGCTTCGTGCCCGATCCGATCGAGAAGTGTGCGGTGTGCGCGGCGTCGCCGAGGAGGACGACGTTCTCGTGCACCCAGGTCTCGCAGCGGACCGTGCCGAACGAGACCCACTTCGAGTTGTTCGCCATCACCTGGTGGCCGTCGAGGACGCCGGCGCACAGCTCGCGGATCAGCGCGATCGACTTCTCGTCGCTCTCGCCGGGCTTCAGCGAGGTCGCCGCGATCGGCCCGAACGTCCGCTGCCAGACGTCCTCCTGGACCTCGAGGATGAACGTGCTGCCCTCGCGGCCGTACGGGTAGCCGTGGATCTGCATGATCCCGGCCGGCGTCTCGAGGACGTAGAACTTGAAGGCGTCGAACACCAGGTCCGTGCCCAGCCAGATGTACCGGCACCGGCGGGTCTCGACGCTCGGCCGGAACGTCCCGGCGTACCGCGCGCGCGTCGCGGAGTTGACGCCGTCGGCGGCGATGACCAGGTCGTAGCCCGAAAGGTCGGCCGGCGCCTCCTCGCGGAAGTGCAACCCGACGCCGAGTTCGGCGCAGCGGCTCTGGAGGATGCCGAGCAGGCGCTTGCGGCTCATCGCGGCGAAGCCGTGGCCGCCCGAGGTGGTGACCGTGCCGCGGTAGTGGACGTCGATGTCGTCCCAGCGGGCGAATTCGGCCTTCATCGCCTCGTGCACCGCCGCGTCGGCGTGCTCGATGCCGCCGAGCGTCTCGTCGGAGAACACGACGCCGAAGCCGAAGGTGTCGTCCGGCGCGTTGCGCTCCCAGACGGTGATCTCGTGGGCGGGTCCGAGCTGTTTCGCGAGCGCGGCGAAGTACAGACCTGCCGGGCCGCCACCGATGACCGCGATTCGCACGCCGTCCAGGATATGTCGTCACCAGTACGACCGTCAATAACGCGAAAGATGGCGTACCGTGTCCGCATGGAACGCATCAACCCGCCGGAACTGGGCAAGCCGTCCGGGTTCTCGCACGCGGTGGTGGCCGAGGGGCGGGTCGTCTTCCTCGCCGGGCAGACCGCGCTGGACGCGTCGAACAGGATCGCCGGCGACGGCGTCGTCGAGCAGTTCGAACGCGCGCTCGGCAACCTGCTGGCGTCGCTGCGCGCGGCCGGCGGCACCCCGGAAGACCTCTGCAGCGTGACGATCTACATCGTCGACATGGCCGATTACCGGGTTCACGCGCGCGAGATCGGCGCGGTCTGGCGCCGGCTCGCGGGCACGGAGTACCCGGCGATGGCGGGCATCGGCGTGTCCCGGCTGTGGGACGAGGAAGCCCTGGTCGAGGTCCAGGGCTTCGCGGTGCTCAGCCGAGGTTGATCGCCTTGCCGACGTAGGCCCGGGCCGACGTCTCCAGCTTTGCGTGCAGCTCGAAGAACAGCTCGGCCGCGCGGATCCCGGACCAGCCGGCGGGCAGGAACTCCGCGGGCAAGCCCGGGTCGAGGTAGGGCATCCGCCGCCAGCCGGTCAGCACGCGGACGTAGTCGGCGAAGGCTTGCTCGTCGGTCACGGACTTGCGGCGCAGCGCCGGGCCGTGCTCGTCGAGGAACGTCGTGTAGAGCTCGTCCAGCCGGTCGAGGTCCCACCAGTCACGGACCTTCGCCGCGACGTCGCCGAAGGCCAGGTGGTCGGCGCGGAACAGGTCGGCGTATTCGGCCAGGCCGAGCCGGGTGAGCGTCTCTTCGGTCGCCGCGTGGAGGTGGGCCGGGGCGATCCAGACGCCGGAGGCCGCGGTGCCGAAGCCCATCCGGGCGAGCTGAGTGCGCAGGAGGTGGCGCTTGTGGCGCTCGGTCTCGGGCACCGAGAACACCGCGAGCAGCCAGCCGTCGGCCGAGGTCGCGCGATCGCGCCGGAAGATGCGCTCGTCGCCTTCGCGCAGGATCTCGCGGGCTTCGTCGGACAGCTCGTAGCCGGCTGTCGCGTCGCGGCGCACCGCTTCGAGGATCCCGCGCCGCTTCAGCCGCGAGATCGACGAGCGCACGGCGGGCTCGTCGACGCCGACGGCGGCGAGCAGGTCGATCAGGGCGGCGACGGAGAGCCAGCCGCCTTCGGTGCGCGAGTAGAGGCCGTACACCGTCACGATGAGCTGACGAGGCTGAGCGGCCCGGCCGGAGCCGTCCAGTTCGGTTGCCTCGGGTACGGCCGTCATCGCGCCACGATAGCAACTCCGGCCCGGATCGCTCCGCTACGATTTCGCCGCGATGCTGCCAGCCACCAAGGGGATCTTCGACCGGCTCACCCGCCGGGGCCGCCTGATGACCAAGCGGACCTGCGACCGGCAGGGCCATGTCGTGCGTAGCGGGCGCTTCCTCTTCCGCACCCCGACGGCGTGGGAGTACGCCGCCGCCGTGGCGTGTGGCAGTGATCCGGCCGCGCAGCGGTGGCTCGGGTGGCAGCGCGCTTCGATCGTCGCCCGGGGCGCGCGGGCGGACGCGCTGCGGGTCGTGCCCGGCACCGGGCCGGACTGGGCGTCACCCGATCCGCAGTCCGTGGACCTGGTGATGATCGACGTCGAGGCCAACCGCTGCGTCGGCCTGGTGAGCGTGCACACCGGCGAGGACGGCGGCCCGGAGACCGGCGGCTACCTCGCCCCGGACTACCGCGGCCGCGGCCACGGACGGGTGCTCTTCGCGGCCGGCCTGATCCTGGCTCACGACCACCTCGGACTGTCGCGGGTGCGTGCCGGTGCGGAGGTCGGCAACGTCGCCAGCGCGCGGTCGCTGCAGGCGGCCGGGCTCGTCCGGGTCGGGGGGCCGCCGACGTACCGGCTGCCGGACGGCCGGGTCACCGAGGCGTGGTGGTTCCAGCACGACGTCCCGCGCCCGACGCGGTGCGCCGGACCCCAGGCGGCTTGGTTTCCGACGGCTTCGGTGCTGTGACTTCTTTCGGGGGCTCCGGGTGGCGGAGCCCCCGGCCCGGGGCGAAGCCTCGGATGTCACCAACACTTCGGCCTCGGCCGACGTTTTCCGTGGCTACCGTCGCCGCATGACTTCGCTTTCCGCTCCGGTTCCGCCTGTGCCCGTTGACGTTCCGCTGGGGAGCGTCGCCTGGTTGCGGGCGTCCGTGGCCCGCTTCAGCAACGGTCCTGACCACATCCGGCGGCGCGCGCTCGCGTTGTCCCTGCTGGATTCCGTCGGAGACTTGCGGGAAGCGGCTTTCGCACGCACCCGGGAAATCGTGGCCGGGTTCGAAACTTTCGACGTGATGGCCGAAATCGCGCGGCCGGTACCGGTCGGGACGCTCGCTTCGGCGCTCGGCCTGCCGGACGTCTCGGCGGACGTGGCTCTCGTCGCGGCGGCTTACCACCCGCACGTCGTGCCCGGCGCGGCCGCCGAAGCCGCGCTGGGCCGGCTGATCACCGCGTGCGGCGCGGCGGACGAGCTCGCGGCCGCCCGGATCGGCCTGCTCGTCCAGGCCTGCGACGCCACCGCGGGACTGATCGGGAACGAGCTTTTCGCCTGGCTGAGCGGAAAAGCCGTCGGGCAGCCGGTGCTCGCCACGCGCCGCCGGATCGGCGGCGAGGACGTCACGGTGCCGCTCGCCGGGACGCCGTTCGGCGCCGGCCCCCGCGCCTGCCCGGGGTCGCGGCACGCCAACGCCCTCGCGACCGGCGTTCTGGCGGCGTTGCGCGGTTTCCGCCTGACCGCAGGGGAAACGACGTGGGTGTCGTCGCCGAACCTCCGGATGCCCGCGGTGCTGCGGGTGACCCGCGGCTGAACCGGCGGCGGGTTCTGCTAAGACTTACCGCGTCATTCTCTGGGGGAAGGGACGTTCCTTGCTGTACTTCGATGGTCTGCTCGGCATCTTCACGCTCGGGTTGTGGATCTTCTGCCTGGTCGACGTGATCACGACGGACGAGTCCTCGTGCCGCAACCTGCCGAAGGGGCTGTGGCTGCTGCTCGTGCTGGTGGTGCCGCTGGTGGGCTCGATCGTCTGGCTGGTCGCGGGCCGTCCGCAGCAGGCGACGCGGGCGCGCGGCCCGTACGAACGCCACACGCCGGCGTTCCCCGAGTACGACCGCCCGGGCCGCTTCGCGGCGACGAGCCCGGACGACGACGAGGAGTTCCTCCGCAGGTGCCGGGAACGCGCGGAGGCTCAGCGCAAGCTGGCTCGCGAAAAGCGCGGCGAAGAATAGCGCCGTGTCGTCCACCCAGGTACGCGTGTCGTCCACCTGAGTACGCACGGCGTCAGCAGCTCGGGCCTTCGCAGGTGCCGCGTTCGTAGGTTTCCAGCGTCGTGATCACGAGCCGGCGCTCGGCCGGGGTCAGCGGCGTCAGCGCGTCGCTCCAGGCTTTCGCGCCGCGGGCGAGCCAGGCGTCGACCGCCGGGCGCTTGTCCGGGGCGATGCTGACGATCGTGCGGCGGCGGTCGGCCGGGTCCTCGTCGCGGTTCAGCACGCCCTGACGGCTGAGGTCGCCGACCATCAGGCTCGCCGTCGTCGGCGCGACCTGTAGGCGGGTTGCCAGTTCGGTGACCGTCATCGGGCCGTCGAAGAGCAGGTACGACAGCAGTGAGAGGTGCCGCGGCGCGAGCGCGCAGCCGTTCAGCTCCTCGGGCACCGGCGTACGCTTCGCTCGGCCGACCAAGCGCGGCATGAGCAGCAGGAGCTGCCGCACGCCGTCTTCGACACTCAGACCGGCCTCCGTTGACACCACACACCTCCCGTCGGTAGCTTTGCTTGCAAAGCAAACTCTTCGCCAAGCGTACTCGCGCCCGGCCGAGCGTACCGGCCAGAAACAAGGGATCCCATGACCACACCAGCCGACATGACCGACTTCAACACGCAGGTCGCCGCCGAGTTCCGGGCCAACGAGGGCAAGGTCGGCGGCATGTTCGAGGGCAAGAACGTGCTGTTGCTCACCACGATCGGCGCGAAGAGCGGCGCAGAGCGCCTGTCGCCGCTGGTCTACACCCGGGATGGCGACCGCTACGTCATCGCCGCGTCCATGGGCGGCGCGCCCAAGAACCCGGCCTGGTACCACAACCTGGTCGCCAACCCGAAGGTCACCGTCGAGGTCGGCACCGAGACGTTCGAGGCCACGGCCACCGTGATCGCCGACCGCGCCGAGCGCGACCGCCTCTACGCGGGCATGGTCGCGCACGCCGAGGGCTTCGCCGACTACGAGAAGAAGACCGACCGGCTCATCCCGATCGTGGTCCTGGAGCGCTGAGGCCTGCAACGAGTGGCCACGACGCGGTGACGGTCGAGCCGGTTTGGCCTTGCAGTGCCCCTTGGGTCGTTTCTGAGCCAGGGGGGCACTGCAAGGCCGAAGCCGACTCCGGGCCGGCACCCCGACCCCGCAGCGGGATCAGTTCGGAGACGGTGCCTGACGGAGGAATCCGGAGTAGACGAGGTGCAGAAGCGCGGCGTAGGCGTGCTGCGCGTCCGCGACCGCGAGTTCTTCGCCGGTCACCTCGGTCCTCAGGGCCTCGATCCTGCGTATGATCTCTTCCAGCTCCGCCAGCACGTCCACGGGAGCAGGTACGACTTTGCCGTCCGGGGCGATGATTCCGCCCTTGCCGCCCGGTACCCAGTACTTCACCCCGTATTCGCCGTCGCCGAAGGGTTGCCGCTTGGCGTTCAGGCCACGTTTCCCGCCTGGTTGGGCCAGCTGCTCGGACCACTCCTTCGCATCCAGGAAGTACTGCTCGGGTGTGACGTGCTCCGGCAGGCCGTGCTTGTTGTAGTGGTATTCGAAGCTCTTCTCATGCGAGGTGAAAGTGCCCTCGTGTCAGATGTCTCCGGCTCCCACCGGGCAGGGCACCGTGTTGTGCACCAGAACCGGCGTGTCGCCCGCGAGCACGTAGTAGGTGTGAACACCCTCGACGGTGAGGTTGTAGGTCCGCAGGGCCGTCGCGTAGCGGTTGTTGGCCGTGACTGTTGCACGTCCGTCACCGGGCGTGGCGAGCTGCTCCTCCGGCACGAGCCATTCAGGTCGAGGTGCTCATCGCCGCAGACCCGGTACCCGCGAATGTCGCTCCCGACGCCGAGACCTTCGGCCGTTCCTACGTGGAACCCGCTGTGCGTGCAGCACTGCACGGCCAAGCCGTCAGTTGCGGGAACTTCGCCGGAGTGTGGGCCCCGGCGCGCTGACTTCCAGCCGGCTCAGTGCGTTGCGACCGCGGGCGCCGGCCGGAACGTGTCTCGCGGGTCGTACGCCGTTTTCAACCGGGCAAGGCGCTCGAGGTCCCGGGCCGGGAAAACGCCCTCCGCGACCTCCTCCGGCGCGTGCTCGCCGTACACGAACGGCAGCAGGCGGCCGGTCGTCCACGGCGCCAGCGCGCCGAACAGCTTCGCGTGCGCGCGCCGGACGGCCGCGACGCCGTCTTCGCCGATCACCGACAGCGCCCGGACGACGAACTCGGCCGAGCGGTCCCAGTCGATGCCCGGCGTCTGCGGGGGCCGGGCGAGCGCGCCGCCCAGCCGGTCGACGATGAGCACCGGGGGCGTGGCCGCGCCCGGGCCGGCGTGCTCTAGGAGCGCGTCGAGCATGGCGTCGTTCAGCTGCGAGACGGTCGCGTTGGTGCCGTGGTAGCCGTGCGGCTGCCGCGGTTCGGCCGCGATCGACCCGGACTCGGTGAACGGCATCGGCCGCAGCGTGTCGAGCAGGGCGGGCGCGGCGGCTCGCAGCGGCGCGACGAGGTCGTCGCCGTCCTCGCCGAGGTAGGCGACCCGGACCTGGGCGACGTGCCTGCCGCGCAGGGGTTCCGGCAGCATCGGCAGGTCCGGGTACGGGATCATGGCCAGCGACGTCGTCAGCGCGTCCGGCGCGGCCGCCGACCACGTCCGCCAGGCCCGCAGCACCGTCGGCACGTCGGCGCTGTCGAAGGTGAGGCTGCCGCCGTAGAGGTCGCGGACCGGCATGAGGGCGAACTCGATCGCCGTGACGACGCCGAAGCTGTCCCGGCCGCCGCGCAGCGCCCAGAACAGGTCCGAGCCCGGCTCGACGCGCCGGAGGTCGCCGTCGGCGGTCACGACGTCGAGGGCGCGGACGTGGTCGGCGGCGCGGCCGTACCGCCGGGCCATCAGCCCGAAGCCGCCGCTGAGCGTGTAGCCGACGACGCCGACGTCGGGGGACGAGCCGCTGAGCGGCGCGAGGCCGTGCTGCCCGGCGGCTTCGAGCACCGCGCCCCAGCGGACGCCGGCTTCGACGCGGGCGGTGCGGGCCGCGGCGTCGATCTCGACGCCGGCCATCCGGCGGGTGCTGATCAACAGCCCGTCGGTGCCGTCGGTCAAGCCGTGCCCGGTCGCCTGGACCGCGACCCGCAGCCCGTGCGTGGCGGCGTAGCGCACGGCAGCGCCGACGTCCTCGGCGCTTTCCGCGGCGACGACGGCCGCGGGCGAGCTGGGCACCGCCGTCTGGAACCCGGCGACTTCCTCGGTGTACCCGTCCTGACCAGGGCGAAGGATGTTCATCTCGGTTCCTTTCGGTCGCTGCCTCCAGCTTGGGGCGCCGACGATCAGAAGTCCAAGATCTGGTTTTTCTCCTGGCTAGAATCACTGCTTATGGAACTGCACCAGCTCGCGTACTTCGTGGCGGTCGCGGAGGAACGCAACTTCACGCGCGCGGCGGAGCGGCTGCACGTCGCCCAGCCCGGCGTGAGTGCGCAGGTCAAGCGGCTCGAGCGGGAGCTGGGTCAGGAGCTGCTGGACCGCTCCGGCCGGACGGTCCGGCTCACCGACGTCGGCGCCGCGGCCCTGCCGCACGCCCGGGCCGCGCTCGCGGCAGTGCAGGGGGTGCGCGAAGCCGTCGAGGAGCTGGCCGGGCTGGTCCGCGGGCAGGTCGCGATCGGCGCGGTGACGTCGGCGGGCCCGGTCGGGCTGCCGGACCTCCTGGCCGGCTTCCACGAGCGGTACCCGGCGGTGGAGATCACGCTGTCGGAAGCCAACTCCGACACCATGCTCACGGCGCTGCGCGAAGGCCGCCTCGACCTCGCCGTCGTCGGCCTCGCGACCGGACCGCCGCCCGGCATCGCGACGCAGGTGCTGCTCGACGAGCCGTTCCTGGCCGTCACGGCGCCGTCCGGTCCGTTGGCCGGCCGGGACGAGGTCGACATCCCCGATCTCGACGGCCTCCCGCTGATGGCGCTGCCGAAGGGGACGGGCCTGCGTACGGCCCTGGACGCCGCCTTCGCGCGGGCCGGGCTGACGCCGCGGATCGCGTTCGAGGCGGCCGACCCGAACGTGCTGGTGCAGCTGGCGACCCGGGGGCTCGGGGTGGCGATCGTGCCGGCGTCGCTGGCCCGGTACCACCAGGCGGAGCTGCGGATCATCGGCATCGCGGGACCGGGCCTGCGGGGCGTGCTGGCGCTCGCGTGGCGGACCGACGGGCCGGTGAGTCCCGCCGCGCGCGCCTTGATCGCGTTCGCCCGGGCCGCTTACCGCTCTTGACGTCACGTCGCCGCGGGGGCGGCCGCGCACCGGAGATTCGATCGTTTGAGAGTTGACCGCCCCCGCGCGGGGGCGCAAAGGTGGGCCGATGAGTGGCGATGAGGTGCGGCACGGCGTCAAGGTGAGCAGTCTCGACCAGGAGGTCTTCCCCGGCGCGGCGGCGACCAAGCGCGACCTGCTCGACTACCTCGAAGCGGTGTCGGACCGGATGCTGCCGGAGCTGCACGACCGGCTGCTCAGCGTCGTGCGGGTGCTGCGCGGCCAGGGGCCGTTCATGCAGAAGAACCTGCCGAAGTACACGCCGGAGTGGGTGGAGCGCCGGGCGCTGTGGGCCGACCGGTCCCGCCGCGAAGTCACCTACGCGCTCTGCAACGACCTGCGCACGCTGCTGTGGTTCGGCAACCAGCGCGCGATCGAGTACCACACGTCGCTGTTCCGCGGCGAGCCCGCGAACGGGGCGACGCACCTGATCCTCGACCTCGACCCGCCGGCGGACGCCCCGTTTTCGCTGGCCGTGGGCGCCGCAAAGCTGGTGCGGGAGGCGTTGCGCAACGACGGTCTCGACGGCGCGGTGAAGACCAGCGGCTCCAAGGGCGTCCACGTCTTCGTGCCGCTCGCGTCCGGGCAGGCGACGGAGGACATCGCGGCGGCGACCCGCGCGGTCGCGGCCCGTGCCGAGCGGATCGACCCGGCGCTGGGCACCACGGAGTTCGTGGTCGAGCGCCGCGAAGGCAAGGTGTTCCTGGACTCGACGCGGGCCGGCGGCGGGACGGTCGTCTCGGTCTACAGCCCGCGCCACCGCCCGGGCGCGCCGGTGTCGTTCCCGGTCCGCTGGGCCGAGCTCGACGGCGTCAAGCCGGCCGACTTCACCGTGCACACGGCCCCGGGCCTGCTGGGCGACGGCGACCCGTGGACCGAGGAGATGCCGGAGCCGTTCGTCCTGCCGGCGGACCTGGTCGAGGAGGGGCACACGATCCCGGTCGCCCGCGTGGCGGCGATGCACGAGGGCAAACGCCGCGCCCGCGCGGCCCGCGAGTCGGGTTGAGCGGCCTGCGTGAGTGTTCGCGGGGGCGCCGAAAGCTCTGAACGCCACCATCACGGCACTGGTGGTGCTTTGTCCGGTCGACAGGTGTGATCCGACGAAGCACCACCAGGTCTGCCGGTGGGTTCCCCGAACAGCGGTCAGGGTGTGGCGGTCAACTGCAGGAGGGTGGTGGGGGCGTTGCTGGGGTTGGCGCCGACGCCGACCGGGGTGGTGCCGCTCGGGTTGACGTCGACGGTGGAGTGCTGGCCGGCGTCGGTGGTGAGCTCGGCCTTCACCCGGTGACCGGCGCCGCTGATCCGGCCGTCGCCGCGGATCTCGTAGACGGCGGGAATGCGCAGTTCCAGGTGACCGGTGGGGGCCAGCACCTTGAAGCAGACTGTGCGCCTGGTGCCGGCGTCGGCCGTGGTCCGGACCTGCAGCACGCTGACGTTGTCCTCCGGCGGGGTGGCGCAATCGGCGAAGATGATGTGGCCGTCGCCGGAGATGAGGGTGACGTTGTACTGCGCCTGGATATCGGCAGCGCCCGGGTAGGAGTAGTTCTCGGCGAGCGTGGGCTGGGTGTCGCTGTCGGCCTGCGTGGTGGTTGACGCCGCCGAGGCTGTCCAGACGCCGGTGATGGCGACCGCTACCGCTACCGCGGCCGCGATGGCGAGCTTCTTGGTGAGGTGCACGGTGCTGATCCTTTGTGTCTGGGTCTGCGGACCGGTTTCGCCTGGCGGCGTACGGAGAGTCAATTGAGGATCCAGCGCTGGTTGACGCCGGCCGGGGCCCAGCACTGCCACGCGTTGACGGTCGGGTGCGGCTGGTTGTCGGTGTAGTCCTGGTCGAGGCACTGGCCGCTGAGCTTGTTGACCAGCGTCACGGTGCCGTCCTCGTAGTGCGGCTGGACGGTCCAGGTCTGGTTGACCCCCGGCGGGGTCCAGCACTGCCACGCGTTGACGGTCGGGTGCGGCTGGTTGTCGGTGTAGTCCTGGTCGAGGCACTTGCCCGAGAGGGAGTTGGTGATCGTGACGGTGTCGCCGGAGACCCACGCCACCTTCCACTGCTGGTTGGTCCCCGGCGGCGTCCAGCACTGCCAGGCGTTGAGCTTCGGGTGCTCCTGCCCGCCGGTCCAGTCCTGGTCGAGACACTGCCCGCTGGCCTTGCTGACGATCGTCGCGGCGACCGGCGCGGTGACCTGGCGAACCCAGGTGCCCAGGTCGTCGACGCGGGTTTCCGTGGTGCCCTGGCGCGTCTCGGCGGAGGTGTAGCAGCCGTGCTGCCAGGACCGGGCGTTGATCGCGGCGAGCTCGACCTGCGCTCCGTTTTCCCGCAGCGCAGGGCCGCCGGCATCGCCGAGGCAGGTGGTGGCATCTCCCGTGACCGCGGTGACGGCCAGTGCCGTGCCGTTGACGCCGCTCACGGCGAACGACGCCGTGCTCAGCCGGTCCGGCACCCAGGTGTCCGCGGTGCGGCCGTAGCCGCCGATCCGCAGGACGTCGCCGGCGGCCGGGGCCTGGGTGGCCAGCGGCACCGGCGCGACGTCGACGACGGGCAGGGCCAGCTTGGCCAGCACCGCGTCGCGGTCGGTGGCGGGCACCAGGGTGGTGATCTTGACGGTGTGCCCGGCGGACCCGGTCAGGTCGGCCCGGCCGACAGTCGCCGTGTAGGGCGTGGCGGGCGCCCCGGCCGACAGTGGCCCGGTGCCGAAGCACGCGGCCGCAGTGAGGATCCACTGCGGGGCGACCAGCGCACCGGTGCAACCGAAGGCGCCGCTGATCTGCGCGGTGAAAGCGTAGGTCCCGTCGGCCACCGGGCTGCCGCCGGTGACAGCCTGAGCCGCTGGAGCGGTCATCAGACTGGCGGCCGTCAGTGCGGCGAAGGCCGCCCCGGCGTTCCGAAGTGCACGTGGCATCGAATCTCCCTCAGGTAACATATGTTTGGGTGAAATGGGTGTCCGACGCCGGGTGTACCGGTGTGTTGAAATCGCCGTGATTCCGCTGCGGGAATATTCGGTCAGATTCCCTCTCGGACTTCCAGGCTATTCCGGATAAGCGTTGGAACGACTGTTCACCCCCGTCGTCTATCGACGCTGAGCGGGCGATGTTACGAGAATAAATTGTGATGTATATCACGTTCCAAGGCAACGCCGCGGCTGGCTACGATGCAAAGACTTGCCGAGTTTTGGCGGCAAGAGGGGTCTTCTGACGGCGTGCGATACGCCTGAGCGTCAACGTGCGATTCTCCGGAATGTGCGCGCGAAGCATTCCAGGTCATAAACGCCGCGGTTGTCGGCGTGCGCCATTTGGTTGTACGAGCATCGGTTCACACGAGGGGGAGTTGGGTGTTGTTCGCGCGTCGGGAATCGGTACGGGCGGCCGTCGGGCTGGTCCTGTTGGTCGTCACGTTGTTCGCGGGAGCGCTGAGCGCGCCGGTTGCGTTGGCTGATTCGGAGCCGTCGCCGGGTGTTTCGGCTCCGCCGTTGTCTGACCGGGATCGTGTGGTGCAGATGTGGCGGCTGGGTGGCCCCACGGTGAAGGCGGACGCGGCGGCGGCGTTGGTCGGGACTGATGCCGACATCACGGCGTTCCTGACGGTCAAGTTGCCGCAGGACCGCAGGGTCGATGACCGGATCAGTGTGAACCGGATGCTGGCCTCGGGTGGCCCGACGGTGAAGGACGCTGCTCAGCGCGCTCTGGACGCGTCCGGTGACGCGGCGATTCCCGCGTTCCTGTCGTCGGGGTGGCAGTTGCCGTCGAGTGTGGATCGGCGGATCCGTGTCGATCAGATGCTCACCGCGGGTGGTCCGGAGCTGCGGAAGGCTGCGCAGGTGGCGTTGGACGCCGACACCGACGACGCGATTCAGGATTTCCTGGATTCGGGGTGGAAGGTCCCGTATGAGCTGGATCAGCGGATCCGGGTGGATCAGGCGTTGGCGGCGGGTGGGCCGGAGACCCGGGTGGCGGCGCAGCGGGCGCTGGACGGCGACAGTGTTGAGGCGTATGCGCAGTTCCTCAACCATGATCGGGAGGTGGCCGAGGCCCGCGATTTGGAGACGGCCACGATCGCGCAGCTGGCTGCGGCGGCCAAGGACGCGGGGGAGGAGGCGGCGAGGGAGACCGAGGCGTCCAAGGTGGCTTCGGCCAGTGCGGTGGCGGAGGCTTTGCTGGCCAAGCAGGCGGCTGAGGCGGCGGCGACGGCGAGTGTGAATGCGCATAACGACGCGAATGCTGCGACGGCCGCGGCGGTGGCGGCTGCTGATGCTGCGGACAAGGCTGCTTCGGCTGCGCGGGAGGCGGTCGGTGCGGCGAACGCGGCCAGTGTCGCGGCTCGGGTGGCGTCCGGTGCTGCGACTCGTGCGGCGGCGGCGGCGACCAAGGCTGGGCAGGCGGCGTCTCAGGCTTATAACTCTGCTTCGGCTGCGGCGACTGATGCGAAGAATGCGGACACTGCGCGTCAGGCGGCGGAGACGGCGCGGGATGCTGCGCGGGGTGCGCGGGATGCGGCGGCGGCGGCCAAGTCGGCGGGTGATGCGGTGACTGCGGCGAAGAACGCGATTTCTGCGGCTGGTTCGGCGGGGAACAATGCTGCGGCTGCGGCGCGTGCGGCTGAAGCGGCCAGCAAGAATTCCGCGGTCGCGAAGGCGCAGGCGGCCAAGGCGCGGCAGGCGGCGGCCAGCGCGGCCGCGAACGCGGCCCGCGCGACCCGTGCCGCGCAGGCCGCGAGCGTGTTCGCCGACACCGCGGCCGGCGCGGCTTATGCTGCCCAGGCTGCTGCGGAACGGGCTGCTGTCGATGCCGACGCTGCGGCTGCGGCTGCGTTGGATGCCGCCAGTCATGCCCACAACGCGACCGAGGCGGCCAACTTGGCCACCACGCATGCGAACGCGGCGACCCGAGCCGCTGAAGCTGCCTTCACTGCGGCCACCGGGGCCAAGACCGTCTACGACGCCGCCCGGACCGCCGACGCGGCCCGCCTCGCCGCCCAGTACGACCGCGACGACGAACTGGCCCTGAACCTCAGTGCCGCAGCCGATCGGGTGTTCGTCGCCGACCGGTGGACCAAGACCCAGAACGATCTGCGGGCGGCCGAGACGAACCGGTTGCTCGCCGAAGCGACCGCGCCGGGCACGGTGGCCGCTCTCGCACTGGCGGACGCCCGTAAGGCGGCGTTGGCGCTGGCGACCAGTGGTGGCCCGTGGACCCAGGCCGCGGCCCGCAACGCCCTTGCCGGCCCGGACATCGTCGCGATGGACTTCGTCCGCAGTGGCTTGGCGCTCGCGGCCGGGCAGGACGATCGTGTCACGTTGGCCAACCTCGCCCGGACCGGCACCGACGGTTTCAAGGCTGCTGCCGATACCGCTCTCGCGGGCAGTGACGCCGACGTCACGGCGTTCCTGCGCAGCCAGGACTACCCGGGCCGCGAGCTCGACGACCGGATCGCGGTGGATCAGGTCCTGGCCGGGGCGCAGCAGGCCGGGAACTTCGCGACCCAGGCCGCCGCACAGAAGGCCTTGGACGCGGACAACGACCAGGCGTTGCGGCAGTTCCTGGACGCCAAGACCGGTTACGCGGTCGACGACGAGCGGATCAAGACGAACCAGCTCCTCGCGGCCGATACGAGCGGGCCGGAGCTGAAGGTGGCCGCGCAGATCGCGCTCGACGGTACGCCGGCGATGGTCCACGACTTCCTGGAGTCCGGGCAGTACACCGCGGCCCAGCAGGACCAGGACAGCGCTGCTCACGACGCTCAGGTTTCCGGTTATCTCGCCCAGGCGATGCAGACTGCCCAAGCCGCGGCGCAGAACGCGGATCTGGCTCAGCAGGTCGCTGCGACTGCTCGTGGTGCTGCCGCCGAGGCTGCCGGCTACGCCCGGCAGGCCGAGACCGACCGGCAGGCAGCTGCTGTTTCCGCCCAGCAGGCTCACGAATCGGCGGTCGCCGCGCAGGACGCCGCCACGCGGGCCGCGCACTCCGCGGCGACGGCGAACACGGCCGCGGCGAACGCGCGGACCTCCTCTCGCAAGGCGACGCTGTCGGCGGCGTGGGCGAACTCGTCGGCGAATTTCGCGGCGCGGATGGCTTCGAATGCCTACGGTTCGGCTCGTGACGCGTTCAACAGCGCGCTGATCGCAGGTGGCAGCGCCGAGAAGGCCAGGACGGCGGCGAACGATGCGGTGGCGGCGGCGCTGGCCACGGTCAAGCGGAAGCAGGAGGAAGCGAACGGGATTGTCCTGTTGCACTGCAAGAGCCTGCCCGGGGGCATCGGCTACGACGAGTGCATCAAGTTCGCGCAGATGTCCGATGCCGACAAGGTGATGCGGATTCTGGACAACGACTGGCTCTGCCGCCACACCGGGAACATGGGGCAGGCGTTTCAGCGGGAGTGCTTCGCTGCCGAGACCAGTCCCACTTTCGCCACCGACCTGGCGTTCACGACGGCGGCGCAGGCCCTCAACGAGTTGAGTGCGATCTACGGCGCACTGGCAACCGTGGAGGCCGCGGTCGTCGGTGGCGCTCTGTGCGCGGCTTTCGAGCCCTGCGCTCTTCTGGCTGCCTCCGTCGTTCCCGAAGGCACCGCCTTCACCACGTGGATAGCCATGGCCGCGGGGGACGCGATGATCACGTCCCGGGTGGCCGGGCTGCTGGAGGAAGCCGGCATCAGCGCCGGGGCCACCCAGGCGGCGTTGACCGAGTTCTTGACCCGGCCGCCGCCGCTGCTCGACGCGGGGCTGCTGGAACAGCTGACGATCAGCGGTGTCAACTTCTCCCGCGAGGATCTGCTGGGGATGCAGCTCGACGCGAACGGAAAGCTGATCTTCCTTGAGGTCGGCCACGAGAATTCCGGTCTGATTCACATCCTGGTCGAGCACGGCCGCGAGTTCGCGCAGCTCGGCATCGCACCGGACCAGGTCGGCGACTTCGTTCTGACCGGTGCCGCCACCGGTCGTATAGTCGGCTACCAGGGCAAGGGAACAGGGCGGCCGATCTACCAGTTCACCTACAAGGGCAAGGAATACCGGTTGAGCATTACGGTCGGGAGCAACGGATACATTGTCGGGTCGAACACGGTGGGTTCGTGGTGACAGTGGAGAAGACGCTCAGGGTGCTGGCGGACTACGACTGCTGGGCGTTGTGGGTGTTCGCGCCGCCGAGGATGGAAAACGTCGATCCCGCGGATCCCGAGCTGGGGTTGAGTCCGGCTCTGGTGGGCGAGCTGAACCGCTGGGCGGACGAGTACACCGCGACCCTGAACCGTGACGACCCGAAAGCCTCCAGCTTTATGGCCGGAGCGGAGAAGCGGGAGTTCGTCGCCCGGGGACGCCGCCTGGCGGAAGAGGTGCGAGCCCAGGTGAGCCCCGGCTGGCGAGTCACGTACTTCGACAGCGACCTCGGCCGCGACGACGAGATCCAGGCTCCCGGCTGAGTCCCGGGTTCCGCGGGCGGTCGCGTTCGGCCCGGTAGCCGGTTCCGACATCGGGGACGGAGGCGAACGAATCGGGCCGGCTAAGCAGCCTGGTTGTGGCCGCGCCAGGCGGTGGCGTTGCCGAGGGGGCGCCGGAGGGTGGTGCGGGTGATCTCCACGATCCCGCCCGGCCGCCGCTCCGCCACCCGGTGCCGGGCCAGCCAGACGACGTCCCGGCCGAAGGACCACACCAGCGACCCCAGTGCCACGGCGACCGCGGCCAGGGTCACCGCGAAGGACAGCAGCTCCGACACCGCCGCAACCAGGACGACACCCTGGATCGCCGCCACGGTCTTGCGGGCCATGCTCGGGTACAGCGGCGCCGTCAGCCAGGGCATGGCCCACGAAGCGGCGACGAACGCGTACCGCATCAGGCCGATCGCCAGCACCCAGAGCCCGAGCGTCCGCGACACCTGCACACACAGGAGAAGGATCAGGAACGCGTCGACCTCCATGTCGAAACGCGCGCCGAACTCGGACGCCGTGCCGGTGCGGCGCGCGACCTGACCGTCGAAGCCGTCCAGGAGCAGGGCGACGGCGACGAGTCCCACCAGCCACGCGACGGGGCGGCCGCCGTCCGCGATCAGCTCCGCCGCGCAGCCGACCAGCGTCGCCCGCGCGAACGTGATCCAGTCCGCCGGGCCGAAGGCCGGCCGGCCGGCCCGCCGCAGGCCCCAGCTCGTCAGCAGAACCAGTGCCGCACCGAAAGTGAGCCCGGTCACCATCGCGATCGGGCCGAGGCCGCCTGCGACGCCCGTCGCGCCGAGCACCCACACCGGAATCGCGGCCCGTAGGAAAAGTCCCTGCTTGATCATCGTCACTCCGCGAATCGGCACGGCTGCTCATAAGGTGGCGGCGACACCAGCCTCCGGTCGCCTGCTGAGGAGAAACACGTGGAACAGGCCTTCTGGGTTCAACGGCCGGGCGAAGGGGCGCTCCGGCCGGTCACCCTGCCCGCGCCCGGACCGGACGACGTGCTCGTCCGCACCCTCTACTCCGGTGTGAGCCGCGGCACCGAAACCCTCGTCTTCCGCGGCGGCGTCCCGGCGAGCCAGCACGACGTCATGCGCGCCCCCTTCCAAGAGGGTGAGTTCCCGGGCCCGGTCAAGTACGGCTACCTCAACGTCGGTGTCGTCGAGCGGGGCCCCGCGCACCTCGAAGGCAAAACCGTCTTCTGCCTCCACCCGCACCAGACCGCGTACGTCGTCCCGGCCGACGCGGTGACGCTGGTGCCGGAAGCCGTCCCGGCCGCCCGCGCGATCCTCGCCGGCACCGTCGAGACCGCGGTGAACGCCGTGTGGGACGCGCGGCCGCGGCTCGGCGACCGGATCGCCGTCATCGGCGCCGGGATGGTCGGCTGCAGCGTCGCGAAGCTCCTCACCGGCTTCCCGGCCGCGCGGGTGCAGCTGATCGACGTCGATCCGGCACGCGCCGGGATCGCCGAAGCACTGGGCGTCGACTTCTCGTCGCCCGAAGACGCGCTCGGCGACTGTGACCTCGTCGTGCACGCCAGCGCCAGCGACGCCGGGCTCGCCCGTGCGCTGGAGCTGCTCGCGCCGGCGGGGGAGGTCGTCGAGATGTCGTGGTACGGCGACCGCCGGGTGAGCGTTCCGCTCGGCGAGAACTTCCATTCGCGGCGGCTGGTGATCCGCAGCAGCCAGGTCGGGACGGTCGCGCGCCCGGACCGCAGCTACGCCCAGCGCCTCGGCGTCGCCCTGGATCTGCTGGCCGATCCGGCGTTCGAAGCGCTGGTCAGCGGCGAATGCATGTTTGAAGATCTCCCTTTCGTGCTACCCCGGCTGGTCGCGAATGAACTTTCCGCCCTCTGCCTCCGTGTCATGTATCAGCCGTAATGACCACGTCCACCCGAATGCCTCGGAGGTCTTGGTGTTCAGCATCACCGTCCGTGACCATGTGATGGTCGCCCACAGCTTCCGCGGGGAAGTGTTCGGCCCCGCGCAACGTCTGCACGGCGCGACCTTCGTGGTGGATGCGACCTTCCGCCGGGCCGAGCTCGACGACGACAACATCGTCGTCGACATCGGCAAGGCCACGGAAGAGCTCGGGGCGGTGCTCAGCGACCTGAACTACCGCAACCTCGACGAGGAGCCCCAGTTCAAGGGGATCAACACCTCGACCGAGTTCCTCGCGAAGGTCATCGCCGACCGCCTCGCCGACGCCGTCCACGCCGGACGCCTCGGCGAAGGCGCGCGCGGCCTCGACGGGATCGCCGTCGCGCTCCACGAGTCGCACGTCGCCTGGGCGAGTTACGAGCGTGCCCTGTGAACAGCCTGTACGTGATCCTCCCCGGGGACGTCGACGACGCGTCCGTCCCCAGCGGCGGCAACACCTACGACCGCCGGATGTGCGACCGGCTCGCCGCCGCCGGTCTGGACGTGCACGAGATCGCCGTATCCGGCAGCTGGCCGCGGCCGGACACCGAGGCCCGCGCGGTCCTCGGCCACCTGCTGTCCGCGCTGCCCACGGGCGCGGCCGTGCTGCTCGACGGCCTGGTCGCGTGCGGCGTGCCCGAGGTCGTGGTCCCGCAGGCGCGGCGGCTTTCGCTGTCGGTGCTGGTGCACCTGCCGCTGGCCGACGAGACCGGCCTGCCGCCCGCGCTCGCCGCGGAGCTCGACGCGCTGGAGCGGGAGACGCTGCGGGCGGCCGGCTCGGTCGTCGCGACCAGCGAGTGGGCCGCGCGCCGCCTGATCAGCCACCACGGCCTGGCTCCGCACCGCGTCCACTCGGTGACGCCGGGCGTCGACCCGGCGCCGCTGGCCATCGGCACCGACGGCGTGTCCCGCCTGGTCTGCGTCGCGAACGTGACCCCCCGCAAGGGGCAGGGCGTGCTCGCCCAGGCCCTCGAGACCGTCGCGGATCTGCGCTGGACCTGCGAATGCGTCGGCGGCATCCGCCGCGAGACCAAGTACGTCGAGCGGTTGCGCGAGCACCGGCTGGGCGCCCGCTTCACGCTGACCGGCCCGCGCACCGGCCCGGCGCTCGCCGCGACCTACCACACCGCCGACCTCGTCGTGCTGCCTTCGCGCGCGGAAACCTTCGGCATGGTCGTCACCGAGGCCCTCGCCCACGGCGTGCCGGTCCTGACCACCGACGTCGACGCGCTGCCCGACACCCTCGGCGTCGCGCCGGACGGTTCGGTGCCCGGGATGCTCGTGCCCGGTGACGACGTCGAAGCGCTCGGCGCCGCCCTGCGCCGCTGGCTCACCGAGCCGGCGTTGCGGACGCGGCTGCGTGCGTCGGCGAGGCTGCGCCGCGAGAGCCTGACCGGCTGGGACGAGACCGCCCGCCGGATCGCCGGCATCCTGCAGCGGCAGGAGGCGGTGGCATGACCGCGTTCGCGCCGGACTGGCTCTACCTGCGTGAACCCGCGGACGCCGCGGCTCGCGCCACCGAGCTCCTCGAACCCCTGCGGGAGCAGCTGCCGCCCGGCGGGGAGCTCGTCGTCCGCGACCTCGGCTGCGGGACCGGCTCGCTCGGCCGCTGGCTGGCCGCCCGGCTGCCCGGCACCCAGCGCTGGATCCTGCACGACCACGACACCGACCTGCTCACCCACGCCCGCGGCTCCCTGCCGGCCACCGCGCTCGACGGCAGCCCGGTCACCGCCGTCGCCGAGCAGCGCGACATCACCGCGCTGCGGGCCGCGGACCTCGCCGGGACGTCGCTGGTCACCGCGTCCGCGCTGCTCGACCTGCTGACCGAAGCCGAGGTCACCGCGCTGGCCACGGCGATCGTCGAAGCGGGCTGCGCCGCGCTGTTCGTGCTCTCCGTGACCGGCCGGGTGGACCTCTCGCCCGCCGACCCGCTGGACGACGAGGTCACCGCCGCGTTCAACGCCCACCAGCGCCGGACCACGGGCGGCAGGCAGCTGCTCGGCCCGGACGCGGTGGACGTCGCCGCGGCCGCGTTCCGCAGGCTCGGCGCCACGGTCGTCCGCGCCGGCAGCGCCTGGCAGCTCGGCCCGGACGAGGCCGAACTGCAGCGGCAGTGGCTCGAAGGCTGGGTCGGCGCCGCCGTCGAGCAGCGCCCGGACCTGCGCCCCGCCGCCGACGGCTACCTGCGGCGGCGGCTGGACCTGGCCCAGGCCGGCGAGCTGCACGCGGTGGTCCAGCACGGCGACCTGCTGGTCCTGCCGCCGAGCTCGGGAGCGGTGGCGTGAAGCGCGCACTGGCCTGGCTGCGGATCCTCGGCGCCGCCGGCATCCTCGCCGTCCTGGTCTGGCAGCTCGGCAGCGCCGCCTTCCTCGACGGGCTCGGCCGGATCAGCGCCGTCGGCGTCCTGGCCGCGCTCGGCATCGGCTTCGCGACGACGCTGTTCAGCGCGGGCCGCTGGCAGATCGTCGCCACCCGGCTCGGCCTGCGGCTTTCCCTGCGCACCGCCGTCGCCGACTACTACCGCGCGCTGTTCCTCAACGGCGTGCTGCCCGCCGGTGTCCTCGGTGACGTCCACCGCGCGGTGCAGCACGGCCGCGACAGCGGAGACGTGCCGCGCGGCGTGCGGGCCGTCGTCCTGGAACGCACCGCGGGCCAGATCGTGCTGGTCGGGGCCGCGGTCACCGTCGTGCTGGCGTCGCCGGGGGTCGTGCCGGACGCGTTCCGCGAGGTCGTCGTGGTCGCCGGGGTGGTACTCGTGCTGGCCGCCGTTGCCGCGCTGGTCGTCGGCCGCCTGCTCGGCGGGCGCTGGATCCACAGCCCGTCGAAGTGGCGCCGCGGCTTCGCCGTCACCCTCGCCGACCTGCGGCTCGGCCTCTTCAGCCGCGAGACCTGGCCCGGCGTGGGCTTCCTGTCGGCCGCGACGCTGGCCGGGCACTTGACGCTGTTCGTCGTCGCCGCCCGCGTCGCCGGGGTGGCCGCGCCGGTGGGGCAGCTGGTGCCCCTGATGGTCCTCGCGCTGCTCGCGATGGGGCTCCCGCTCAACGTCGGCGGCTTCGGCCCGCGCGAGGGCGTCTGCGCCCTGCTCTTCGGCGCGGCCGGTCTGGGAGCCGCCCAAGGTGTCACCGTCGCTGTGGTCTACGGCGTGCTCACGCTGGTCGCGAGCCTGCCCGGCGCCGGTGTCCTGCTCGTCCGGAGCGTCGCCGGGTTCCGCGAGACCCGCGCTCCGCACACCGGTGTCGTGCCCGCTCCGCGCACGGCGGCCGACACCGGGATCGAATCGGAAGTGGGGTTGAAGTCATGACCGCAAGTGACGTCAGTGATCTTGCCGGGGGTCTACCGCGCCGGGCCGTGGTCGAGCGGGTCGTCGAAACCCGGCTGCCGACCCGGCACGGGACGTTCCGCGCGGTCGGGTACCTCGACCGCACCGGCACCGAGCAGGTCGCGCTGGTGTACGGCGAGATCGGCCCGCTCGGCACCCTGGCCAGGGTGCACAGCGAATGCCTGACCGGGGACGTCTTCGGCTCGACGCACTGCGAGTGCGGCGACCAGCTGGCGGTGGCGCTGGACCGGATCGTCGAGGAGGGCTCGGGCGTGCTGGTCTACGTCCAGGGCCACGAGGGCCGCGGGATCGGCCTGCTCGCGAAGCTCGAGGCGATGCGGCTGCAGCAGGACGAGGGCCTCGACACGGTCGACGCGAACGTGGCACAGGGCCTCCCGGTCGACGCCCGCGACTACCACGCGGCGGCGGGCATCCTCCAGGACCTGGGGGTCCGGTCGGTGCGCCTGCTGTCGAACAACCCGGCGAAGGTCGAACAGCTCACGCGCTACGGAATCCGGATCAGCGAGCAGGTTCCGCTGCTCGTTCCGCCGAATCCGGAGAACCTGCGGTACCTGCGGACCAAGGCCGAGCGGATGGCCCACCTGCTGCCGCACCTCGGCCAGGCGTTCGCCGGCTCCTGACCCTCGTGAGTGGCAATTCGGGTTGGAACCCTCATTGCCACTCACGACAAGCCCAGCACCTCGAGCACCCCGGAGAAGCGCTGGACCAGCGTGTCCAGCACGACGTGCCCCTTGGCCGCACTGGCCAGCGAAGGACGGCCGAGCACCCCCGACTCCGTGTACGCCCGCAGGCCCAGCGTCAGCAGGTGGTCCCGGTCGGCGACGTGGTCGGCCGTCTCGTGACCCGGCCGGACCAGGTGCGGGTGGGCGTGCAGCAGGATCGACGTCTCCAGCTCGCCCGCGTGCATGTCGTCGTCCAGTGACGTCCGCAGGCCGGCCGCGGTGTGGGCCGCCTGCCAGTCCGCGACGCCGGGGAACAGCGCCATCGTGCCGGCGGCTTCCTGGACCACATTGGACAGTACGTAGTTGCCGCCGTGCCCGTTGACCAGCACGAGCCGGTCCACCCCGGACGCTCGCAGTGACGCGGCGATGTCGGTGACCACGGCGTGCAGCGTGCGCGCCGAGATGCTCACGGTGCCCGCCCACCCGGCGTGTTCGTGCGAGCACGAGATCGTGAGCGGCGGCAGGTGGAGGACGGGGTGGGCGTCGGCGAGGGCCTTGGCGAGCGTGGCCGCGATCACCGTGTCGGTCACCAGCGGGAGGTGCGCGCCGTGCTGCTCGAAGCTGCCGATCGGCAGCACCGCCACCGACGCCCGCCGCTCCTGCTCGTCGACGGTGGTGGCGAGCGGGAACAGATCGGTCATGGACGCGTCCCTTCTCTATGTTGGTGGCATGACCGAGCATGCCGCACTACTGGACGTCGCGCGCGAAGCCGTGGCGAAGGCGACGGAGATCGTCAGGTCGCGCCCGAGTTTTTCCGTTTCCGCGAAAGGCGATCGCGACCTGGTGACCGACGTCGACACCGCCGTCGAGGACGCGCTGCGGGAGTTCCTCACCGCCGAGACGCCGGAGATCGGCATCCTCGGAGAAGAGCGCGGCCGCAGCGGTGCCGCGGGCGGCCGCTGGTGGGCCCTCGACCCGATCGACGGAACGGCGAACTTCGCGCGCGGAATTCCGCTCTGCGGGATTTCCCTGGCGCTGGTGGAGGGCGAGCACAGCACGGTCGCGGCGATCGCGCTGCCGTACCTCGGTGTCACGTACACGGCCTTGCGTGGTGAAGGCACCTTCGCGAACGGAGAGCGCGTCGGCGCGTCCACCGCGACGGAGATGTCGGACGCCATGATCGCCGTCGGCGACTTCGCGATCGGCGAGCTCGCCGAGGAGAAGAACCGCGCCCGGCTGACGCTGCTGTCGGACCTCGGCGCGCGGGCGCAGAAGATCAGGATGCTCGGCACCGCGGCGATCGACCTCGCCTGGGTCGCCGACGGAAAGCTCGACGCCGCACTGATCTTGTCCAACAACCCGTGGGACACCATGGCCGGCGTGCTGCTGGTGCGCGAGGCCGGTGGCGTCGTCGTCGACCGCGACGGCAGCGAGCACACGGTCGGTTCCGCGGCGACCATCGCCGTCGGCGCCGGGCTGCGCAAGGAGATCGTGGACGCACTTGATCGGGCATACGGGGTTGTTCGTTAGGATTCCTGGGTACACCGTGGGCGGCGCCACAGCGCACTTTTGCGCTGTCCACGCAAGGATTTCGGTTACGTTGGTACCGGTCGGCCGCGCAGGCTGGCATGCTGACCGGATCTCGTCGGCCGCTTCGGAGAATGGTGGATGCTCGTGGAAAGTCGCCGGATCCGCGATCGGTACCGGCTGATCGAGCCGGTCGGCGGCGGCGCGATGGGCACGGTGTGGCGGGCCCAGGACGAGAAGCTCGACCGCACTGTGGCGATCAAGGAACTCCTGCTGCCGCACGACCACGACGAGCACCGCACCGAGGAGGCGAAGAACCGCGCCATGCGCGAGGCGCGGATCGCCGCCCGGTTGCAGCATTCCCACGCGATCACCGTGTTCGCCGTCCTCGAGGAGGAGGACCGGCCGTGGCTGGTGATGGAGTACCTGCCGTCGAAGAGCTTGGCCGTCGTGCTCGGCGAGGAGCCGGCCACGGTGGACGACGCCATCCGGATCGGCGCGCAGATCAGCTCGGCGCTGGCCGGCGCGCACCGCGTCGGGATCGTGCACCGCGACGTGAAGCCGGCCAACATCCTGGTCTCCGAGGACGGCACGGCGAAGATCACCGACTTCGGCATCTCGCGCGCGATCGGTGACGTCAAGCTGACGGCCACCGGCGAGATCGCCGGCACGCCCGCGTACCTCGCGCCCGAGGTGGCCCGTGGCGAGGACGCGGACTTCGCCGCCGACGTCTTCTCGCTCGGCGCCACGCTGTACGCCGCCGTCGAGGGCCAGTCGCCCTACGGCGTCGCCGACAACCCGATCGCGTTGCTCTACAAGGCGTCCAGCGGCGAGACCGTCCCGCCGGAGAAGGCGGGCCGGCTGACGCCGCTGCTGCTGCGGATGCTCGCCGGCGAGCCGGCCGAGCGCCCTTCGATGGACGAGGTCGAGCAGGAGCTGGTGGCGCTGCTGGGCGACGCCGAGCCGGGGGATTCGGTGCTCGCGGCGACGGTGCCCGGAACCGAGGCGCCGGCGGTGCCGACCGTGCCGGCCGCGGTCACCGTGCCGACGGGGGAGGTCACCGCGGTGTCCCCGGGCGCGCGCAAGGGCCTGATCGCCGTCGGAGCGGGGGCGGCGCTGCTGTGCGTCGCGGTCGTCGTGGCGATCCTGCTGGTCGTGCGGCAGAAGGCCCCGCAGGACACCGCCGCCCCGCCGGTGACGTCGCCGTCGCCGTCCACCTCGGCCTCGCCGACGCCGTCGTCGGCCACGCCCACGCCGTCGTCTTCCCCTTCGCCGACGCCGCCGACCTCGGCGTCCTCAGCTCCGCCCACCTCGCCGACGATCTCGACCGTGGCTTCGTCGAAGTCCGCCGTCGAGGCGCTCACCGCCTATTACGGATTGCTGCCGGGCAACCCGGCGGCGGCGTGGAACCTGCTCACCCCCCGCTTCAAGGCTTCCCGCAGCCAGACGTACGAGACGTACAAGAGCTTCTGGGGCAAGTACAAGCAGGTGAACGTGAGCAATCCTCGCGAGGTCGGACCCAACCGGGTGACCGCGACCGTCCTCTACGACGGCGGGAAGCCCGAGAACGACACCTTCACCCTGGTTCAGGTGGGCGGCATCTGGATGATCGACTCGCAGAGCACCTGAACCTTCGCGGCCCGGCGTGCGTGTGACGTATGAGCCGTCACCGCCGTCGATCCACGCTGGAGGTAGCCGTGTCTGTTCCCGAACCCGACCTGCTCCGGCGCGCGCGGTGAGGCCCGCCGACCCGATGGTGTTCATCCTCCCGGCCGCACCGCCGGGCAGCGACACCTACGACAAGCGGATGTGCCAGAACCTGCCCGCCGTCGGGCAGCCGGTGCTGGAGCTGCCGATCGCCGGCGACTGGCCGGAGCCGGACGCGACGTCGAGACGCCGGCTGGCGCGGTCGCTCGCCGCGCTGCCGGACCGGACAGTCGTGTTGCTCGACGGCACGATCGCCTCGGGCGTGCCCGAGATCGTCGTCCCGCACGCGCGCCGGCTGCGGCTGGCCGTGCTGGTGCACCAGGCCCTCGCCGACGAGCCGGGGCTGGCTCCGGCGCACGCCGCGGAGCTGGACGCTTGCGAGCGCGAGACGCTGCGGATGGCCGGGATGGTCGTCGCGACCAGCCCGTGGCTCGCCCGGCTGCTGATCGACCGCCACGACCTGGACCCCGGCCGCGTCTACGTCGCCAAGCCCGGTACCGACGCGGCCCCGCTCGCCGCGGGCGCGGACGGCGTGTCGCGGCTGCTGTGCGTCGGCGACGTCACCCGTCGCAACGGCCACGACGTGCTGGTCCAGGCCCTCGGCGAGATCGACCACCTGGCGCTGTCGTGCGTCTTCGCCGGCTCGCTGACGGCGGACCCCGCGTTCGTCGACGAGCTCGGCTGGTCGATCGAACGGCTCGGCCTCGGCAACCGGATCACGCTGGCCGGCGACGCGGTCGACCTCGGCGCGGCCTACAACGCGGCGGACCTGCTGGTCATCCCGGCCCGCGCGGCGACGTCGGGCATGTTCGTGGCGCAGGCACTGGCCAGGGGCATCCCGGTGGTGGCGACCGAGGTGGGCGGGGTGTACGACGCACTCGGCGTCGACGCCGACGGCGAGATGCCCGGCCTCCTCGTCGAGCCGGACGACCCGTTCGCCCTCGCCGACGCGCTCCACCGCTGGTACGCCGACGCGGAGCTGCGCCGGTCACTGCGCACGGCAGCGCTGGGCCGGGGCAGCGCGCTGGAGGAGTGGGACGTCGCCGCCCGGCGGTTGACCCACGTCCTGTCGCGGCTCGCGTCGGAACCGCGGATCGTCGCTTGACGCTTGCCGGGGTGCGGAGAGTCCAACCTGGCGGAACGGTCCACCGGCGACGCGTGTTTTACATTTCGCCGTCTTCGCCCAGCGCGATCTTGCCGGTGCGGCGATACCGCGTGGCCGGGTTGCGTACGTTCTCCTCCGTGGTCTCGACGAGCCCTTCATCCCGGAGGATGCGAAGCCATCGCGCCACGGTTTGGTCGGTGAGACCGGTCGCTGTGGCCAGTTCGAGCCGAGACCGTTCCCCTTGGCGCAGGGCGTCCAGGATTTCCCGGCGGCGGTCCGCCCTCCGCGGACCGGTGATCGGTGCCGCGTCGGCAGCCGGCAGCAGAGCGGGGGCGAGCCGATAGCGCGCCCAACGCCGGTTCCCGGTCTGCACCACCAGTTCCCGGGCGATCAGATCGCGAAGCTCCTGGGTCGCCACGCGGGAGTCGACGCGGGTCTCCGTCCGGTAGGTCTGGTTGTCGAGGTGGCCGCCTTCCCGGAGGATCGCGAGGCCGACGCACTGGCTTTCCGACAGGCCGTGTTCGCCCAGCGACTTGAGCCAATCGACCGTTTCCTCCCCGAGAAGCGTGTGGTTGGGAAAGGTGACGCTGAACGTGCTCACGCGGTTCTTGAACTCCGGCAGGCTCATGCGTGCCGCGCGAAGTGCGTTGATCATCGTCCGGATCCCGGAACCGCGGTTTTCGCAGATCGCCTGGGTGCCTCCCGGCAGTGGCACGTCCTCGAGGACGCGGAGGAGGCCGGCGTTCCGCGCCGAAGAGATGCCTTCCTCGCCGAGCCTGTCTTCCGTCACCGGCCCGAACAGCCCTCCGGGATTCCGGACGGTAAGCCGATCGGGGTACATCTCGACCTGCACCTGCGTGCCCCGCGCCTCGGGCGAGAGGTCGCGGTGGACGAGCGCGTTCACGATGGCCTCGCGTAGGGCGGCCTCGGGGTATTGCCAGATGTCCGCGCGTCCCGCTCCGTGCACAACCGATCGGCGTGTCATGTTCTTCCGCACGACGAGGAGCGCGTCGCGGACGATGACGGGTATCGGTCCCTCGGCGACGACGTTGTCCACGAAGCGCTCGCCTGTCGTGGTGTCGGCGCCGTCCGTCGTCGGGTAGTGGACGAAGGTCAACATCAGCTGCGGGAAGTGTTCCTGCGGGTAGCTGCCGAGGGCAAGCAGACCGCCCACGCTGGCGACGTCGGCGCCGTTCTCGTCCCTGACCAAAGCTTTCGCCCGCCGCAGGGCGGAGACGGCATCGAGTTCGCTGAACGCATAGGGACGACGTGTGCGGAGCCTGGCCAGGAACGCTGTCACCAAGGCGGCGTCGAAATCGGCAGGGCCGGTCCCGGGGACCGGGGCCTCGTCTTCGCGGGGCTGCCCCCGGTTGGCCAGCAGGAGCTGGACTTCGTAGCTCGTGAGCTTTCGATCTCCGTCACCGACTCGGACGAAGCACCCCTGGCTCATCCCGGCGCCGCGGCTGAAGCAGGGCTTGCGATGGGCGGGCAGTTCCGGGATTTCGGCGACCAGGACCGTCACGTCTTCGAAGTCGTGGATGCCGATGTGGGGCCGCAGGGGCGGTTCGATGTCGGCCGCGCACATGGCGGCGAGGTCGGACGACATCTTCGCCGGGTCGGAGAGGCCGGTCGCCGTGAAGCCCGACCGCTCGTCCAGACCGAGGATGAGGGTGCCACCTCGGGTGTTCGCGAACGCCACCAGTGTTTCGCGCGCCGAGCGCGGGAGCCCGCCCTCGGCCTTCTTGACTTCGACGTCGGAGACGTCGCTGCCGACAAGCCGGAGGTTTTCGACGATCTCGGCGAGCTCCTCTTCGTGCACCTTTGCTCCGTCACCCCGGTGACATGCTAGTTGACATGCTAGTTGACATGCTAGTTAGCATGCTACCGCGGGTGACGGAGCGACACTCACAGTGTCAGGCGAACCGGACCGTCACACCAGGGTGAGCGCGTAGATCTCCACCCGCGGATCGTTCGGCAGGCTCACCGACTGCACGGTCTTCCCGCCGTCCAGCCCGGCCGAAATCCCGAACAGCCGGACCGGCGGCCCATCGACGCCGCTGCCGGCCTTGATCCGGTGCGGCATCTCGAGCACCACCGGACTTCCCGACCCGGCCCAGTCACCGAACGTCAGTGCCAGGTCGGCGCTCGTGCCGTCCGTGTAGTGCGCCGTCACCGTTGTCGACACCGGGCCGTTGTGCGACGCCCCGACCAGCTTCAACGCCGTGTGCTGCCCGGCCGGGAGCAGCAGCGACTGCCCACGGGCCTCCACGAAGTTGGGCGTAGTCCCCGAAGCGTCCGGAGCCGCGTACGTGACGCCGTCCCAGACCACCGGGCCCGCCGCCGGGAGCAGGGCCGCGTCGTAGCTCCAGCCGCCGCCGTCGAAGTTGCCCTCGGTGGACGCCGTCACCGTCGCCGTGCCGTCGTGGTTGCGGTCGCGAGCCAGGTCGACCGCGCACTGCGTTCCCGCGGGGACGCACACCGACGGTGTCCGGACCTCGACCGTCGCCGAGCGCGTCACGGTGTTCGCGCCCAGCCCGGACACCTTGACCTGCACCGGGTACGTCCCGAGCGCCGCGCCCGCCGGCACGTTCACCGTGATCGGCACCGTCTGCTGCACCGGCAGCCGCCCGGACCAGATGAGCTGCACCGGCTGCACCTGGGCCTTCCACGGTGCCGTGACCGAAACCGTCACCGGCTGCAGCACCGGGTTCTGCGCCAGGACGTCCAGGTCGAGGTGGACCTGCTGCGCCGCACCCCCGGGGATCACCACCGACGTCTGCCGCAGCGACGCGTCCACGTGGCGTCGCAGGTCGCCCACGGCGTTGTTCACCGAAGGCGGCGCCGCGGCGGCGGACGTGCCCCACGAAGACGGCTTCGACCCGAGCTTGTGCGAAAGCGTTCCGCCGTGCGCCAGCGCGGACCAGTCCAGCGACGTCTTCCGGACGTCGCGGCCGTTGAGCGACACGCTCTGGATGTACCGGTTCGCGTCGCTCGCCCCCGGCGCCGACACCGTCAGCGTGCCGCCCTGCGCGGAGCCGTACTGTCCGATCCGGACGGTCGCCGACTCGAACTGCGGGCTCGACACCGCGAGGAAGTTCGCACCGCTCATCGTGGGGTACAGCCCGAGCGACGAGAAGACGTACCAGGCCGACATGGTGCCGAGGTCGTCGTTGCCGGTCATGCCGTCGGGCCCGGTGGTGAACAGCGTCATCGCCGCACGGACGACGGTCGCGGTCTTCGCCGGCGCGCCGACCCAGTTGTACATGTACGGCGCGAGCAGGTCGGGCTCGTTGTTCGGGTTGTAGGTCGCCTTGCCGTAGTAGTCGTACGGGCTGGCGATCCAGTCCTTTCGCGCGGTGCCGGCGGGGTCCTTCAGCAGGTTGCCGTAGGCGAAGAAGGAATCCAGGCGCTGCTCGGTCGACGGCCTGCCGCCCATCAACGAGACGAGCCCGGCCGGGTCCTGCGGCACGAGCCACTGGTACTGGTAGGCGCCGCCCTCGTGGAACTGGTGGTCGGCGTCGATCGGGTTGTACGGCGTGAGGAAGGTGCCTTCGGTGGTGCGCGGGCGGAACTGCCGGATCGAGGAGTCCCAGAGGTTCTTGTACCACTGGCCGCGGTCGGCGAACATCCGCGCGTCGGCCTGGTGGCCCAGACCACGCGCCATCAGCGCGAGCGCCGCGTCGGCCGCCGAGTACTCCATGGTCGCCGACGCCGGGTGCTCGCAGTCGTTGTCGCCGCCCTTGGCCGCGCAGTCCTTGCCCAGTTCGAGCCCGCTCGGGATGTACCCGCGCTCGTTGTAGTGGTTGACGCCGGAGCGGCCGTTGTACGGCGAGTCCGCCGGTGGCGTGCTCGTCGCGTTCTTCTTGAGCAGCGCGTACGCCTCTTCTTCGTGCCCGGCGAGCAGGCCCTTCGACCACGCCTCGACGAGGAACGGCGTCACCGGGTCGCCGGTCATGATGTTCGTTTCGCTTTCGGCCAGCGCCCAGCGCGGCAGCCACCCGCCGTCCCGCCCGATGGCGACGACCGACAGCGCGACGTCCCGCGCGACCTGCGGTTCCAGCATCTCGAGCAGCTGGTTCTGCGGCCGGTAGGTGTCCCACAGCGAGAAGTTCTGGTACGGCGTGTACCCACTCGCCGCGTGCACCTTGCCGTCGAAGCCGGTGTACGCGCCGTCGGTGTCGCCGGCCAGGTTCGGGTGCAGCTGCGCGTGGTAGAGCGCGGTGTAGAACGCCGTCTGCCGCTCGGTGGTGCCGCCGGCGATCTTGATCGCGCCGAGCCGGTCCACCCACTGCTGGTGCAGCGCCGCACGCGTGGCGTCGAAGTCGTAGTTCGACGTCTCCGCCGCGAGGTTCTTCCGCGCGCCGTCGAGGCCGGTGTAGGAGAGGCCGACCTTGAGCACGACGTCGTGGTCGGTGGTCGCGTCGAAGCTCGCCCAGGCGCCGTTGCCGCCGGTGCCCGCGGCGTCGCGGCTGCCGGGCGTGCGCGTCGAATCGCGCCAGGTGCCGAACGAGCTGAACGGGCGGTCGAAGGTGGCGGTGAAGTAGACGGTGTGTTCGTCGTGCCCGGCGCAGAACCCGCCGGCTTTCACCCGCCCTTCGAGCGTCCGGTCGCCGACCACGTGGATCTCGGAGTCCTTGACGGACTGGTTGGCCTGGCCGGTGTTGAACAGGACGTTCGCGGCCCCGGTCGACGGGAAGGTGTAGCGCTGCCACCCGGTGCGCGCGGTCGCCGTCAGCTCGGCGTTGATCCCGTACTTCTTGAGGCCGACGCGGTAGTAGCCGGGCTCGGCGTGCTCGTCGTCGTGGCGGTACTCGGACTTGTAGGCGTTCTTGTCAACGTTGTCCACGGCGCCGGTGGTCGGCATGATCGGCAGCTCGCCCATGACGCCGCAGCCGACGCCGGACAGGTGCGTCTGGCTGAAGCCGTAGATCGCGTTCTGCAGGTAGTCGTAGCCGCCCTGCCCGCCGGTGTCCGGGCTGACCTGCACCATCCCGAACGGCGCGCTGGCGCCGGGGAAGGTGTTGCCGAAGTTCTGCGTGCCGACGAACGGGTTGACCAGGCCGACCGGGTCGACCGCGGCCTCGGCGTGTGCGGTGGGCTGGATCGTGGCGGCGACCACGAGCCCGACGGCTGCGGCGGCCAGCCGTCTGCTTTGCGACCCCATGGGCGCACCTCCCGGGTGACAACGTTGTCAAGAGCCAACTGTCCAGCAGCTTTTCACATCGACGGGCTTTTGAGAAGGCGGCAAGCAGGTCAAGCCGTTGTCATCGCGGGCCGGAGCAGGCGGGCGGTGGCGAGCAGCGCGGCGATGCTCGGTTTGTGCTCGTCGCGCCGCCGCCACGTCATGGTGACGTCGGTGGTCGCGCCGGCCAGCGGGACGGCGACCGCACCGCCGGGTTCGACCAGGGCCGGCACGATCCCGCACCCCATCCCGGCGGCCACGCACCGCGCGAGGGCGGCGAGGCTGCCGACCTCGGCTTCGACGACGGGCCCGTCGATCCGGTCCAGCATCTCCCGGAAGCCGCAGCCCTTGGACGTCGCCAGGAAACCGGCGCCGTCGAGGTCGCCGGGCCGGACTTCGTCGTTGTCCGCCAACGGATGTCCCGGCGGGACGAGGACGACGAGTGGTTCGGTGCCCAGCGACGCACTGGCGAGAGCCGGGTCGGCGGGCGCGTCGCCGAAGGTGAAGCAAACGTCCATTTCGGACCGTTGCACGGCCTGGTAGAGCTCGCCGCGGCTGCCCTCTTCGAGCCTGACCCGCACACGCGGCCACCTCGTCCGGTACGCGCCGAAAAGGACCGGGATCCGTTGCGCGCACAGTGTTTCCAACGCGCCGATGGTCAGGTCGCCTTCGGGTTCGCCACGCTCCTCGTCCACCGCGGCCCGGGCTTCTTCGACGAGTTCGAGCACCTGATCCGCGTACCCGACGAGCCGTTCGCCGGCGCCGGTGAGCCGTAGCCGCCGCCCGCGTTCGAACAGCTTCGAGCCGAGCTCGGCTTCCAGGGCCTGGACCTGCTCGGTGACGCTGGACTGCGCGTAGTGCAGCTCGGCGCCGGCGTGGGTGAAGTTGAGCGTCCGCGCGACGACGCGGAAGGTACGCAGGTGGCGCAGTTCCATGGCCTCCCCCATCGGAGTTCCCGATACCGGCCATCGTAACTGCCTGCTTCCATCGATGTCACCGAGCGTCCAGGCTTTCCCCGTGGCAAGACTCCTCATCGGCCTTTCGCTGGGCTACTTCCTGGTGCTGGACACGACGATCGTGACGGTCGCGCTTCCGGCCCTGTCTCCTTCATTGCCCGCGCAGCAATGGATTTCGAACGGCTACACGCTGACGTTCGCCGCGTTCCTCCTGGCGGCGGGAGCGTGGTCGGACCGCTTCGGCGCCCGCCGGGTGTTCTTCGCCGGCCTGGTCTCGTTCGCGGCCCTGTCCGGTTTGTCGGCGCTGTCGTTCTCGACGTCCCTGTTGATCGCGCTCCGGGCCCTCCTCGGCGTCGCAGGAGCCCTTCTGGTGCCTTCGTCGCTGTCGCTGATCGCGGTGGCGTATCCGGCACCCGCCGCGCGGGCGAAGGCGATGGGCGTCTGGGCCGCGGTGAGCGGAACGGGCCTGGTGGCGGGCCCCCTCTTGGGCGGCCTCCTGACCGAGGCGTTCGGCTGGCGGGCGATCTTCCTGGTCAACGTCCCGGTGGCGCTGATCGCCCTGACCCTGGCCCGCTCGGCGCCTTCGACCCCCGCGAGGCCCGGCCGGATCGACGTCGTGGGCCAGGTATCCGCCGTGGTCGCCTTGTCGACCTTGGTCTACGCCCTGATCGAACGCGGCTGGTCGTGGGGCGCCTTGGTGCTCTCCGCCGCCGCGGCCGCGGTGTTCGTGCGGTCCCAGCGGACGCTCCCCGCGCGCCTGTTCCGGGCTCGCGCGTTCCCGCTGGGGCTGGCGGCGGGCGCGATCGTGAACTTCGGTTTGTCCGGCGTGCTGTTCGTGCTGTCGCTGTATTTCCAGGAGACCCGCGGTTACCCGCCGTCGATGACGGGATTGGCGTTCCTCCCGTTGACGATTCCAACGGCGTTCAACCCGATTTTCACCGGCCGTTTGGTGGCTCGCGTCGGGCCACGGATTCCGGCGCTGGCCGGTTTTCTGCTGATGGCCGGAGGCACCCTGATCCAGGCGTGCTCGACCTCGGCGGCCCTGTCGGTGGTCGCGCTGGCCCTGCTGGGCTTCGGGGTGTCGCTGGCGATCCCCTCGCTGCTGACGGCGGTGGTCGCAGCGGCGCCGCCCGACCTGACCGGCGTCGCCGGCGGGGCGTTGAACGCGGCCCGCCAGACGGGCGCGGCCCTCGGCGTGGCGGTCCTCGGGGCCCTGCTGACCAGTACGACGACGGTGATCACGCTGGTCACGGCGGCGGCCCTGCTCCTGGCCGGGGCGCTGGTCGTCGCGGCGATCCCGGTGGCGAAGACCGGCCTCGTGCGGGCCCGCTGAGCCCGGAGGCCGCGTTCCCCCCTCGAGAACGCGGCCTCCGGGTGTGCCTGCGCAGCATCCGCGCCGCGTGTGGACAAGAAGTGGACAGCGCGTGGATACGACGGAGGAAACTGTTTCCTGTTCGTTTGTGAAACAGGAAACCCCTTGTCGGTCAATGTGGCGGAGCGAATCCTCGGTGGTGCGCCAGGAAATTATCCGAAGCGCTCAGAAATCACCGTTTCCGAGGAGGATTCGTCATGTCCAAGAAGCTGCTCAAAATCGGTGGCCCGGCGCTCGCGATCTGCGCCTTCGCGGCGCTGCCGCTGCTCGGCTCCACCGCGGCGTCCGCGGACGACACCGGTGGGGCGCCGGCCGCCGCCGTCGTCACCCCGACGCCGACGGACACCACCGACGGCAACCCCTGGCACGGTTGACGGGCCTGCCGTGGGTGGCGGCCTTCCCGCCGCCACTCACGGCGACCGCTCACCGCGGGCCGCAGACACACCCGAGCGCCGAGCGTTCTTCCCGTACTTCGCCGGCCTCCGGCAGGCCGAGCGCGGCGAACCCGTCCTCGGCCGCGGCCCAGTGCGTGACGGCGCCTTCGTGGTCGCCCATTGCGTGCAGCGTCTCCGCCACGCCGCGGTGGGCACGGGCCCGGTAGGAGCGGTTGCCGCTGCCGTCGGCCAGGTCCAGGGCCGATTTGCCGGCGGTGAGCGCCTCCTGCCGGGCGCCACGGGCCAGCGCCGTCGCACCCCGGTCGAGGTAGAGCTGGGTGCGCAGGTCGGCGTCCGGCACGTTCGCCGCCACCTCCCTGGCCTTGTCGTGGTAGCGCACGGCTTCGGTGTACCGGCCGCGCTGCCGGTACACGTTCCCGATGTTGTTCAGCGCGTAGGCCTCGACGCAGTGGTCACCGACCTCGGCGGCGTGCCCGTGGGCGTCGGTGTAGCTGGCCAGTGCTTCGGAGAGCAGACCGAGCTGTTCCTGCACGGAACCGAGGTTGTTGAGCGTGTGCGCCACGCCGTGGACGTGGCCGATCTCCCGCAGCATCCGCGCGGCGGATTCGTGCTGGTGCAGCGCGACTTCCAGGTTGCCGTGCTGTTCGTTGAGGTAGCCGAGCATGCTCAGCGCGTGGGCTTCGCCCCGCCGGTCTTCGGTCTGCTCGTACTTGGCCAGCGCGGCCTCGAGGTGGGCCATCGCCTGGTCGTGCCGGCCCAGTTCCATCGTGGGGATGGCGAGCGCGCACAGCGTGGCCGCTTCGCCACGCGGATCACCGAGGCGGCGCCATTTGGGCAGCGCCTTCGCGGCGAGTTCCAGTGCCTCGGCGAGCTGCCCGCGCCGGTCGTGCGCGGTGGCCAGCCGCAGCAGGACGTGCGCCTGGCCGTAGTCGTTGCCCGCGTCGGCGGAGACGATCTTCCAGGCGAGTTCGAGCGTGCCGATCCAGTCCTCGAACTGGTTCGTCGTGTGCAGGTAGCGCCACAGGAGCACGGCCAGCCGCCAGGTGTGCTCGGGCAGCGCGTGCGCGGCGGCGTAACGGATGGCGGCCACGAGGTTGTCGCGTTCGGCGACGATCCACCGCAGCCCGGCGCCGGCGTCGGCGAAGACCGGCGTCACCGGGCACGACCGGTCCGTCGTCGAGGGCAGCTGAGCACGATCGAAGGGGTACGCGGCGCGGACCGCGGCCGCCAGCGTGACGAGGTAGTAGTCGAGCAGCCGCACCAGCGCGGGCTGGGGAGCCGGCTCGGCGGCGGCGAACTCCTTGAGCGGGTCGAGCATCTGGTACCGCTCGGGTGCGGCCTCCTCCAGCAGGCTGACCTCGTGCAGGTCGTCGAGCAGCAGCCGCGCCTCGGTGACGTCGCAACCGGCCAGCGCCGCCCCGCCTGCCACGTCGACGTCCGGCCCGGGCAGGCTGCCCAGCAGCCGGAACAGGGCGCGCTGCGGCTCTCCGAGCTGCTGGTAGGACGCGCGCACGGCGGCGGTGCCGTCACCGTCCTCGGTGCCCCACGGCCCGTTTTCTTGGAGCAGCCGGAGCAGGTGCTCCAGCGGCCACCGGTCGTGCCGCCGGAACAGCGCGGCCGCCACGCGGATGGGCATCGGGAGGAAACCGCACCGCGTGACCACCGCGGCCACTTCGGCCGCGCGGCCGCGCACCCGCGCCGGCCCGGCGAGCGTGAGGAACAGCTCGACCGCCTCCTCGGGCGGCAACGGCGAGAGCCTGATGTGCTCGCCGGTGTCGGCGTCGCCCATCCGCCGGCTGGTGACGACGGCGAGGCAGCCGTCCGCTTCGGGCAGCAGCGGCCGGATCTGCTCCGCCGACGCGGCGTTGTCCAGCACGACGAGCGTGCGGGTGCCCCAGAGCGTCGTCTGGTAAAGCGTGATCTTCCGGCCCACGGTGGCCGGGATCTGTTCGGCCGGCACGCCGAGTTCGATGAGCAGCTCGGTGAGGGCGTCGCCGACGCTCGTGGGGGAGACACCGGGGGTGAACCCGTTGAGGCGCGCCAGGAGCTGGCCGTCGGGGAACCGGTCGCGCAGGCGATGGGCCGCCTCGACGGCCAGGCCGGTCTTGCCGACACCCGGCGCGCCGCTGACCCAGACCGCGCGCCGCCCGGCCGCGGCGGCCCTCTCGATCGCGGCGATTTCCGCGGCCCGGCCGGTGAACCCGCCGGGCCGGGACGGCAGTGAGCTGGGCGGATCGCCCTGTTCGGCCCGCGCGGCCAGCTTGCGCAGCACCGGCCCGGGTGCCATCCGCAGCTTGGCGAGGGCGTCGCGAGTCGTGTGGAAGACGCGGAGTGCGCCGACCTGGTCGCCGCCGGCGAGCAGCGCGCGCATCAGCAGCTCGGCGTGCTTCTGACTGGCCGGATCGGCCTGGACGAGCGGCCGCAGGCGGTCGCGCGCCGAGCGGTGGTCACCGGCCTCGAGCTCGAGTTCGGCGAGGTCACCGACGACGTCGCGGTAGCTCTCGTCGGGCGAGATCACCTCGGACCCGCCGACGCGGTCGATGTCGATGTCTTCGAGGAACTTCCCGCGCCACAGGCCGACGGCCTCGCGCAGCAACGCGATGGCCCGGCGCGGGTCGTCGCCGCGGACGTCCGCGGCTTCGGCGCGGAGCCGGGCGAACCGCGCGGTGTCCAGCTGGTCCTCCCCGACCCGCAGCAGGTAGCCGGTCGGGGTGGTTTCGATGGTCGCGTCCCCGACGACGTCCCGGAGCCGTTTGATGTAGCTGCGCACCAGCGTGGGGCGGGTTTCCCGGCCGGCCCAGACGATCTCGGTGAGGCGCGCGGGCGTCACCGGCTTGTTCGCGTGCAGGAGCAGCACGACGAGGACGAACCGCTGCTGCTGGTCACCCAGCTGCACCGGCGCGCCGTCGTGCCACGCCTCCAGCGGGCCGAGCATCCGAAACTCCACGCGGCCTCCCCGGCGTCAGCTTGCTGTCCTCTTTTGATGTCGCGCAATCGGCCGTCCGGGTTTCGGTAATCCGCATTTCTTGCACGTTCGATACACGCGGGGTTGCCAGACTCCGCCGGTTCGAATCAGGGGTGAAGGAGAAACCGGTATGGGGTCCGACGTGTTGCCGTGCTACGTGGCCTGCGACATCTCGCTTTCGATGGCCGACCATTTCGACGAGCTGACCACGGGACTGCGCGAGTTCCGCGGCGCCGTCCACGCGGACGCGTCGGTCACGGGCCGCGTGTTCTGCAGTGTGGTGGGGTTCGGGGAGAAGCCGCAGGTGGTCCAGTCCCTGCTTCCGATGGACGACCTCGCCGAGCTGCCCGAGCCGGGCCCGTGCGCGGGCACGAACTTCGGCCCGCTGTTCACGTTTTTGCGCACTCTGATCGACCGCGACGTCCTGGCGTTGGAGCGCCACCGGCTGCTCGTCCACCGCCCGCTGGTGTTCTTCCTGTCCGACGGCCAGCCCACGGACCCGGTGACCTGGCCGTCGGCGTTCGCCTCGCTGACGGACCCGGCCTGGCCGTTCTGCCCCCTCGTGGTGACGTTCGGCGTGGGCGACGCGGACCAGGAGGCGCTGGACCGCATCGGCACGTTCCGCACGTACCTGGGCCGCGACGGGGTCCGCATGGGAACGGCGTTGATCGCCTCGGTGATGCACGTTCTGTCCACTTCCCGTCCACCGGCTGACCGCACCCTGTCCCAACGGGGGTCCGCAAGGGGGTTGCCATGGAAACGCACTGAAGGAGACGACCGTGGAGCGCGCTGAACTGGTCCGGGAGCTGAAGTCCCTCCGCAAGGGACGGGGTCTGCAGGCGAGCAGGCTGCCGGACCGGGTCGGTCCATCGCTTCGATCGACGTGCGCGATTGCGGAGTCCGACGGAATGGTGGCGATCCGCACCAAGGTGTCCGGCCGGCTGTCAGAGCTGGCGGCCCACCTCCCGGACGACCTGCGGGTAGCGACGCTGGCGGCCTTCGCGATTTCGCCGGAGGCCCGCCAGCCGCTGTACCAGGATCGGGTGCGCTGGGCAGCGGACCGCCTCGACCGCGACCCCCGCACGGTGCGGCGTCGCGTGGACGAGGCGATAGAGCTGCTGGCGGAGCTGGCCATGGGCGCACCGGACAACTCGTCGCCGGGAAACTGGCACACGGCATCGTTGACGGTCGCACTGGTGCTCGACGAGCCGTGCGTGTTCGAGCAGCACCGGGTGGTGGCGGACCAGGACGGTCTTCGGTCTTTCGACCTGGCTGCCGGCGCACCTGACGGCATGGTCCTCTACGGCGGAACGCTTTCGGAGGGCTGCGCCGTGGAGCTGCCCCGCCCGCTGTCCCGCGGCGAGTCGTGGGAGTTCGCGGCGGTGTTCGCGGCGGAGCCGGCCACACACATGGTGTACGTCCCGCGCCACCGGTGTGAGGTGTTCGACCTGCGTGTGCGGTTCGGCAAGGCGGGACCGGCGGAGGTACTTACTCTGGACGGCGCGTTCGAGAGGGACATCTCGGACCCGGGTTACCGGGGGCGGGCGCTTCCGGTGGATGCAGCGGGGGAGGTCCACCTGCAGTTCCGTCACCTCACTCCCGGGCTGGTGTACGGGGCCCGGTGGGCGGAACAGCCGTGAACGTCCATGCGACGATGGACGACCGCACTGGACGATTCAAGAACTGGAAGTCGATCGGTGACCACCGCAGAGAAAAACGTGGAGATTCCGCCGGCGCACACGCTGGTCTGGCCGGTCGTGCGTGCGCTGCGAGAGCTGGGTGGCTCCGGCCGGATCGACGAGATCAACGACAAGGTCGCGCAGCTCGAAGGCTTCACCGATGAGCAGCAGCAGTTCGACGGCCGGAACAACGGGCTGGAGATCCCCTACCGGCTGAGCTGGGCCCGCACGTTCGCGAAGAAGCGGGACTTGCTGGACAACGTGAGTCGTGGCGTGTGGGCGCTGACGAAGGACGGCCAGGAGGTCGACCAGGCGGAGGTCGAGCGGCGTCGCGTCATGGACACGCGAGACAACAAGAAACGTGCCACCTCGGAATCGACCCTCTCGTCCGTTGGCTCCGGCGACGACGAAACCATGGGCGTACTCGACGGCGATGACGACATCGAACAGAACTGGCAAGCCACAGCCTTGGCCGCGCTCCAGGCCATGGCACCGGACGCGTTCGAACGGCTGTGCCAACGGCTTCTGCGCCAAGCCGGATTCATCAACGTCGCCGTCACCGGCCGATCCGGAGACGGCGGGATCGACGGCGTCGGAACCTACCGGATGTCGCTCGTCTCGTTCCCCGTTTTCTTCCAGTGCAAGCGCTATGTCGGCTCGGTGGGTTCAGCGCAGGTGCGCGACTTCCGCGGCGCGATGATCGGCCGCGGCGAGAAAGGGCTGCTCATCACCACCGGCACTTTCACCGCCTCGGCTCGTGCCGAAGCCACTCGCGACGGTGCCCCGCCGCTCGACCTCATTGATGGCGAGGAGCTCGTGGAGTTGCTGCGGGAGCACAAACTGGGCATCACCACCGAGCTGGTCGAGCAGGTCACGGTGCACCCGGGGTTCTTCGACTCGATCTGAGCGGCGAGCTCCAGCCGCACGGGAACAGTGGTTCACGTGCGACCGGCGAGCACGGGTGAACCGATCCGCGAAGGCCTGACTACTCTGCCATCTCGTGACTCGACGTTTGCCGAAGTCCTCGAAGCAGTTGGTCGGCCGGTGGCGGCTCGTGGCGATGAGTGGCTGGGACCGCGAAGACATCGACCTGGACGAACCCGGGTTCATCGAGTTCGCCGCCGACGGAACCGGGCAGATCAGGGTCATCGCCGTCACCGGGTGGCTGGACTGCCGCACGATCGAACGTGACGGCTCGCCCGGCGTCGAGTTCACCTGGGAAGGTGTCGACGAAGGCGATCAGGTCAGCGGACGCGGCTGGGCGATCCTGGTCGGCGACACGATCGAGGGGCATCTGTTCTTCCACCTCGGAGACGACTCGAGTTTCCGAGCGAAGCCGTTCACCGGCACTGACGAACCAGACGAGCCGTGAGCGAATACCAGTACTACGAGTTTCTGGCGATCGATCGGCCGCTGGAAGTCGGCGAGCGGGCCGAAGTCCGGTCTTTGTCCACCCGGGCGACGATCAGCGCTACCAGCTTCGTGAACGAATATCACTGGGGCGACTTCAAGGGTGACCCGCGCCGTCTGATGGAGCGTTACTACGACGCGCACCTGTACGTCGCCAACTGGGGCACCCACCGCGTGATGTTCCGCCTGCCGCGTGACTTGCTCGATCCGGATGTCGTCGAGGACTACTGCGTCGGTGAGGGGGCGAGCGCTTGGGTGGCGGGCGAGTTCGTCGTGCTCGGCTTCACGAGTGAAGACGACACCGGCGAGTTCGATTTCGACTACGACCCCGAGAACCTGCTGCCGGCGATCGTCGGAGTTCGCACCGAACTCGCCGCCGGTGACCTCAGGCCGCTCTACCTCGCCTGGCTGGCGGCTTACGGCGCTTGGGAGCGCGATGAGGACGCTTTCGGCCGCGAAGCTGACGCTGATGTCGAACCACCGGTCCCGCCCGGGCTGGACTCGCTCACCGCGGCGCAGCGAGCGCTTGCTGACTTCCTCCGCCTCGACGACGAACTCCTCGTCACTGCGGCCCAGGCATCTCCGCCGCTGGAGGAAGCCGCAGACGGCCCCGGATCGGCTTCTCGTACGTGTCTTGCTGGGGGAGGGCGTGTGGGTGCGAACGGAGCTGCTGCGCCATTACCGCGGTGACGCCGCTTCGGCCATCCCCCGCCGGACCGTAGCCGACCTGCTCGACGCCGCAGCGCGTCGGCGGAACTCATCGCGAGCGTCGCCCTGGCCCGTGAGCGTGCCGAAGACGAGGCACGCCGGGAACTAGCACTTTCCCTGGCCCGCGAGGGACGGCTCAACAGACTCGCCGAGGAGGGAGACGCCGCGTGGTCGCGTGTCGACGCGCTGATCGCCACCCGCAAACCGGCCGGCTACGCCGCCGCCGTCACACTGCTCACCGATCTCCGAGCGCTCGCCGAACGCGAGAACCTCGACGACGCGTTCGCCTCACACATCACCGCATTGCGGCAAACGCACGCGCGCAAACCCAGCTTCAATCGAGCTGGCATCTGATGTTGGGTCTGCCCAGACTTTGGTTGACACCTCACGTGTGAGGCTTCGGCCTCGCCTGGAAGGATGTCACCGTGCCCAAGCCCCACCCCCGTGAGTTCCGTGACGACGTCGTCGCCGTGGCCCGCCGCGGCGATACCCCGCTGAAGCAGGTCGCCAAAGACTTCGGGATCTCCGAGTCATGTCTGGCCAACTGGCTGCGCGCCGCCGACGTCGAGGATGGCACCCGGGCCGGCGTGACCCGGGACGAGTCCGCCGAGCTACGCGAGTTGCGTAAGCGCAACCGGCTGCTGGAGCAGGAGAACGAGGTCCTGCGGAAGGCCGCCGCCTACCTCGCGCAGGGCAACCTGCCGGGAAAATAGCCTTCCCGCTCGTCCGTGAACTGGCCGCGGCCGGCGCCCCGATCAGGGTGCCGGTCGCGGTGACGTGCAGGGTGCTGGGCATCTCCCGGCAGGCCTACTACCAGTGGTGCACGGCTCCGGTCTCGCAGCGGGACTGGGTCGACGCGCAGCTGATTAACGCCGCGCTCGAGATCCACGCCGACGACCCGGCCGACGGGTACCGGTTCATCGCCGATGAGCTCGCCCGCCGTGGTTTCACCGCGTCCGAGAACCGGGTGTGGCGGATCTGCTCGATGCAGCAGATTTTCTCGCTGCACGCCAGGAAGAAAGGCCGCTCACGCAAGGCCGGGCCGCCGGTGCATGACGATCTCGTGCGCCGGGATTTCACTGCCACTGCGCCGAATACCAAGTGGTTGACCGATGTCACCGAGCATCCCACCGGTGAGGGCAAGCTGTACTTGTGTGCGGTCAAGGACTGCTACTCCAACAAGATCGTCGGCTACTCCATCGCCTCGCACATGCGGGCCTCACTCGCGGTCAGCGCGCTGCGGAACGCGATCGCGCTGCGCGACCCGCGCGATGTCGTGGTCCACTCCGACCGCGGCGCTCAATTCCGGTCGGGAGCCTACCGGCGCCTGCTGCGTGCCCACGGGCTGACCGGGTCGATGGGGCGGGTCGGTGCCTGTGGTGACAACGCAGCGATGGAATCGTTCTTTTCGTTGCTGCAGAAGAACGTTCTCGATACCCGACGTTGGCGCACCCGCGAGGAACTCCGGTTGGCGATCGTGTCCTGGATCGAGACGAAGTACCACCGCAAACGCCGACAACGGGGGCTGGGCAAGCTCACCCCGGTCGAGTTTGAGACCATCTACACGACCGCAGCAGCGGCCTGAGAAACAGTCAGCTCCGGTGTCAACCGAAGTCTGGGCAGACCCGTTTTCGAGTACCAACCGTCTGATGCTGACGCAACGCATGTTCTGAGTGCCCCCGGCAGGAGCGCCAAAGGGTGGGGAATAGGGCTGACCAGCGGTTTCAGGTTGGATGCTTGTTCGTGCAGGCTATTTCATGCTGTAGTAGTGCTCGCGTGCGGTGGCGCTGATGCCGTTTCGGTGGTGCCACAGCACTACGTCGCGGATGACCGCCGCCTGTTGCAGGCCATGACGCTCAGCTTCGGCGCCGTCAACGAGGTTGATCTCGAAGACGACGTCCACGGCTTCATGTTGCTGCTGGCGGCGGGTCCGCTGCCTGGAGTCCGGAGTTGTGTTCATGCTGCGATCTGAGCATCAGCACGTCTCAGCGCTTTGCGGTCGACGCTTTGCAGTCCATTGCGGCCTTGTTTCCCGGCTCGGCGTCGATCCAGTGTACAGGAAGAGGTCCTGGTGGATACCTGCTGAACGGAGATCGGTCAGCCATCAAGCCCCGCCTCCGCGAGACGTGAGACCAAAGAAGCGCTCGAAGAACGTGCCGAGCTTCGTCAACACCCGCTGCTTCTTCTCGCCGTGACCGCCGTCGGCTGAGAAGCGTGAGACCGGTGGAAGCACCTTGGTGATTGCCGTACCGCTAGCCCTGATCTCGCCGTTGCGGAAGGCGGTCTCGATGAAGGCTCGGGCCTCGTCAGGTCTGAGGTTCTCGTCCTCGATGATTGCGTTGAGCTCTTCGGCACGGCGCTTTGCGACGTAGGCGGCCCACTCCTCGCCGAGGTCGCCTGTCGCCGATATGGAGTCGACGAAGTCCTCGACCAGGTCCTTCTTGTTGCGCAAGCTCGGACTCGCATCGATAGCGTGGGAGATGGTCGCCCGGATCTCCCGATCCTCATTGACCCCCTTGGCTTCGCGGTACTTCTGGACCAGCATCAAGATGAAGTCGACGTTGATCTCGACCTGCTTGATCAGCTCGATCTCGAAGACGACATCGTCGACGATCGACTCCTTCTCGGCCTTCTTCTCCTTCTTGAACTCCGCGTAGAGGTCCAGGTAGACGCTTCGGTAGTCCTGGCCTTGGCGCTCGGTCAGGATCACGTTACCGGCGAATTCGTCAAAGCTGGTCAGGATGTTATCTAGTCGCAGAATCTGACCGAACAGGGTGATGAACGCCTTCTGTGCCGCCTCGCCGACGATCGGCTGGCCGAGTGGGAACTGCGTGAGCAGCTCCTGGGCCTTCTCTGCGTACTCGGTGTAGTACTCGGCGTATGGCTTGAGCAGGACGATGCCTTTGGCGTCCTTGTTGCCGAACAACGCGATGGCGTCGTTGGTCTCGTCCTCCAGGTCGCGGAAGCTGACGATGTTGCCGTAAGTCTTGACCGAGTTCAGGATGCGGTTGGTTCGCGAGTAGGCCTGGATGAGGCCGTGATTCACCAGCCGTTTGTCGACAAACAACGTGTTCAGCGTCGTGGCGTCGAAGCCGGTCAGGAACATGTTGACCACGATGACCAGGTCGATCTCGCGGTTCTTCAGCCGGAGCGACAAGTCCTTATAATAGTTCTGGAACTTGTCCGAGCTGGTGTCGAAGCTCGTGCCGTAAAGTGCGTTGTAATCCTGGATCGCGGCTTCAAGGAAGTCGCGCGACGACTGATCGAGTTCGCCTGTCTCGAAGCCCTCTTCGTCGAGGTAGTCGTCGGCCACTGCCTCGTTGGCGGCGTAGGAGTAGATCAGCCCGATCTTGAGCTTGCGGTCCGGCGTCAGGTCAGCCTGCTGCTCCTTGAAGCGGGTGAAGTACCGCTTGGCTGCCTCAATCGAGGCAGTAGCAAACAGGGCGTTGAAGCCGTGGACACGGCGCTCGCTCAGCGAGTAGTGCTCCGAGCGGCGGGTCTTCTGGTCGAAGTGCTCTAGCGTGTAGCCGACGACCTTGGTCAGCCGCTCCGGCGCGAGCAGAGCCTTCTCGGTGTCGATGGCCGACACCTGCTTGTCCGTCAGGCCGGCGGAGACGCGGACGGTGTTGACGTAGTCGATGCGGAAGGGCAGGACGTTCTTGTCACTGATGGCGTCAACGATCGTGTAGATATGGATCGCCATCTGGTGGCCCTCAGGCGGGCAGCTGACCGGATCACCGTGCAGGAAGCAGCCGAATGCCTGGGCCGTGGTGCGGAGCTTCCGGTTGCCGCTGGTGCCCGCGTTGGCGGCGAAGATCGGAGTACCCGTGAAGCCGAACAGGTTGTACCGCTTGAACGTCTCGATGATGGCGGAGTGCATGTCGCCGAACTGCGAGCGGTGACACTCGTCGAAGATGATCACGACATGGCCGCTGTAGATGTCGTGGCCCTTGTTGCCGCCGATGAAGGTCGCCAACTTCTGGATCGTAGTGATGATGATCCGCGCGCTCGGGTCCTCAAGCTGCCGCTTGAGCACCGCAGTCGAGGTATTGGAGTTGGCCGAGCCCTTCTCGAAGCGGTCGTACTCCCTCATGGTCTGGTAGTCCAGGTCCTTGCGGTCGACGACGAATAGCACCTTGTCGACGTCAGGCATCCGACTGGCGAGTTGGGCTGCCTTGAAGCTAGTCAGGGTCTTGCCCGACCCGGTCGTGTGCCAGACGTAGCCACCTGCCTTAAGGGTGCCGAGCTGCTTGTAGTTCGTCGAGATCTCGATCCGGTTCAGGATCCGTTCGGCCGCCACGATCTGGTACGGACGCATGACGAGCAGCAGTCGGTCGGCCGTCAGGACGCAGTACTTGGTCAGGATGTTGAGCAGCGTGTGCCGGGCGAAGAAGGTCTTGGCGAAGGCCGCCAGGGCCTGGATCGGCTTGTTCTGGGCGTCTGCCCACCACGAAGTGAACTCGAACGAGTTGCTAGTCTTGCGGGTCTTCTTGCCGCCCGACTCGCTGATGTGCTGGCGACGGGTGGTGTTGGAGTAGTACTTCGTCAGCGTGCCGTTGCTGATGACAAAGAGCTGGACGTACTCAAACAGGCCCGATCCGGCCCAGAAGCTGTCCCGCTGGTAGCGGTCGATCTGGTTGAACGCCTCGCGAATGTCCACGCCCCGACGCTTCAGCTCGATGTGCACCATAGGGAGACCGTTGACCAGGACAGTCACGTCGTAACGGTTGGCGTGCTTGGTGCCGCCTTCGCCCGCTCCGATCTCGTACTGGTTGATGACTTGCAGGCGGTTGTTGTGGACGTTTTTCTTGTCGAGAAGGCTGATGTTCTTGGTCGTGCCGTCGTCCCGCTTCAGGACCTGGACATGGTCCTCCTGGACGCGGACAGTCTTCTCGACGATGCCCTCGTTGGCCCCAGCAATCTTCTCGGTGAAGAACCGTTCCCACTCCGAGTCGCTGAAGGTGATGCCGTTGAGGAGCTCGAGCTGGGTGCGAAGGTTGGCGACGAGCTGGTGGTCCGAGGTGATCCGGAGGTACTCGTATGCCTGGGATTGCAGGATCGCGACGAACTCGCTCTCAAGGTCTGCCTCCGACTGGTAGGTCGCGGCGAGTACGGCGTCCGGGATGAACTCGGCGACGACCGTACTCTCCGAGCTGACCGCGATCGGGTCGTACTGGCGTGCTGGAGCCTCACTCATGCCAAGAGCCTCTCGAAAGCGAAGAGTCTGTCGCGGTAGTACGCGTACTGCTTGTGACGACCGATTATCTCGTCGGACAGACTCCTCACGAGACCGCCGACTGAGGCCTCCAAACTATCCAGCGTAGAGACGATTCGTGCCTGATCGCTAAGCGTTGGCCACGGGATTCGGATCGAATTAAGATTCACCTTGTTCAACTTTGGCTGAGCGGCGCCCGTGACGTACGGGGCAAGGTCGATGGAGTTCAGGTATAACTCAACAAACCGCCGTTCCGTATCCGTCGCGAACTCGAGGACGTGCGCATGGTTGTTCACCCAGGACTTGCCAGAGATCGAGAATGCTATTGGAGTTGAACGAGCCAGGAGATTGGCGCCATCCTCTGACACCAAAAGATATTTGCCATCAAAGATGAAATCGCTCACGTAGTCGACAATGCCGGATGCGCCATAATAGGGAATTTTTCCTGAGACCCGCGCCGACTTTGTCACGGGGCGACGATGACTGTCGAGGTCTACAGATACTTCAGGAAGCGTTATTGCATGAACGTCGCCGCCACTAATTGTCAGTAGCTGCGTGCGGAAGAAATTAAACTGTTCCCTGCGAACCTTCATCTCCGCGCCGAGCTGGGCCTTCAGCTCAGCCTCAAACCTGGAGTAGCGGTCAAGGATCAGCGCGATCTCCGCCTGTATTTCGATTGGCGGCACGGGGATGAGGATCCTGGCCAAGGCGTCGCCCGAGATTCGCCGCACTTTTGTACCGGTGATGCTACGCTTCTTCTGATTCTGGAACTGATCAGATTGGAGGTAGTAAGCGACAAATTTCGGATCGAGCGTGTGACGGTAGATGTATGCGTCCCCACTAATTGCGACATCCTCGTCGCCAAGCCAAGCAACGGCTTTGGCGACTGCCTTGTCGTCCTCGCTTGTCGTAACCACAATCAAGTCACCTGAAGCAGCTCGGCGAAGTGACTTGGCGAAGTCGGGATCCACAAATGAGACGGTCTTCGTAGTCCAGGTCCCGTAAATCGTATGAACCTGGCCGTAGTGGATAGCAGATACGCCTTCGTCTGTCAGATTACTTTTTTGGAGACCATTTCCACGAATGAACTCGCCGACATCCCCGAGTGCCTTGAGCGGAACTCCTTCGGGTGCAAGCGCCTTGAGCAGGTCATCGATCCGACTCACGAAACGGCCCTCTCTCCCGCGATCTCATCGATGTTGTCGACACCCCAACCGAGTTCATCGATGGCCTTGGCAAAGACGTTGTCGCGATTGACTTCCTCGACAACGCCAAGTACCAGCTGAAGGCAAGGGTTGAACTTCTTGAGCGCCTCGTCCTCGCTGGAGTTGCCATGGATTACCTCGCTCAGCTCGCTAAACAGAAGATATCCGTTAGCGGAAAAGCGTTGCGGAATGATGTTCCGCTTCTCATTGACCTCTCGGAGCACGTCCTTGAAGGGGCGCCGTTTCCCCCTGGGAGTGGTAGTCGCAATCATGGCGATCTCTGCGACCTCAAATGTGATCGATTCAAATATCTTGCGCAGATAGATCATCGACCCGGCTCCCAGTTGCTCTTCGTACGCAAGCTGTGCGCGCATGAGCAGGTCCGCAAAAGGTCCAGCAGTCGATCCAACTCGATCGGCACGATCCCGCAGGTTCTCGGTGTATCGCTCGATTTGAACAGTCGGTGCCCGGTCGAACATGTCGCCCACACTTCGCAGAAGGAACCATACTTCCACCGAAGCCCGACACGCACCGCATCTCAGTGCGGCGTCAATGCTTACAGCCTGGTCGCCTAAGCTGAGGCACGAGAGCTCATCTCCCGATTCAAACGTGCGCTGGTCATCACATTGACGGCAGTGAAAATTGTGAAAGACCTTGCCGACCTTGATCCGCTTGTGTCGGCCCCAGCCGAGTCGGCGACTGTCAAGAAATCCCTCTACCTGCACGGGGGTGGGGTCTGGTGCCCTAGAAAGCAGGTCAGACAACCTCATTTCCCCCTGCTTCCAGGCTTGCGACGATCTCATCGATAGTAGACCTGAGTTCCGCCTGTCGAGCAACCACCCTCGCAAGCTCCATGTTCAGATCCGCAATGTCTACCGCTTCCGTGGTGTCTTCACCCTCGACGTAAGAAGCGACGGTGAAGTTATAAGTTTTGGCAGCAATGTCATCGTTCAGGACCAACTTGGCGAAGTGGTCTATGTCCTCGCGGGCCATATAAGCCGCGAGGATATTTTGCTGGTTGACCTCCGACAGTTTGTTCTTGTTGCCGGGTCGGACCGACTCGGCAGTGGCGTCGATGAACAGTACTGCATTGTCCTTCTTCGACTTCTTGAGCACCAAGATGCAGGTCGCGATGGTTGTGCCGAAGAAGAGGTCTGGCGGCAGCTGGATGACGGCGTCGACGTAGTTGTTGTCGATTAGGTATTTTCGGATCTTCTGTTCTGCACCACTGCGGTACAGCACACCTGGGAACTCGACGATGGCTGCTGTGCCGTTGACCGCCAACCACGAGAGCATGTGCATCGTGAAGGCGAGGTCGGCCTTGCTCTTCGGAGCGAGGATGCCAGCCGGGGCGAAGCGCGGGTCGTTGATCAGCAGCGGGTTGGCGTCGCCCTCCCATTTGATCGAGTACGGCGGATTGGAGACGATCGCCTCGAACGGCTCGTCGTCCCAGTGGGCCGGTTCGATGAGGGTGTCGCCGTGGGCGATGCTGAACTTTTCGTAGTTCACGTCGTGCAGGAACATGTTGATGCGAGCCAAGTTGTACGTGGTCAGGTTGATCTCTTGACCGAAGAAGCCTTGGCGGACCTTGTCCTTGCCGAGGACCTTGGCGAACTTGAGTAGCAGCGAGCCTGAACCGCAGGCGGGGTCATAGACCTTGTTGACTGACTTCTTGCCGACGACCGCGATGCGGGCCAGGAGTTCGGAAACCTCCTGCGGCGTGTAGTACTCGCCACCGGACTTGCCGGCGTTGGCCGCGTACATCTGCATCAGATACTCGTAGGCGTCGCCGAACGTGTCGATGGTGTGGCCGTTGAAGTCGCCGAGGTTCAGATCGCCGATGGCGTTGAGCAGCTTGACGAGCTTCTCATTCCGACGAGCCACCGTGTTGCCGAGCTTGGCGCTGTTGACGTCGAGGTCATCGAACAGACCCTTGAGGTCGTCCTCGGAGTCGGTACCCTTCGCCGAGCCCTCGATGTTGCCGAAGATCCGCTCGAGCGTCTCATTCAGGTTCTCGTCGCGAGAAGCGCGCTTGCGGACGTTGACGAACAGCTCGCTCGGGAGGATGTAGAAGCCCTTCTCGGCGACGGTCTCCCGGCGACCGAGTTCTGCTTGCTTGTCACTCAGCGTGGCGTAGTCGAACGACTCGTCGCCGGCCTTACGTTCGCCTTCGTTGATGTAGGCCACAAGGTTTTCGGAGATGAACCGGTAGAAGAGGATGCCGAGGACGTAGCTCTTGAAGTCCCAGCCGTCGACCGAGCCACGTAGGTCGTTGGCGATACGCCAGATGGTCTTGTGCAGCTCGCCGCGCTGGGTCTCTTTGACGCGGTCAACCATCAAGACGCCTCTCCGCTGAGGCAACACCACGTTGCAGTTGGCTGGTGGTCGCGTTCCATGTACCCCTCCATTGTGCCACGCGTACGAACATACGTTCGATGGGCGGTTCGTGAAGATCAGCGAGCCACCTTACTCAGGATGTCACGGACCGCCGAGACGACTGCGGAGCCTCACCGCGACAAGACGTGCCAGTGAACGGCTGCGCGCGTCTGGTCGGCGGGAACAGCTTGTAGCTGCGGGCATCCAGCGCAGCGGCGGTGAGCTCGCGCCCGTCGAACGGGCCACGCCAGTCTGAGGTGTGGGTCACTGAGAGGTGGGATGGCAACGTCCGCGCGATCCATGTTCGTCGGGTTATCGCCTGGAGCCCGTGCATGAGGTGCTGGTGCTGGTCGGCCTCGACACCTTCATCCAGACCCAAGAAGTCAGCGGCCACCGCTTCGGCTCCCGCACCGCTGCTGGAGCCAACACCAAGCACCAGCAGACCAAACGGTCCCACCTTTCCGCACCTACCTCTTCTGCGACCTTTGTGGACGGCGCGTGAACGGCAAGACCCGCAAACGGGCCGACTACGCCTACGCTCACAAGAAGGCATACCTCCCCGCCGGCCACCCAGCAGCCGGTGGCATCTTCATCCGCGAGGACCACCTGCTGGAGAAGGTCAACGCCTTCCTGTCCGACCACGTCTTCGGCGACTACCGTCGCCAGCTGCTCGACGCCAACCTCCGCCATCTCGACGCCACCGTGGCACGAGAGCGGGAACAGCAGGTCACCGGATCCGTAGGTGATCGCCGACATCGATGTCAAGATCAAGCGGACGATCCGCAACTTCGAACTCATCGACGACCCCGACGAGGACTTCGTTCGCGACATCAACGAGTGGCGCGCGGAGCGCCGGGCCCAGCGCGAGCAGCTGGAGGGACAGCTCGCAGAGATCGAACAGCGCATCCTGGCCGCACCCAATCCCGGCCTGCTCGATGCGCTCTCCGTGATGAAGGTCGAAGTCGACCAGCTATCCGAGGAACTGGCCCGAGCCCTGTTCGAAGCCCTCCGGCTGGGGATCCGCTACCACCGCGACACCCACACCGCCACCTGCCGTGTACCCTGACCGGCCCCGCCATCACTGCTGCCAGCCGAACCGCCCACGACGGGGCTGTCATCTCGCTCGACGATGCACGGCAGCGCCGTCAACAGCGTAAAGAAGAGAATGCCGGACAGGACCGCCGCCCATCGGGTGACGGTCTTGTTCCCGTCCTTAGTAGTGCCCCCGGCAGGATTCGAACCTGCGACACCCGCTTTAGGAGAGCGGTGCTCTATCCCCTGAGCTACGAGGGCATGTCCTGCCGAGTCGAGCCTAGCGGACGTAAGCCGCGAGAGGCACGGGGGCACGGATGGAGGAGCCCGACTCTCGTCGTCACCCACGTGAGTGGTTCTGTGGGCCTGGCCGACGCGGGGGTACACCCTGGCGCACCGCCGACCGAACCTGACCTGGACGGACCAGCCCGTCACCTGGTCGTGTCTGGTTTCGAACTGCTGAACAACAGTAGGTAACCTTCGTTAACGGGACGCGGGGAGCCGCTCCCACCGGCTGTTGCGGAGGGCTTCGTTGATCAAGCTCATGTTCGCCGACGACGAGGAACTGGTGCGCTCGGGCCTGCGCGCGATGATGTCGGGGGCCCAGGACATCGAGATCGTGGGCGAAGCTTCCGACGGCAGATCCGCGGTCGAGGTCGCCCGCCGGTATCACCCTGACGTGGCTCTTCTCGACATCAAGATGCGCGCTCCCGACGATGGCATCCGTGCGCTGAGGGCCATCCTCGCCCTCCCCGACCCGCCCACCGTGGCCATGCTGACCACCTTCGACATCGACGAGTACGTCAGTCTCGCGCTCAGGCTCGGTGCCAACGGCTTCCTGCTCAAGGACATCGACCCCGCCGCGCTGCTCAGGGCCGTCAGGGATCTCGCCAGGGGTGGCGCCGTGCTCGATCCGGGCGTCGCCGCGCGGATGGTGCAAACCCATCGGGACGAACAACGTGCTGCTCAGCCCGCTCGCAAGCTGCTTGCCTCGCTGTCCGATCGGGAACGGGAGGTCGTCGCGCTCATCGGGCAGGGGCTCAGCAACGCCGAGATCGGCGGGCGCCTGCACCTCTCCGAAGCCACCGTCAAGGGGTACGTCTCCGCCGTGCTCTCCAAGATCGGCGCGGCCAACCGGGTGCAGGCCGCGCTGCTGGCCTACCGCGGTGGGCTGCTCGACCAGTAGATGCTGCTCACGGCGCTGGAGTTCGTCGGGCTCGTCGCCTTCGCCGCGTCCGGCGCGCTCGCCGCCGTGCGGGCCCGGCTCGACGTCTTCGGGGTCGTTGTGGTCGGGCTCACCACCGCGCTCGGCGGTGGTGTCATCCGGGACGTGCTACTCGGCATCCACCCGCCCACGACGCTGCGGAATTGGTCCTACCTCGCCGTTTGTGCCGTGACCGCGCTGGTCGTCTTCGTCTTCCACCCGCAGGTCGCGCGGCTGCGGCGGGGCGTTCTCCTGGCGGATGCGCTCGGGCTCGGCGTCTTCGCCACCGCCGGGACGACCATCGCGCTCAACGCCGGCGCCACCGTCTACGCCGCGTGTCTGATCGGGATGACGACCGGCATCGGCGGCGGTGCCGTGCGCGATCTGTTGCTCCGGGAAATACCGCTCGTCCTGCGGAAGGAGATCTACGCCGTGGCTGCGCTGGCCGGCTCGGCGCTCGTCGCCGTCGGTCACGCTGTGCGACTGCCGGAGGGGCCGGTGACCGTCGTCGCGGCCGCTGCGGTCGTCACCGTCCGGATGGTCGCGCTGTGGCGGCACTGGAACGCGCCGGTCGCGCGGGGTCCCGAGTGAGAAATCCTTTGTGAGTTCTGCGTGTGTTCTTAGGCGGGTCTCAGCACGCTGCGTAAAACTACAGCCATGCGCATCCTTGTGGTGGACGACGACCGCGCCGTCCGTGAGTCGCTGCGGCGGTCCCTGGAGTTCAACGGCTACCAGGTCCAGCTGGCCAGCGACGGTGCGCAGGCCCTGGAGGCGATCATCGCCGACCGGCCGGACGCCATGGTCCTGGACGTCATGATGCCCCGGCTCGACGGCCTGGAGGTCGCCCGCCGCCTGCGCAGCACCGGTGACGACCTGCCGATTCTCGTCCTCACCGCCCGCGACACCGTCTCCGACCGGGTGTCCGGGCTGGACGCCGGCGCCGACGACTACCTGCCGAAGCCCTTCGCGCTCGAGGAGCTGCTCGCCCGGCTGCGGGCGCTGCTGCGCCGCGCCAGCCCGGAGGCGCCGAACGGCCAGGCGTCGGAGGCGCTGGCCTTCGCAGATCTGACCCTCGACCCCGGCACGCGGGAGGTCCGCCGCGGCGGACGCGAGATCAGCCTGACCCGGACTGAATTCGCCCTGCTGGAACTGTTCCTTTCCTACCCGAAGCACGTCCTCACGCGTGGCCGGATCCTGGAGGAAGTATGGGGTTACGACTTCCCGACGTCGGGCAACGCGCTGGAGGTCTACGTCGGCTATTTGCGCCGCAAGACGGAGGCCGAGGGGGAGCCGAGGCTGATCCACACGGTGCGGGGAGTGGGGTACGTCCTGCGGGAAACCCCGCCGTGACCGAACCCGGCGACCCCCGCGGCACGCGCTGGGGCGCCCGCCGGTTCTCGCTGCGCGGCCGGGTGACGCTGCTCGCCGCCGCCTGTGTCGCCGGTGCTGTCGCGCTGGTGTCGATCGGCGCGTACATCGTCGTGCGCAGCAACCTCTACCAGCAGCTCGACGACAGCCTGATGGCGCGCGCGCAGGCGGCCGCCGACTCGCCGCAGGTGCAGACCGAGCTGCGGCAGGTCCCCGGTGCCTTCCTGGCCAGCGCCGACCTGCAGATCGGGCAGCTCAACGCGGCGCCTGACGTCCAGCACGCCGTGATGACCTACCCGCTGTCGAGTTCGGCGCCGCCGTTCGGGCAGGACGAGCTGGCCGTCGCGAACGGTGATTCGGCGGAGTCGCTGCGGACGGACTTCCGCTCCGACAGCCGCGTGGTTGCGCTGCCGACCGGCCACGGCGAGGCGATCGTGCTGGCGCAGTCGATGGGGCCGACCAAGCGCACGCTGAACGAGCTCGCGCTGGTGCTCTTCCTGATCGGCGGCGCCGGCATCCTGGTCGCCGCCGCGGCGGGCACCGCGGTCGCGCGCACCGGCCTGCGCCCCGTCGACCGGCTGACGTCGGCCGCCGAACGCGTCGCCAAGACCGGCGACCTGCGGCCCATCCCGGTCAGCGGCGACGACGAGCTGGCGCGCCTCACCCAGACCTTCAACACCATGCTCGGCACGGTCGCGGACTCGCAGGAACGCCAGCGCCAGCTGGTCGCGGACGCCGGACACGAGCTCCGGACACCGTTGACGTCGCTGCGCACCAACCTCGAGCTGCTGCTCGCCGCGAGCAAGCCCGGCGCGCCGCCGCTGCCGGACGACGACCGGATCGACATCGTCGCGGACATCAGCGGCCAGCTCGACGAGCTGACGCAGCTCATCGGCGACCTGGTCGAGCTCGCGCGCCAGGACGAGCCGCGCGAGCGCTTCGAACGCGTCGAGCTGCTGGAGGTCGTCGAGCGGGCGCTCGACCGGGCGCGGCGGCGCGCGGGCGACATCAACTTCGACGTCTCGCTGCAGCCGTGGGTGCTCACCGGCGACAACAGCGCGCTCGAACGCGCGGTGCTGAACCTGCTCGACAACGCGGTGAAGTTCTCGCCGCCCGACGCGACGGTCTGGGTGCGGCTGTACCCGCTCGGCGACGGCACCGCCGTCGTCGAGGTCGCCGACGCCGGTCCGGGCATCGCCGAGGAGGACCTGCCCAAGGTGTTCGACCGCTTCTACCGCTCGTCGGAGGCGCGGACGCTGCCGGGTTCGGGCCTCGGGCTGGCGATCGTCAAGCACGCGGCCGAGCGGCACGGCGGAGCGGTCTACGCCTCTCAGGCACCCGAAGGCGGTGCGTTGATGACGATCCGGCTGCCGGGGGCGCCCGGCTGACTGGTTCGCGAGACGCCGACGGCGGAATCGGCCAGGATCGGCGGATGTCCTGCCGTGAGCTGGTCCGCCGTTGCCTGGTCGCGGCGGCGAGTGGGCTGGTCGCGACACTCGTCTTGTGGGCGTTCCCGTACCGGGAAATGTGCACCGGCCCGGCGTGCCTGGTCATCGCGATGTTCGTCGTACCGCTCGCGGTGTTCGGTGCGGCGCTGATCGCGTACGTCCTGTTGGCGCTGGCGCGCGTCCGTCCGGCCTGGCCCGTCGCGCTGGCCGGGCCGCTCATCGTGCTCTCGCTGGTCACCACCGTGCTCGACCTGGTGGCGTGCCCCTTCCCGCTGTTCTGCGCGGTGGTCGCCGGCTGTTACGTGCTCGCGGCGCTCGTCACCGCGGACGCACTGCCGCGCGCGTGGCGAGTTGCGCTCGCCTCGCCCGTGGTGGTGTTGTTCGGCTGGGGCGTGGTGCTGCCGATCGTCCTGTGACCTGGTCGTTCGAAAGTTCACCCGCGTCGGCTCTGCGGATCTCGTGTTGAATCGTGTAGGATTTTGTGTGGTTGAGGTGTCCTGAGGACGGAGTTGAGCGGTGCTGGCGCGTCAGCGACAGGCGGTGATCCTGGAAGAGGCCCGCCGGACCGGTGCGGTCCGGGTCAGTGACCTCGTGTCCAGGCTGGGCGTCTCCGACATGACGGTGCGCCGGGACCTCGACGTCCTCGCTGGGCGGGGGCTCGTCGAAAAGGTGTACGGCGGCGCCACTTCCATTGTCGGCAAGAGCACCGACGAACCCGGCTTCGAGGCCAAGTCCGTGCGCCAGCGCGCGCAGAAGGAAGCCATCGCCGGACTTGCGGCGACGCTGGTGCGGCCCGGCACCGCGATCGGCATCTCCGCCGGCACCACCACGTGGACGCTCGCCCGTGCGCTGGACGCCATCCCGGGACTCACCATCGTGACCAACTCGATCCAGGTGGCGGACGTGCTCCGCGGGTCGACGTCGCCGGACCGCACGGTCGTGCTCACCGGCGGGGTGCGGACGCCGTCGGACGCGCTGGTCGGACCGGTCGCCGTGCACAGCCTGCGGTCGCTGCACCTCGACGTCGTCTTCCTCGGGGTGCACGGGATGGCCGACGGGCCGGGGTTCACGACGCCGAACCTCACCGAAAGCGAGACCGACCGCGCGCTGGTCGAGGCCGGGCGCAAGCTCGTCGTGCTCGCCGACCACACGAAGTGGGGCACCGTCGGGATCTCGACGATCGCCGACCTCGCCGAGGCTGACGTCGTCGTCACCGATGACGGGATTTCCGGCGAGGCCAAGGAAATACTTGCCGAAAGGGCAGGGGAACTCATGATCGCCGAAACGGCGGAGACGGTCGAGGCCGAACAAGCGTGAAGCGAACCGTACGACACCTGGCCGACGGCCGGGAGATCATCTACTTCGACCAGCCCGGCGCGCCCGACCGCGTCGCCGAGGACACCCGCGACCTGCCGCCGGTTTCGGCCGCGTCGGAGATCCGGCTGGACCCGCTGACCGGGGAGTGGGTCGCGATGGCCGCACACCGGCAGACGCGGACCTACAAGCCGCCCGCGGATCTTTGCCCGTTGTGCCCGAGCAAGCCCGGCAAACCGAGCGAGATCCCCGAAAGCGACTACGACGTCGTCGTCTTCGAGAACCGGTTCCCGTCCTTCGCCGAGGACGTCATCGGTGAACCGTCCACTGTGGATGGACTCGGGCTGGTGCCGGTGCGGCCCGGCCGCGGCCGCTGCGAGGTCGTCTGCTTCACCAGCAACCACGACGGTTCCTTCGCCCAGTTGAGCGCCGAGCAGGTGCGGGCGGTGGTGGACGCGTGGGCCGACCGCACGACCGGGCTGTCCGCGGTGCCCGGTGTGGAGCAGGTCTTCCCGTTCGAGAACCGCGGCGAGGAAATCGGCGTCACGCTTTCGCACCCGCACGGGCAGATCTACGGCTACCCGTTCGTCACCCCGAAGACCGAGCGGATGCTCGAAGTCGCCCGCGCCTACCAGGCCGAACACGGCCGCCCGGTGCTCGGCGACGTGCTCGCGGCCGAACGCAAGTCCGGTGCCCGCGTGGTGACCTCGGGCGAGCACTGGACGGCGTACGTGCCGCCGGCGGCCCGCTGGCCGGTCCAGGTCCAGATCGTGCCGCACCGGCAGGTCCCGGACATCCCCGCGCTGACCGACGCCGAGCGCGACGACTTCGCCGCCGTCTACCTCGACGTGCTGCGCCGCTGCGACGCGCTGTACGACCGGCCGCTGCCGTACATCGCGGCGTGGCACCAGGCGCCGGTGCGCCGCGATCGCGAACTCGGCTGGCTCCACCTCGAACTGTTCTCCGTGCTGCGCGCGAAGGACAAGCTGAAGTACCTGGCGGGGTCCGAATCGGGCATGGCGGTGTGGATCAACGACGCGACGCCGGAGCAAATCGCGGAACGGCTCCGCGCGGCGGGCTGAACCCGGCCATACTCATCTGCGATGCACAGGTTCGGCTCAGGAACCTCTCAGGACCATCCCGCAAGGTGAGGACATGACCGAGAACGACCCCACTTCGCACGACCCCGCGGCTCCGCGGCACCCCGAGACCGGCCAGCAGGCGGCTCAGGGCGGTTGGGCGGGGAATCCGTACGGTGAGCAGGCCCAGCCCGAGTCCGGCGGTGCGCCGCAGTACTCCGAGCCGTCCTACCACGCGGTGACCGGGGCCGATCCGGCGTACGGCGCGCAGACGGCGAACCCCTGGTCCGCCCCGGGTGCGCAGATGCCGTCCGGCCAGACCCAGCAGAGCGTCTACCCGCCGCCCAACCCGTACGGGCAGCACGGCCCGGCCGGCTACGGCCCACCCGCGCCGGAGCCCAAGCGGTCCGGCGGGAAGCTGCTCGCCGGGGTCGCGCTGGTCGCGCTCCTGGTCGGCGGCGTCGCGGGCGGAACGGTCGGGTACCTCACCGGCGGGTCGTCCAGCCCGACCGGCAACGCGCTCGACGCGCCGAAGCCGGCCCAGCAGACCGGCAACGCGCCCGCCGGCTCGGTCGAGGCCGTCGCGAAGAAGCTGTCGCCGAGCGTCGTCGAGCTGCAGGTGAGCGGCCAGCAGGGAGCGGGCGAGGGCTCCGGGTTCGTCATCAGCACCGACGGCTACATCCTGACCAACAACCACGTCGTCGAGGTCGCCGCGAACGGCGGGCAGATCCAGGCCGTGTTCCAGGACGGCAAGAAGGCTGCCGCCAAGGTCGTCGGCCGCGACCCGACGACCGACATCGCGGTCGTCAAGGTCACCGGCGTCGGCAACCTGACGCCGGTGGAGATCGGCCGGTCCGACGACCTGCGGGTCGGCCAGTCGGTGGTGGCCATCGGTTCGCCGTTCGAGCTGGCCGGCACGGTCACCTCGGGCATCGTCAGCTCGCTGCACCGGCCGGTGCGCGCCGGCGGCAGCAGCGGCGACCAGACCACGGTGATGGACGCGGTCCAGACCGACGCGGCGATCAACCCCGGCAACTCGGGTGGTCCGCTGGCGAACATGGCCGGCCAGGTCATCGGCATCAACTCGGCGATCTACAGCCCGCAGTCGGCAAGCGGTGGCCAGGGCCAGGGTGCGTCCGAAGGCGGCAACGTCGGCATCGGCTTCGCCATCCCGATCGACCAGGCCCGCCGCACGGCGGACACGATCATCAAAACCGGCCAGGCGATCCAGACCTACATCGGCGCCCAGGTGAAGGACGCCCCGCAGGGCGGCGCCGAACTCGGCGCCATCACCGCCGGCAGCCCGGCGGAGAAGGCCGGCCTCAAGGCGGGCGACGTCGTCACCAAGATCGACGACCGCCCGATCGACTCGGCCGACACCCTGGTCGCGGCGATCCGCACCCGGGCCCCGGACGAGAAGGCGACCTTCACGCTCGCCGACAGCCGCACGGTCGAGGTAACGCTCGGCGGGCAGCCCGTCCCGGCCAACTGATCCGTTCCAGACGCTCGGCCGCCTCGGTGCGGCCGAGACCAGCTTCGGCTCGACCCCCCGGTTTCGGGGCCGGACCCACAAGGCCACGCGCGACCAGGCACTCGATGCCGGTCGCGCGTGGCCGCATTTGTGCCCGGGTCAGGTGCGGGGGCGGTCGGCCGGTGTGGCTGGAGGGGCGGCCGGGGTGTCGGGAGGAGTGACCGGTGTGCCCGGAGGGGCGGCCGGGGTGTCGGGAAGGGCAGCACTCGTGGCTGGAGGGGCGGCACGGGTGACGGGCGGGGTAGCACTCGTGGTTCGGGGGACGAAGCGGTGGCGGAGGGCGGTCAGGGCCACGGCCAGCCAGACCGTCGCTACCGTGAGGGCGAGGCCAAGGGCCGGGTTGCCGTCGTGGAGGCCCGGCATCGGTGGGGTGCCGTACGGGCGCCAGAGCAGCGGGAACGCCAGGATCGCCAGGACCCCGGTGAGGACCGTCCCGGCCACGACGGGGGCCTTCCACGGGGGTGGCAGGAGACGGGCCAGTACGACGCCGAGCACCGCCGTCAGCGGGGCGATGACGGCGTCGTTGAGGATCGGGCCGCCGATGATCCAGCCCACCGTCCCGAAGACGTCCGGACGCAGCGGCAGCGCGTACTCGGCGAACAGCACCACCCCCCATGCCAGCGCCGCGAGGCCCGGCAAGGCGAAGAGCACACGGGCGATCTTCACAGTGCCTCCAGCTTGGTGACCCACTTCGTCTGCAGCACCCCGGGCCGGTTCGGGGCGATGATCCGGCACGGGAAGCCGTGGTCGGGAGCGAGGACCTCGCCGTTCAGTTCCAGGGCCAGCAGCGTCAGCTCGTCGGCCGTGTGCTCGCCGGGGAGCACGCTGACGCCGTAGAGCCCGCCACGCTCCGCGGAGGACACCCGGACCGCCGTGCCCGGCGACGCGCCGACGGCTTTCAGCAGCGTGGGCAGGGAGATCCCGCGCCAGGTGGCCGATTGGCTCCAGCCCTCCACGCAGGCGATGGGGAGCTCCGCTGTCGTTTGCGGCAGTGCGCGCAGCTCGTCGAGCGAGAACTTCGTCGTCCCGCGCGGGGTCACCACCGAGAGGCGCCAGGACGGGGACCACGTCACGTTCGCGGCCGCCGCCGTGCGGTTCACCGGCAGGTCCTGCGTGCCCTTGCCCGTCTTCCAGGCGAGCCCGGACACCCCGCGCAGGAACGGAACCGTCGCGCCGGCGGTGGCGACGACCGCGACCCCCGTCGCCAGCCCGGTGGTGAGGAGGAATCCCCGCCGGGACAGCCCCTCGGCCGGCGGTTCCTCGACGGTGGTCCGGCTCAGCGCGCGGCGGATGATCGGCAGCTTCACCGCGACGTGCACCAGGATCGACCCGATCGCCAGCCACGCGACCGCGTAGTGCACCTGCGGGAAGTAGAAGCCCCACGGGTAGTTCTGCGCGACGTTCAGCAACCCGGTCGTCAGCTCGAAGAACGCTGCGCCGGACAGCACCAGGATCGACAGCCGCTCGAGAGCGTGCGGCAGCGAGCGGACGAGCGGCCGGCCGAACAGCTTCGGGTAGACGCTCCACAGTTTCGCCAGCAGCAACGGGATCGACGCCACGCCCGAGATCACGTGCAGTCCCTGCGTGACGCGGTAGAGCCCGGCCGGGCGGCTGGGCCACCAGAACCACTCGGGCGGGTGCTGGATCAGGTGGCTGATCAACCCCGTCACGAAGCACGTCGTGAACGTGATCGCGAGCGCCAGGCCGATCTTCGACGTCACGCGCTCGTGGTGCGCCGGGGCCCGGAACTGTTCTTCTGCCGGGATCGGGAGTTTCACGATCGCTCCAATCGTGCGAACCAGCGGTGCCCGCGCCGGGTGGTCCAGTCGACGCGCAACCCGGCGCGCGCGGCGACTTCGGCGATCGCGTCGACCCCGACCCAGGCCCAGGTGAACCAGGCGACGTCGGCGTGGCCCGGCCGAAGCCGGACGCGCTCGTGCCGCAGGCCCCGGCCGGGTGACTCCAGTTCGACGAGGATGTCGCCGTCGGCGGCGATCAGCTGCGCCGTGCGCCGCAGCAGCCCGGCCGGGTCGCCGCCGATGCCGATGTTGCCGTCGGCGAGCAGGGCGTGCCGCCACCGGCCTTCGCCGGGCAGGCGGTCGAAGATGTTGCGCTGCAACGCGCTCCCGCCGCGACGCCGGGTCAGCCCGACGGCCGTGCGCGAGCTGTCGACACCCAGCGCGACGACCCCGCGCCCGGCCAGTGCCGCGGTGAGCCTGCCCGGGCCGCACCCGAGGTCGACGGTCGGACCGGAACAGGCGTCGAGCAGGACGTCGTCGCCCTCGGACGGCTCGGTCCAGCGTTCCACCGGCAGTTCGATCCGCTCGCCGTTCGCCAGTTCGAGCCAGCACCGGTGGCCCAGCAGCCCGCGGTCGAACTCGTGACCGGTGACCACCGGGGCCGTCATCACGCGACCACCCGTCCGCCGACCGCCGCGACGGCGCGGGCGAACCGGCCATCGGGACACGCCGCCGCCACCGAACGTGCGTCCGCCATGGTGTCCACATCGGACAGCCGGCCGGCCGGCCGTGGCCGTAGCCCGCACGCGGTGAGCGCGCGCAGGGTGCGCTCGCCGGTGTCGTCGCGGGACATCGGGACGCCCGCGAGGACCTGCGCGTGCCGCGGCTCGGCGAGCCCCAGCGCCCACCAGCCGCCGTCCACGGCCGGTCCGAGCACCGCGTCGTGGCCGTGCCGGACCGGGGCGGCCGCCGCGGCGAGCAACTCCGGCGTGACCTGCGGGGTGTCCATGCCGATCTGGAGGATCGGCAGGCCGGCGTGCACCTCGGCCGCGTCCGCGTGGGCGTTCGCCAGCCGGGCACCGAAGTCGTAGCCACGCTGCGGGATCGTGGTGACGTGGCGCAGCGCCATGCTGATTTCGACGGGCCGGGCGGCGGCGCCGAGGTCGCCGGTCATGGCGACGACGGGCTCGGCGCCGGGCACCGCGCAGACGGCGTCGAGCGTGTCGAGCAGCGCGGCCGCGGCGATCTCCGCCGCTTCGGCCGGCGTCGCGGGCGGGCAGAGGCGGGTCTTGGCCAGCCCCGGGACGGGCGCCTTGGCCACGACCAGCAGGATGAACGGACGCGTCATCGGGCCAGCACCCGCCCGAAGTCGCGGACCGCGCGCAGCGTGCCCCGCACCGACCCGGACACCTTCGACTTCGTGCCCTTGGCACGCTCGCCGTAGCGGACGTCGAACTCGTGCACCCGCCACCCGGCACGCTGGGCCTTGATCAGCAGCTCCAGGGGGTAGCCGAACGCCCGGTCGGCCACGCCGAGGCGGAGCAGCGCCCGCCGGTCCGCGGCGCGCAGGGGCGCGATGTCCCGCACCGGCAGCCCGCGGCTGCGCAACAGCAGCGCCAGCACGACGTTGCCGGCTCGAGCGTGCCACGGCCACACTCCGGGACCGGTCGGCACCCGGCGGCCGACGGCCAGGTCCGCGCCGCGCTCGACCGCCGTCACCAGCTGCGGCAGGTCGGCGAGGTCCAGGGACCCGTCAGCGTCGGCGAAGCACACGATGTCCGCGGTGGCGGCTTCCAGCCCCGCGTGCACGGCCGCGCCGTAGCCGCGGCGCGGTTCGTGGAGGACCTTCGCGCCGAGCGAGGCCGCCACTTCGGGCGATCCGTCGGTCGAACCGTTGTCGACCACGATCGCGCGGTAGCCCGGAGGCAGGCAGGCCAGCACGCCGGGGAGAGCCCCCGCTTCGTCGAGGCAAGGGAGGACGACGTCCACTTCCAAGTCAGTCACGGAGCTGACCGTAAGGCCGTCCGAAACGTCACAGAACCCTTGCGGGGCTTACCGAATCATGACATCGGGCGAGTTCTTACCGCGTCGTTACGGCTGCCGTTCCGGGCGCGCGGATCACTCTCCCCGGCCCTAGGGTGGGCAGCGATGAGCGAGCCGAACCAGGCAGCCCGGCTCGCCGAGCCGCCTGCCCGCGAACCCGAAGCCCCGGTCTCCGGCCGCCGCGCCGACCTGCTTGCCGTCGCGGCAGCCGTGGTGCTCGTCGCCGCGGCCACGGCTGTCGGCCTGTACTACAACCGGCCGGACTCCGGCGTGGTCATCTTCGTGTCCGCGCCGCCGTTGTTCGCCGACTGGCTGCCGCACGTCGGCCCCGGCTCGGTGTTCGCCGTGCTCGTCGCCGTCGCGGTGGTGCTCCACGGCCCGGTACTGGCCGCCCGCCTGCCGTTGCGTCGCGCGCTCGCCGCAGGCTACTTCGCCTCACTCGCCTGGATCTTTTCGCTGGCGATGGTCGACGGCTGGTCCCGCGGGTTCGCCGGGCACCTCACCATTCCCCAGGAGTACCTCCACGAGGTACCGGGGATCACCGACATCCCGCGGATGCTGCGGGAGTTCTCCTCGCGCATCCTCGACTTCCAACCGCACTCGTGGACGACGCACGTGTCCGGCCACCCGCCGGGCGCAACGCTCGTCTTCGTCTGGCTGGACCGGATCGGTCTGCACGGCGGCGCGTGGGCGGCCACAGCCGTCGTCCTCGTCGGCAGCCTCGTCGCGGTGGCCGTGCCGGCCACGGTCGCCCTGCTCGGCCGGCCCGAGGCGGCCCGCGCGGTGCTGCCGTTCGCCGTCCTCACTCCCGGCGCGGTGTGGATCGGCGTGTCCGCGGACGGCCTGTTCGCCGGCGTGACCGCCACTGGACTGGCTTTGCTCGCGTTGTCCGCGAAGGGGTTCGCCGGCGGTGGCCGGTACGCCGTGCCGGCCGGGCTGGGCGCCGGAGTGCTGCTCGGCTTCGGGATCTTCCTGTCGTACGGCCTGGTGTTGCTCGGGCTGCTCGCGGTGGCCGTCGCCGTCCTCGGCCGGCAGTGGCGGGCGGCGGCACTGGCGATCGTCGCGGCGCTGGCCGTCGTCGGCACCTTCGCCTGGGCGGGTTTCTGGTGGCTCGACGGCTACCACCTGGTCGTCGAGCGCTACTACCAGGGCGTGGCGCTGGTCCGGCCCTACTCGTACTGGGGGTGGGCGGATCTGGCGGCGGTGGCCGTCGCCCTCGGCCCCGCGGTGGTGGCCGCCGTCCGGCGAGGTCTCGCCTCCTCGCGCCGGCCCCGGCTCACCGAGCCGGTGCTCCTGCTGGGCCTCGCCGCCCTGGTCGCCATCCTCTTCGCCGACGTCTCGGGCCTGTCGAAAGCCGAGACCGAACGGATCTGGCTACCGTTCGGGGTGTGGTTGCTGCCGATGACGGCGTTGCTGCCGCGGCCCGGACGCCGGTGGTGGCTGGCCGCGCAGGCGACGACGGCGCTGGTGGTCAACCACCTGCTGCTGACGGGCTGGTGAGGGAGACGTGATGAACGATCAGGCCGGACGTGTCCTCGTGGTCGACGACGACGAGACGGTCCGCGACGTCGTCCGCCGCTACCTGGAGGTGGCCGGGTTCACCGTCGACATGGCCGGCGACGGCGCCGAAGGGTTGGCGAAGTTCGCCGCCCACGAGCCCGACCTGGTCGTCCTCGACGTCATGATGCCGGGGATCAACGGACTCGAGGTGTGCAAGCGGCTGCGCCAGGTCAGCCAGGTGCCGATCGTCATGCTCACCGCCCTCGGCGAAGAGGAGAACCGCATCGCCGGGCTCCAGCTCGGCGCCGACGATTACGTGACGAAACCGTTCAGCCCCAAGGAACTCGCCCTCCGCGTGGTTTCGGTCCTGCGCCGCGCGCGGATGCCCCGCCCCGAGCCGGCGGCCGCCGAACTCGTGGACGGTGACCTGCGCCTGCAGATGAAAGCGCGCACCGCGACCCGCGGCGGCCGTGAACTGCCGCTGACCACCCGGGAGTTCGACCTGCTGGCGTTCTTCCTCGCCCACCCCGGCGTCGCCTATTCGCGGGCGGACCTGCTCGAGAAGGTGTGGAGCTGGGACTTCGGCGACCAATCCACGGTGACCGTCCACGTGCGACGGCTGCGCGAGAAGATCGAGCGCGACCCGGCCAAGCCGACCCGGGTGGCGACCGTGTGGGGCGTCGGCTACCGCTACGACCGGGAGCAGCCGTGATCGGCTCGGGCGAACCCTTGCCGGAGATGCTGACGCACCTTTGGCACATCCTGCCGTTCGCGCTGCTGTTTTCGTTGCCGGTCGCGGCACTGGGCGGCGTGGCGTTGTACGTCCTGCGCCGCGGCTCCCTGGCCACCACCCTCACGGTGCTGGTGCTGATCCCGGTGCTCGCCACGCTGGTCGGCGTCCTGGGCATCAGCGGGTTCATGTTCACCCCGGCGCTGACCACGATGCTGCTGGTCTGCCTGCTCGTCGCGCTGGTCACCGTGCCCGCGGCGATCATCCTCGGCCGGGCCATCGCGCGCCGCAGCGTGTGGGAACGCGAGGCACGCGAGCGGGAACGCGCGGCCGAGGCGTCCCGGCGCGAGCTGGTCGCGTGGATCAGCCACGACCTGCGCAGCCCACTGGCCGGCATCCAGGCGATGGCCGAAGCGCTGGCCGACGGCGTGGTGGCCGAACGCCACGAGGTCGCCGACTACGCCCAGCGGATCAGCGGCGAGACCAGGCGGCTGTCCGCGATGGTCGGCGACCTGTTCGAGCTTTCGCGGATCACCGCGGGCGCTCTGGAGCTCACGATGTCCGCGGTGCCGCTGCGGGACGTCGTGAGTGACGCCGTCGCGGCCCAGGCGCCGGTCGCCCAGCGGAAACGCGTTCAGGTGCTCGCCAACGCGTCGACCTGGCCGGTGGTGACCGGCAGCGACCCGGAACTGGCCCGGATCGTGCGGAACCTGGTGTCCAACGCGATCCGGCACACCCCGCCCGACGGGACGGTGGCGGTGCAGATCGGCGTCGACGGTGACGAGGCCCTGCTCGCCGTCGACGACTCCTGCGGCGGCATCCCGGACGACGAAATCAGCCGGGTCTTCGACGTCGCCTTCCGCGGGACGCAGGCCCGGACGCCCGAGCGCGGCGGGACGACCAGCGGTGGGGGCCTCGGCCTGGCCATCGCCAAGGGGCTGGTCGAGGCACACCGTGGGCGGATCGGCGTCCACAACCACGGGCCGGGGTGCCGGTTCGAGGTACGCCTGCCGCTGGCGGTGTCCTGAGCTACTTTCCGTAGTGGTAGCGACAGGCCGCTATCCGGATCTCGTCGCCGGCGAGCTTGTAGACGAGCCGGTGTTCGTCAGTGATTCGACGCGACCAGTAACCCTGGAAGCCGTGCTTCAACGGTTCTGGCTTGCCGAGACCTTCATTGCCGTTACGCCGGACATTCTTGAGCAGTTCGTTGATGCGCTTGAGAACCTTTCGGTCTTCGGTCTGCCACCAGAGGTAGTCGTCCCGCGCGTACTCGTCCCAGATCAGCTTCATTCAACGAGTTCTTGCTGTGTTCCGCCGCCCGACTCCAGTCGCTCGATGGCGGTGATCAGCCGTCGAGCGTTCTCCGGGCTGCGGAGCAGATAGGCGGTTTCCTTCAGCGACTGGTAGTCGTCGAGGGAAACGATCACGACCGGCTCGTGCCCGGCACGCGTGGTCAACGACCTCTTCGCGGTCGTTGACCACGGAGTCGAGCGTCTCGGCGTACGCGTCTTCTCACTGATCTGTACGGGTGGCGACGGGGGCACGCAGCTCCGCTGTGGCGAAGTCCGCGATGCCCTTCTCGAAGCCGATTTCCGCGGTGAACCCGAGCAGCTCGCGGGCGCGGGCCGGATCGGCGACGACGTGCCGGACGTCGGCCGGGCGGGCGCCCCCGATCACCTCCGGTGCCGGGCCTGCGCAGGCCCGGGCCAGTTCCTCGGCCAGCTCGCCCACCGTGTGCGGGGTGCCGGAGCAGATGTTCAGGGGGGTGATCTCGGCCGCCGGGCCTTCCGTGTGCAGCGCCAGGACGTTGGCCCTCGCCACGTCGTGGACGTGGACGAAATCGCGCTGCTGGCGGCCGTCCTCCAGGACCCGCGGGGCCTCGCCGCGCACCAGAGCCGAGCGGAAGAGCGACGCGACCCCGGCGTACGGCGTGTTCTGGGGCATGCGCGGGCCGTAGACGTTGTGGTAGCGCATCGCCCACACGCTGCCGCCCGTCTGCCGGGCCCAGGCCCCGGCCAGGTGTTCCTGCGCCAGCTTCGTCGCCGCGTACGTGCTGCGGGGGTTCAGCGGCGCGTCTTCGGGCACGAGTTGCCAGGCCAGCTCCGCGTCGCAGGCCGGGCACCGCGGCTCGAACCGGCCGGCGTCCACATCGGACGAGCGCCGCGGCGACGGCGCCACCACGCCGTGGTCCGGGCACGCGTACCGGCCTTCGCCGTAGACGACCATCGACGACGCCAGTACCAGCTTGCGGACGCCGGCCGCGTGCATCCCGGCCAGCAGCACCGCCGTGCCATAGTTGTTGTGCAGGGCGTACGACGGCGCGTCCGACGGGTCGATCCCGTGCCCGACCACCGCCGCCTGGTGGCAGACCGCGTCGACGCTGTCCAGCAGCTCCGCCACCATCTCGGTGTCGGTGACGTCGCCGCGCAGGAACCGGTGCCTGCCGGTGTACGGCGGCGGCGTCCGGGAGCCGTGGGCCGTGGGCAGGAGGTTGTCCAGCACCACGACCTCGGCGCCGCCGTCGGCGAGGAGGTCGGCGATGTGTGACCCGATGAACCCGGCTCCGCCGGTGACCAGTACGCGCACACCGGCCACGCTAGGGGCGTTCGCCCGGCACCGCGGCAGCCCGCGACGTCACGTCACCGAATCGTCAGAACTCACCCGGCACCTCCCGGCGCCGGGCCGCCGGAACCGGCTACGGTGGGCGCCATGGAACGGAGTGCACAACGGCTGGGCCGGGCCCTCGTGGTCATCGTGGACGATCGCGTGGCGCACGGCGAGCACGAGGACACCACTGGCGCACTGGTCACGGAGCTGCTCGAAGAAGCGGGCTTCATCGTCGACGGTGTCGTGGTCGTCGAGGCCGAGACCGCGGGTATCCGCAACGCGCTCAACACCGCCGTGATCGGCGGCGCCGACCTGGTGATCACCGTCGGCGGCACCGGGGTGCTGCCGCGCGACCGCACCCCGGACGCCACCGCCGGTGTGCTCGACCGCCCGATCCCGGGCATCAGCGAGGCCATCCGCGCGTCCGGCCTGGCCGCCGGCGCGGTCGACGCCGGGATCTCCCGGGGACTGGCCGGGGTCTCGGGCAGCACGCTCGTCGTCAACCTCGCCGGCTCGCGCTCCGCGGTCCGCGACGGGATGGCGACGCTGACCTCCCTCGTGCCGCACGTGATCGACGAGCTTTCGGGCCTCGAAGAGGTCTGATCCGGCGTTGCGGATCGCGGGGGTGGCGGAGACTTCGCCACCCCCGGCTTCGCTCTGGAGTTGTCAAAGAACGCGTCGTGGCACACTGGGGGGATGCCGGGCGAACAGCGGAAACCCCCCACCAGCGAGCAGCGCCGCCGGGTCGATGAGATCTTCGGGGACGTCCTGCCCGAGACGACCTCCGATGAGCGCGATCCCGATCGGCGCACCGGCCTCCCGGACGACTGGTACCGGGAGAACCGGCCACCGCACCACGACCGCTGACCGCGTCAGTCGCGGCCGTTGCCGCCCTGCGACTGGGCCCGTAGCAGGTCGCGGATCTCGATCAGCAGTTCCACGTCCGTCGGCTCCGACGGCCCCGGCTCCTGGCCGCGCTTGCGCCGCTCCTGCAGCTTCTTGACCGGCATCACGATCACGAAGTAGACGACCGCCGCGACCAGCACGAAGTTGATCGCCGCGTTGATCACGCCGCCGAAGTCCAGGAACGTGCCCTTGTTGTTGGCGAAGATCTGGTACCCCAGGCCGTTCGCGGCGTCCGTGCCGCCGATGGCGTTGATCAGCGGCTTGATGAGGCCGTTGGTGAACGCCGTGACGATGGTCGTGAACGCCGAGCCGATGACCACCGCGACGGCGAGGTCGACGACGTTGCCGCGCATCAGGAAGTCTTTGAAGCCTTTGAACACTGGTACTCCTCACGAACCGGGACGGGGACGCCTCAGCCCGTCTCGGCGGGCGCGGGCTAGCGGAGAGTAACCGTTACCGGACGCTCCAGTGAAATCGCCGCCAGCCTCGTCGCGATCGCTTCCGGGAGCCGGAGCAGCACCAGCGGTCCCTTGTCGGTCCGGCCGATCGCGGGTGGAGCCGGGTCCTGATGTCCGGCTGTCACGACCGTCGCGCCGCCGGCCAGCACGGACGCGGGCGCTCCCGGCTCCGATGCCGCGACGACGTCCACGCGCTGCCCCGGCCGCAGCAGCTCGGCAACGGCGGCGTCGGCCAGCCTGATCGGCACCGTCGCCGTACCGGGCTCACCCGGGGCGGCGGCCGTGGCCAGCCGGACGTCGGTCAGCGGTTCGCCGGCACGGACGGCGCCCGCCAGCAGACGCCCGTCCACGGCGTCGAGAGAGGTCAGCGCGCCCTCGGGCCGTGCTTCGTCGGGGAGTTCGGCCAGCTGGACGTCGGCGGCGCGCAGGCTCGCGCCGGAAGGAAGGTCGTGCGCCGCCACGACGGCCGGAGCCGTCGGCGCGCCCCGCGCGGAGCCGGGGTGGACGAGCAGCAGGGCACCGGTCAGCACCAGAGCGGCAGCGAGCCAGCGGCGGAGCAGCCGCGCCCGCCGGCTCTGCAGCCGGGTGAGATCGGGTGGGTGGAGCTTCGACAGGATGTCCACAGGGCCCCCTCGGCCGGATCGAGTGCGGCGGTGTGCCGCACGAGATCGACGTTAGGGAAGCCGGACGGGCCGCCGGAAGGGCCACGTCCGGCATCTGTGGACAACCGGGGTGTTGTGGATAACTCGCCGGGTCAGGACGCCGCGGCGGCCGTTTTCGTCGTACCCGTCGAGGACGATGTCGAGCTCGTGTCCGGCTTCGACTCCGTCTTGGTCTCGGTCTTCGCCGGCGTCGCCGTGGTGGCCGCCTTGCTCGCGTCGCGCGAGTCCGTGCGGTAGAAACCGCTGCCCTTGAAGACGACTCCGACCGAGCTGAAGACCTTGCGCAGCACCCCGGAGCACTGCGGGCAGACGGTCAGGCTGGGGTCCGAGAACGACTGCACGGCTTCGAACCGGTGGTCGCATTCTTTGCAGGCGTACTGGTACGTAGGCACTGACGGCTCCTTTGCTGGCACTCATCCGACCAGAGTGCCAACCCAATTGTGCTTGAAAGCATTCCCCGAAAGCAATTCCTCGTTGCTCACATCGCCAGCTCGACCACGCCCCGACCCGGCGTCAAGGCCCCGGTCATGCGCACGTCGTGCGCCTCACCGGGCAGTCGTTCGACCAGCTCTTCGTCGCGGACGACGGCCAGCAGCGGGACGCCGGCCGCGGCGAAGACCAGCGAGCGATCGTAGTGGCCGGCGCCGCGCCCGAGGCGGATGCCCCGGCGGTCCACGGCCAGCGCGGGCACCAGGACCAGCTCCGCCGCCCCCACGGCGTCGGTACCCAGCCGTTTCCCGCCCGGCTCGCGGATGCCGCGGAACCGGCTGGGCACGAGATCGGCCTCGCCCGTGTACTCGGCCCAGTCGAGCGGACCCGGCTCCGGCCGGATGACGGGTAGCAGGACGCGCGCACCACCGGCTGCCAGCGCGTCGACGAGGGTCGTCGTGCCCGGCTCGGTGCCGAACGGCAGGTACGCGCACACCGTGCCCGCTGTGACCTTCGACACCGCACTGACCAGCGCCGAAGCCTCCCGGGCGTGCGATTCGGCTGCCTGCTCCGCTCGTGCGCGCGTCACCCGGTCACGCCACTCCGCCTTGCTCAGGTGCTCATTGCCCAGCGCGTGCATGACCTCACGTTAGGCTCTGCGCCCATGACGGGCGCCGCAACCACCCAGACGTTCAGAACCGCCATCGTGCCTGCCGCCGGCCTCGGGACACGGTTCCTCCCGGCGACGAAGGCCGTGCCCAAGGAACTCCTGCCGGTGGTCGACACCCCGGGGATCGAGCTGGTCGCGGCCGAGGCCGCCGCCGCCGGTGCGCAACGCCTGGTCATCGTGACTTCGCCGGGCAAGGAAGCTGTCGTCAAGTATTTCGAGGCCCAGCCGGAGCTGGAGGAGAACCTCGAGGCCAAGGGCAAGACCGAGCTGCTCGCCAAAGTCCGCCGCGGTCCCGCGCTGCTCGCGGTGGAGACCGCCATCCAGGAGCAGGCGCTCGGTCTCGGCCACGCCGTCGCGCAGGCCGAGTCAAACCTGACACCCGACGACGAGGCCGTCGCCGTGCTGCTCCCGGACGACCTGGTGCTGCCCACCGGCGTGCTCGAGCGGATGAGCGCGGTCCGTGCCCAGTACGGCGGCAGCGTGCTCTGCGCGTTCGACATCCCGAAGGCCGAGATCTCCCCGTACGGCGTTTTCGACGTCACCGACACCGACGACGAAGACGTCAAGCGCGTGCACGGGATGGTCGAGAAGCCGAAGCCGGAAGACGCGCCGTCGACCTACGCCGCGGCCGGGCGGTACCTGCTCGACCGGGCGATCTTCGACGCGCTCAAGCGGATCACCCCGGGCAGCGGTGGGGAGCTGCAGCTGACCGACGCGGTCGCGCTGCTGATCACCGAAGGACACCCCGTGCACGTCGTCGTTCACCGCGGCGGACGCCACGACCTGGGGAATCCGGGTGGTTTCCTGCGCGCCGCGGTCGATTTCGCGCTTGAAACGCCCGAGTACGGTCCATCTTTACGGGCGTGGCTGACGGAACGGATCGGGACAGAGCGCCCATGACGGAATCCCTCGACGCGGCGCGGCCCGAGGTGGCCGGGGACGAGGCCGAGCTGCGCTCGGTCGACGCGCAGATCTCGATGACCTTGGACGCTGCCGTCCGGCCTCAGCCGGTGCGCGTGGCGATCTCCGAGGCCCAGGGGCTGCTCTGCGCCGAGGAGGTGGTCGCCGAGCACGCGCTGCCCGGGTTCGACCAGGCCGCGATCGACGGGTACGCGGTGCGCAGCGTCGACGTCCGCGCCGCCGGGCAGGAGCCGGTGCAGCTGCCGGTCGTCGGCGAGATCGCGGCGGGCTCGCGCCAGCCGCGGCGGCTCCAGCCCGGTCAAGCCGTCCGGGTCGACACCGGCGCGCCGCTGCCGACGCTGGCCGACGCGGTCGTGCCGCTCGCCTACACCGACGGGCACCAGGCCAAGGTCACGGTGCACCGCTCGGTGCCGTCGGCGGGGTACGTGCGGCGCGCGGGCGAGGACGTCCAGATCGGAGACGTCGCGGTGCGCCGCGGCGACACGATCGGCTCGGCGCAGGTGGGCCTGCTGGCCGCGGTCGGCCGGGCGAAGGTCCTCGTCTACCCGCGACCGCGGGTGTCGATCGTGTCCGTTGGCGACGAGCTGGTCGACGTCGACCGGACGCCGTCGGTGGGACAGGTCTACGACGTCAACTCCTACGCGCTGTCCGCGGCCGCCCGGGACGCGGGTGCCGAGGTCAGCCGGGTCGGCATCGTGCCGAGTGAGCCGAAGCGGCTGCGGGAGGTCGTCGAGGGCCGGCTGCTGATGTCGGAGATCGTCGTGGTCGCGGGGGGCGCCGGGGGAGCCACCGGGGACGAGGTCCACGCCGCGCTGTCCGACCTCGGCCGGATCGACATGACGCGGGTCGCGATGCACCCCGGCTCGGTGCAGGGGTTCGGCAGGCTCGGCCCCGACTCGGTGCCGACGTTCCTCATCCCGGGCAACCCGATGAGCGCGCTGGTGGTGTTCGAGGTGCTGGTGCGGCCGCTGATCCGGGCGGCGCGCGGGACCCGCAACCCGCACCGGCGGATCGTCGGCGCGCGGCTGCTGTCGCCGATCACCTCGACCGAGGGCAGGCGCGGCTTCCTCCGCGGCCAGCTGCTACGCGACGAGGCCAACGGCGAGTACCTGGTCCAGCCGCTCGGCCAGTCCGGGGCGCACCTGCTCGCGTCGCTGGCCGAAGCGAACTGCCTGATCAACGTGCCGGAGGAACTGACCGAGGTGCCCGCGGGCGACCAGGTCCAGGTCACCTTCCTGGCGCAACGGGCCTGAGGAACTCCGTGTCGGGCGTGTCCTATCCGGTCGAAAGCCGGCACCCGGGCTGGCCGGCCCGGCTCGGTCCGCTGCGAGTGCCCGCGGGTGAGGTCGCGATCCGGCCGGTCCGGCTGCGCGACGCCGGCGAGTGGAGCCGGATCCGGCTCCGGGACCGCGCGCACCTCGAAATGTGGGAACCCACCGGTGTCGGACCGTGGCCCGAACGCAACGCCTTCTGGTCGTGGCCATCGCAGTGGGCGGCGTTGCGTTCGCTCGCTCGCCGTGGTCAGTGCCTGCCGTTCACCATCACCCTGGACGGTCATCTCGCGGGGCAGATCACTGTGGGTAACGTCATCCGGGCGTCGCTGCGGTCGGCCTGGATCGGCTACTGGGTGTCGTCCGAGGTGGTCCGCGGCGGGGTGGCGACGGCCGCCGTCGCGCTCGTCACCGACCACGCCTTCGGCCCGGCCGGGCTGCACCGGCTGGAGGCCACCGTGCGCCCGGAAAACACCGCCAGCCTGCGAGTTCTCACCAAGGCCGGCTACCGGCAAGAGGGACTGTTCCAGCGCTACCTCGACGTCGCGGGCGCTTGGCGGGACCACTACTGCTACGCCGTCACGCGTGAGGAAACCGGGGCCGGGCTGGTGTCGCGGCTCGTCGCGGCGGGCCGCGCCGAGTACGCCTGAACGTGATTACCCACCCGGGTCAGTAGCTGCGTTACCACATGCTGTGAGTTTCACCTAATCCGGTGAGCCTTTTCCGTGATCGAACCCGGCGAGTCTCCGCCCGATCTGTTACTCCTGTGACTAACGTGATTCGTGGTGGAAGGATCGGGGGAGGTGACGGGAGATGCCCAGCTCCGTGATCATCGTCGCGCTCGCCGCGGCATGGCTCGTCGTACTCGTGCCCATGGTCGCGCGACGGCGGCAGCAGGTCGCGAGAACGACCGACTCGGCGCTCGCGGCCAGGGTCGTGCGCAGTGGACGCAACGAAGACCGGGAGGAATTCGCCATGTCCGACGACACAGGGAAGTCCCGGCCCTCGGTGGAGGACGACCTCGCTGAGCTGGAGGCCGAACTCGACGAGGACCTCGACGAGGACCTCGACGAGCCGGACTCCGAGCCGGAGCCGCTCCCGCAGCCGGAACGCGGCTCGCGGGCCGAACGCGGCTCGCGGGCGGAACGCGACCGAGCGGGCTACCGGCCCGGCCGGGGCGGGTTCGACCCCGAAGCCGCCGAGATGGCGGCTCGCGCGAAGTACGGCTTCCGGCAGCGCATCGTCCTCATCCTGCTCGTGATCGCGGTCGGCACCGCGGCCGTCGCCGGATTCCTCTTCCCGCTGGCCTGGTGGGGCCACGGCGCGATCGATGTCGTGCTCGTCGGGTACCTCGTGTACCTGCGCCGCCAGGTGCGCATCGAGGAGGAGATCCGGCAGCGCCGGCTCGCCCGCTTCAACAGCACCCGCGCGCCCCGCCGCCAGTCTTCTCCCGCGCCGTCGGAGTCGGCTTCCGTGCCGGCTTCGGTGTCGATCGACGAGGACCGCGAGGACGTCGAGGTCGTCGAGCCGGTCCACCGCGAGGTGGTCGAGCGGCGCCCGTCCCCGACATCCCGCGTCCGCCGCAGTGCGGTCGTCGTCGACCTCGACGACGAAGACCCGGCGTTCGAAGAGCTCGACGAGCCCGGGACCGGCCCTTATCGGCGCGCGGTCGGGGAGTGACCCCCCTGCGCGTTGTGCTCGTAGGGCGCTGCTAAGCTCTACGAGCACAACCAAGGGGCTGTAGCGCAGTTGGTAGCGCGTCTCGTTCGCATCGAGAAGGTCAGGGGTTCGATTCCCCTCAGCTCCACAGCATGTCAAAGGCCGTCCACAGTAGAGTGGGCGGCCTTTTTCGTCGCCGTGATAGCAGCGGCAGACCTCGGTCCGGTACGGGCCACGCGCCCAAACTCGGTTGCCCCACCCGTGGGTGCCCGCCATCCTGGCTGGATGGCGCACGGCACCGTGAAGTTCTTCAAAGCCGACAAGGGCTGGGGGGCGATTGCCTCGCCCGAGCTGCCGGAGGGCTTGGACGCGTGGGTTCACTTCAGCGTGATCGACATGGACGGCTTCAAAGCCCTGGAAGCCGGTGACGAGGTCGAGTTCACCTACGAAGAGGTTCGGCAGGACAGCTTCCGCTTCCGTGCCACACGCGTTCGCAAAATCGGACACTCGGTTCAAGATCCAAGGTGACGAGTGCCTTTGGCGGGGCCGATGAGCACGCCGGAATACTTGCCGCCGAGGGCCGAGGACATAGTCTGTGAAGTGCCGCAGGCTCGGCTGGCGGGGGATAGCCGGCCGGCGGCGTGACGAAGCCGGGTGCCCTGCCGACGACGAGCTGCTGTCCGCGTTGTGGCTTGGGGAATCCACTGCGCGTCCGCCCGCCATGGCGTTGGGGAACGAGCAGTGGGCGGGGGCTTCACGGCGGTCTTGGCCGAGTCGTAGTTGCCGTGGAAGGGGTTGCCGAAGACGCAGACTATTACTGACCGGTAACTTATCCTCGGCGTATCGAAAAGCGCATACGTGCCGGCAACGCCGTGCGGCCTTGACTGGGCGGCATGGCGGTGGGGATGACGATCTACGGGTGCGAGCCCGACGAGGCTGTGCTGTTCCGGGATCTGGCGCCTCGCTTCGGCGTGACGCCGATCATCACGGACGCGGCCGTCTCCGAGGCCAACGCCGAACTGGCAGCAGGAAATCGGTGCGTCAGCGTCGGCCACAAGACTCCGGTGCCGAATTCCGCGCTTTTCGCGCTCAGTCGCGTCGGCGTGGCGTATGTCTCCACGCGGAGCGTCGGATACGACCACATCGACATCGAATACGCGCGGGCTACCGGTATTTCCGTCGGGAACGTCGCCTATTCGCCGGACAGCGTGGCCGACTACACGCTGATGCTGATGTTGATGGTGGTACGAGACGCCAAATCCGTCCTCCGCCGGGCTGATGAGCACGACTACCGGCTGAACGAGGTGCGGGGGAAGGAACTGCGCGACCTCACCGTCGGCGTGCTCGGAACGGGACGCATCGGCGCCGCCGTCATCGAGAGGCTGCGCGGCTTCGGCTCCCGCGTGGTGGCTTACGACAGCCGTCCCCGCCTCGATGTCGACTACGTTTCGCTTGACGAACTGCTGCGGCTGAGCGACATCGTCACGCTCCACACGCCACTCGACGCCGACACCCACCATCTCCTGGACCGTCGTCGCATCGAGCGGATGAAGCCCGGAGCGTTCGTCGTCAACACCGGACGCGGCCCCCTGCTCGACACCGATGCGCTCGTCTCGGCGCTGGAAAGCGGTGCGTTGGGCGGGGCCGCGTTGGACGTCCTCGAAGGGGAGGAGGGCGTGTTCTACGCCGATTGCCGGGACAAACCCCTCGAAAACGACCTGTTGCCGCGGCTGCAGAAGCTTCCGAACGTGCTCATCAGCCCGCACACCGCCTACTACACGGACCACGCGCTGAGCGACACCGTCGAAAACTCCATCGTCAACTGCCTGAAATTCGAAAACGGGGAGCGTCATGAATAGGGTCAAGGTCGGAATCGTCTTCGGGGGTTGTTCCGAAGAGCACCCCGTCTCCGTGAAGTCCGCGCAAGAGGTCGCGGCGCACCTCGATGCCGGGAAGTACGAACCGTTCTGGCTCGGGATCACGAAGGACGGCGCCTGGAAGCTCTGTGACGGCCCCGGCGCGGGCTGGGAAGACGATGGCCGTCCGGCCGTGCTGTCGCCGGACAGAGGACTCCCCGGCTTGCTGGTCCTGGACGACGGGAAGTACGAAACGATCGGCCTGGACGTGGTGCTGCCCGTGCTGCACGGCAGGTTCGGCGAAGACGGGGCGCTGCAGGGCTTGCTGGAGCTCTCCGGGATCCCCTACGCGGGCTGCGACATCCCCGGTTCCGCTCTGTGCATGGACAAGTCGCTCGCCTACGTCGTTGCCGGAAGCGCGGGCATCGCCACGCCGGGCTTCCGGACCGTGCTGGTGAACGAGGCCGTCGACCCGGACTCGGTCACCTATCCCGTCTTCGTGAAGCCGGCCCGTTCGGGTTCGTCCTTCGGCGTCAGCAAGGTGTCCGGCCGGGACGAACTGGCGGGTGCGGTCGAAGCCGCGGCGCGGTACGACTCGAAGGTGCTGATCGAAGCGGCCGTCGACGGCCGCGAGGTCGGGTGCGCGATCCTCGGCAACGAGCTGGAGCTGTTCGCCGGCGAGGTGGACCGGATCGCGCTGTCGCACGGCTTCTTCCGGATCCACCAGGAGGACGCCCCCGAAAGCGGTTCCGAGAACTCGACGCCCATCGTCCCCGCCGACCTTTCCGCGGACACCCGCGTGCGCGTCCAGGAGACGGCGAAGGCCATCTACCGCGCTCTGGGGTGCCGGGGACTGGCCAGGGTGGACATGTTCCTCAAGGAGGACGGCACCGTGGTCCTCAACGAGGTCAACACCTTGCCCGGCCTGACCTCCTACAGCCGCTACCCCAGGATGATGGCCGCCGCGGGGGTGCCGCTCACCGAGCTGATCGACCGGGTCGTGTCACTGGCCCTGACCGGAAGCGCCCGATGAACGACGACTTCGCCTTCGTGGACGAGCTGGTGCCGGGGATCCGCTGGGACGCCAAGTACGCCACCTGGGACAACTTCACCGGCAAACCGGTGGACGGCTACCTCGTCAATCGGATCGCCGGCACCAGGACCTTGTGCGCCGCCCTGGCGGAAGTGCAGGAGAAAGCCGCGTCCCGCGGCTTCGGCTTGCTCCTGTGGGACGGCTACCGCCCCCAGCGCGCCGTCGACTGCTTCCTGCGCTGGGTGGACCAGCCGGAGGACGGCCGGACGAAGCTCTGGCACCACCCGAACATGGACCGGGCCGCAATGTTCGCCCGGGGCTACGTGGCGGCCAGGTCCGGCCACAGCCGGGGCAGCACCGTCGACCTGACCCTGTACCACCTGGACACCGGTGAGCTGGCCGCCATGGGAGGTGGCCACGATCTGATGGATCCGATCTCGCACCACGGTGCACGGGGGATTTCGCGAACCGAAACCGAGAACCGCCGGTCTCTCCGGTCCGTCATGGAGGACTGCGGGTTCGAGGCGTACGAACGCGAGTGGTGGCACTACAGCCTGAAGAACGAGCCGTACCCGGACAGCTACTTTGACTTCCCCGTCGCGTAGCCGCGTGGTCGTCGCCGGTGGTCATTCGGCCGGGCACATCGAGCCCGCGATGAACTTCGCCGACGCGGTGCGCCGGCTGGATCCCACCGCCGAAATCACCGCGCTCGGCACCGTCCACGGCCTGGACACCGCGCTCATCCCGGCCCGCGGCTACCCGCTCGAACTCATCCCGCCGGTGCCGCTGCCCCGCAAGCCGGACGGGGCCCTGCTGCGGACGCCGGGGAAGCTCCGCGAGTCGGTGCTGGCGGCCGGGGCCGTGCTCGACCGCGTCCGGGCCGAGATCGTGGTCGGCTTCGGCGGCTACGTGGCCGCGTCCGCCTACCTCGCCGCCCGCAAGCGGGGCCTGCCGATCGTCGTCCACGAGGCCAATGCCCGGCCGGGAGTGGCCAACCGGGTGGCGGCCCGGATGACCACCCACGTGTTCACCGCCGGACCCGGTGTGCGGCTGGCGCACGCCACTGCCATCGGGATCCCGCTGCGGCCGTCGATCACCGGGCTCGACCGGTCCGGGCTGCGCGACGCCGCCCGGCAGCGGTTCGGGCTCCGCTCCGGCGGACCGGTCCTGCTGGTCACCGGTGGTTCCCAGGGCGCCCGGACGATCAACGTCGCCGTGTCCGGTGCCGCCGCCGCGTTGCGGGCGAACGGCGTGCAGGTGCTGCACATCACCGGGCCGCGGCACGTCGTCGCCGTGCCGGACGGCGATCCGCCCTACGTCGTCACGCCGTACGTCCACGAGATGCGGTACGCCTACGCCGCGGCCGACTTCGTGATCTGCCGGTCCGGGGCGATGACGTGCGCCGAACTGGCCGCCGTCGGGCTGCCTGCCGCGTACGTTCCGCTGCCGCTGCGGGGCGGTGAGCAGCGGCTGAACGCCGAACCCGTCGTCGCGGCCGGTGGGGCGCTGCTCGTCGGCGACGCCGACCTCGGCCCGGCCTGGATCGAGACCGCGCTGGTTCCGGTGCTCACCGATCCGGGGCGGCTGGCGGCGATGTCGGCCCGTGCGGCGGCGGCCGGTGCCCCGGATGCCGGCGTCGTCCTGGCCGGGCACGTGCTCACCGTGATCGAGGGGCGGCGGCCAGCCGGACCGTGACGCGGAGGCCGCCGGCCGGGCGGGGCGTGAGGGTGAGGGTGCCGTCGTGGGCGTGGGTGATGCTCTTGACGATGGCCAGGCCCAGACCGACACCCTCGTGGCCGGTGCGGATGCGCTCGGTGCCGCGCTGAAAGGGTTCGGCGAGCGTGGCGACCAGGGCCTCAGCGAGGTGTTCGCCGGTGTTCTCGACGGTGAGCACCACCGTTCCGGCGTGACCGCCGGTCGTGACCCACACCGCGCCCCGCTCCGGCAGGTTGTGGAGGATCGCGTTGTGCACGAGGTTCGTCGTCAGCTGCAGCAGGAGCGCGGCCGAGCCGGTGGTGGGAGCGGCCTCGCCGGACGTCTCGACGGTGACACCCTGTCTTTCGGCGAGGGGCAGGAGCGTTTCGGCGGCTTCTTCCGCGATCAGGGACAAGTCGACCTGGTCCCGGCTGAAGGACCGTTGTTCGGCGCGGCTGAGCAGCAGCAGGGCTTCGGTGAGTTCGATCGCCCGGGCGTTGACGACGCGGAGGCGTTCGTCGAGCTCGCCGGTCGCGCGCTCCGGATCGCTGCGGGCGACGTCGAGGAGGGTCTGCGTGATCGCCAGCGGGGTGCGCAGTTCGTGGGAGGCGTTGGCGGCGAACCGCCGTTGTTCGCCGACGTGCGCCTCCAGCCGCGCGAGCATGGTGTCGAAGGCGTCGGCGAGTTCGCGGAATTCGTCGGTGCGGCCCGGCAGCCGGATGCGGTGCGAGAGCGACCCGTTGGCGGCGATGCGCGTGGCGTCGGTGATGTGCGTCAGCGGGGCGAGCATCCGGCCGGCCAGGAGCCAGCCGCCCAGTAGCCCGAAGGCGGCCAGGAAGACCAGCACGACGGCGATGAACGGAGCGAAGCCGCGGACGAGGACCGATCGGCTGATCATGAAGTTGCCCTCGGTGCGGATCCAGCCGTCGGGCAGGAAGTACAGGTAGAACACCAGCACGGCCGCCAGCAGCAAGGTTCCCGCCAGCACGACGAAGCCGGCGTAGCTGAGGGTGAGTTTCAGGCGGGCGCTCAACCCGGGTTCCCTATCCACGGCCCGCACCCCCGGTGTCGATGCGGTAGCCGACACCGGGAACGGTGGCGATGATCCCGGGTTCGCCGAGGCGCTTGCGCAGCACCGAAACCGTGATCCGCACGGCGTTGGTGAACGGGTCCGCGTTCTCGTCCCACGCCCGCTCCAGCAGTTCTTCGGCGCTGATCACCCCGCCTTCGGCCGCGACGAGGACTTCGAGCACAGCGAACTGCTTCCTCGTCAGCGCCACGTACCGGCCGTCGCGGTAGACCTCGCGGCGGAACGGATCCAGCCGCAGGCCGGCGATCTCGTGCACCGGTGGCCGGTTGTGGGCGCGCCTGCGGTCGAGGGCCCGGAGCCGGAGCACGAGTTCCCGGAGTTCGAACGGCTTCGTGAGGTAGTCGTCGGCGCCGAGCCCGAACCCGGTGGCCTTGTCGTCGAGCCGGTCGGCCGCGGTGAGCATCAGGATCGGCATGCCGCTGCCGGAGGCGACGATGCGCCGGGCGATCTCGTCACCGGACGGGCCGGGGATGTCGCGGTCGAGGACGGCGATGTCGTAGGTGTTGATGCTCAGCAGTTCCAGCGCGGTGTCCCCGTCGCCCGCCGTGTCCGCCGCGATCGCTTCCAGCCGGAGGCCATCGCGGATGGCGTCGGCCAGATAGGGTTCGTCCTCGACGATCAAGACACGCACCATCCCGATGGTACGAGCCGGCGCATATCGGCCGCATATCGGAAACCACGTACGGGACGGCAACACCACGCTGCCTTGACTGCGGACATGACTTCCAGCCAACGCACGTCCTCGCGCGTCCTCGGCAAGGAACACGGCGCTGTCCCGGACGGCCTGCCGGTCTTCGCCGAAGCTCCGGCCGTCGCCAACCTCGATCCCGATCTGCTCGACGCCCTGCGCCGGGCCGCGGCGGACGCCGCGGCCGACGGGGTGACCTTCGTCGTCAACGGTGGCTGGCGCTCCTGGCAGTACCAGGAACAGCTCCGGCGTCAGGGCATCGCGAAGCACGGCTCGGAAGCGGAAGCCGCCCGCTGGGTGACCACCGCGGACCGGTCCGCCCACGTGCGGGGGCAAGCGGTCGACATCGGACCGGCCGAAGCCCGGGCGTGGCTGTCCGAGCACGGTGCCCGGTACGGGTTGTGCCAGATCTACCGCAACGAACCCTGGCACTACGAACTGCGTCCCGAAGCCGTCGAACACGGTTGCCCGCCCATGTACGCCGATCCGTCGCAGGACCCGGGGACGAGGCCGTGAGAACGCGCACGACGGGACCGGTGGTGCTATAGGGTCTTCAGCCAGTCGGTCACGACCCCGAAGTACAGCGGTGCGTTCGGGGCGTAGTTGATCGCGTGGCCGTAGCCGTTGAGGATGTACGTCCGCAGTGCCGTCGTCCCGAAGAAGGGCGCCTCCGATGCGCGCAGTGCTTCCGGGGACGAGCAGTCGCTGCCCAGTGTGCCGCAGAAGTGCGGGTCGTTGCCCACCACCAGCAGGACCGGGGCCGTGATCTGCTGGGATGCCGGGGTGAGCACCGTGGTCAGGGTCAGGCTGTCGACCGCTTCGGTGGCCGCGAAGACGTCCTTTGTGGACTCGTCGTAGGCGATCGCGCCCGCGTCGAGGGGGCCGGGGGTGTGGAAGGCCGTGTAGCGCGTGCCCGGGTTCGTGGTCAGGTAGCCCGCGTCGAGGCCGCGGGGAGCCAGGGCCGGGTCCAGCGGGGCCGGGATCATGTTGGCCAGCACCGGGACCACCGTCACCAGGTTCATCCGGTGCGTCATGCCGGTGACCAGCACGCCGTCGACGTCGCGGTGGTTGCCCGCCTCGATCATCGCCATCGCTGCGCCGATCGAGTGGCCGCCGACGATCACCTTCGCGAAGCGGGGGCGGATCGACTGGATGACCTGGTGCGCCGCCGTCGCCTGGACCGACGCGCTCAGCAGCGTGCTCAGCGGCTTCGAGCTCGCACCCGTGCCGAGGCGGTCGAGGGCCAGCGTCGCGACCCCCGCCTTGTTCATCGCCAGGCGGAACGACCGGATCTCCGGTGTGTAGCCGATGTCCCAGTAGGACGCGTTGTACGTGCCGCCGGGGATAAGGACCACGACCGTCGACGCCCCGGGCGGCGCGCACAGGCGGCCGTGCATCGTCTGCGGGAGCAGGGCCACCGTGACCGGGACGGACAGGTCCTCGCAAGTTGTCGCGGCACCGGCCGGGGCCGGGGTGAGAAACACGGCCAGCAAAAGAAAAACGGCAGCACAAAGACGAACACGGAACACGGGGGAACGACCTCCAGCTAGCGGGGGACTGCCGTCATCGGCAGGCTGTCGGGGTAGGCGGCCGAGGTGAACTGCACGCGCACCGGCCGGCCCGGTACCGGGACCAGCCGCCACCGCGCGGCCACCGTGGCCACCGTGATGACGATTTCGTTCTGGGCGAAGCGGTTCCCGATGCACTGCCGGGTGCCCGCCCCGAACGGGATGAACGCGCCCTTCGGCACCGCCGCGGCCCGCTCCGGCGCCCAGCGGCCGGGATCGAACCGGTCCGGGTCGTCGAACGACGCGGGATCGTGGTGGAGCGCGTGCGGGCTGACGATCACCTCGGCGCCTTCGGGCAGCCGCACCCCGCCGAGGTCGACGTCGGTCAGGGTCCGGCGCATCAGCATCCACAGCGGGTACAGCCGGAGCACCTCGTCGACCACCTGCCGGACATAGGTCAGCCGGGCCAGGTCGTCGACGGTGACCGGACGGCCGCCCAGCACTTCGTCGACCTCGGCGTGCACGCGCGCCTCGATCTCCGGGTGCCTGCCGAGCTCGTGGAACGTCCAGGCCAGCGCCAGCGCCGTCGTCTCGATGCCGGCGGTGAGCAGCGTGAGCACCTCGTCCCGCGCCTGCTCGTCGGTCATGCCGGCCAGCAGCAACGTCGAAAGCAGATCGCCGCGGTCGGTGCCTTCGCGCCGCCAGTCGCGAATGACTTCGATGACGATCCCCTGCATCCGGGCGATGGCCTGGTCGAACCGGCGGTTTCCGGGCACCGGGAGCTTCTCGACGAACTTCGGTGACAACGCGCGAATCATTCCCTGCTGGATGATCAGGTAAATCGACCGGCGGGCTTCGGCGATCGCCTCTTTTCCCAGTTCGGTGGAAAACAGCGCTTCGCCGACGATCGTCACGGCGAGGCCCTGCAGGTCCTCGTCGATCTTCCGCACTTCACCGGCTCGCCACGTGCCGCTCAGGTCCGCCGCCGCGCGCTGCATGATCTCCGCGTAGGCGGTCAGGCGATCGCGGTGGAACGCCGGCTGCATCAGCCGTCGCTGCTGCAGGTGGAAGTCCCCGTTCGAAAGCACCAAGCCATTTCCGACGAACGGCCGGAACTTGTCGAACATGGCGCCCTTGCGGAACTTCGGACCCTCGTTGACCAGCACTTCGTGCACCAATCGCGGGCTGCCGACGAAGTAGACGGGCGCGGGACCGAGATAGATTTTCACGATCTCGCCGTGCTCGGGCAATGCGTCTGTGAATGCGAAGCGGTGCCGCAGCAGTGCCGGGGTGTGCCCGAGAAAAGGCCACCGGCCCGGTGCCACCGGGACGCTCATGCGGACCCCTCGTTGCGCCATTGTGTGGATTTCCCAAGGAGACGGCCTACGGTAGGCCTGTCCGGGGGAGTGGGACAGTGCCCGATCGGGTGGTGTGCGCTCACGCGGATGGCCCAGTAGCCGAACCGCGGGGAATCGCTAAGCTCTTTCCGTCCGACAGACTGAGAAGGTGTTCTTCGTGACCCGATCACCGGAATGGGTTCCCCCGGGTGTCGATATATCCGTGCCGAGCATCGCTCGCACTTACGACTTCATGCTCGGTGGCGGGCACAACTTCGCCGTCGATCGCGCGGTGGGCGACGAGATCGAACGCGTGATGCCCGGCCTGCGAGAGTCCGCGCGCGTCAGCCGCGCGTTCCTCGGGCGCGCGGTGCGGTACCTGGCCGGCCAGGGGATCCGGCAGTTCCTCGACATCGGTTCCGGCATCCCGACGGTGGGGAACGTCCACGAGGTCGCCCAAGCTCAGCACCCGGACTGCCGGGTGGTGTACGTCGACCACGACCCGGTGGCGGTCGCGCACAGCGAATTGATGCTCGCGAGCAACGATCGCGCGGCCGTCGTGCACGCCGACATGCGGGATCCGGAGAAGATCCTCGATTCGCCGGAGCTCCGCGGATTGCTCGACCTCGACGAGCCGGTGGGCCTGCTGATGCTGCTGATGCTGCACTGGATCCCGGACGAGCACGGGCCGTCCGAGCTCGTCGGCCGTTATCGCGACGCGCTGGCGCCGGGCAGTTTCCTGGCGCTCACCCACGTCACCGGCGACCACCAGGGCGAAAACCTCGCAGAAGCGACCGAAGTGATCAAGGAAAGCCGGAGCCCCGATCAAGTGACCCTGCGAACGCACGCCGAGGTTTCCCGGCTTTTCGCCGGATTCGAAATCGTCGACCCCGGATTGGTCGGCTGCGGCGAATGGCGGCCGTCGGGTCCGGCGGACATCGCCGGTGCCGCCGCCATGAACATGCTCGTTTACGCCGGAATCGGCCGCAAGAACTGATGCGGACACCCGGGATGCCGATGATCGACCACCAGCCGGACCAGCCCGCCGTGCCGGACCCGGAGCGCGGGCGGACCGTGCTCGCCCGGAAGTGGGCCTACCTGCTCGGCGGGGTGACCGTCGTGTCGCTGAGCCGGGAGGAGCTCGACGCGGAGCTCCGCGGCTTGCTCGACGAGCTGTGCGAGTCCCTGCGCTGCACGTCGGCGGACCTGGCCCCGGCCGAGCGGATCGGCGCACGGCTGGTCGCGCTCGGCTACGTCGGCGAGCCCGGGCTGCGGTGCACGCTCGACGTCCTCGGGAAGGGCCTGCCCGCGCTGCCCGAACTCCAGGCGGTGGACCGCGTCGCCGACCGGGTCGTGGCGGCGCTGGGCGCGCTGTCCTGCTGTTTCCTGCTCGCGCACGAGCGCAGTGTCCTCGACCAGCAGGAGATCATGCACCTGTCGCTGCTCAAGGCGGTGCGGGACGCCCAGTGGAACCTCAGGCAGAGCGAAGCGCGCTTCGACGAGGTGGTGACGTCGTCGGCGAGCGGCATCGCGGTCGTCGCCCTCGACGGGCGGATCGTGCGGGCCAACGCGGCGCTGGCCGAGATGCTCGGGCGCCCGTCCGGCGCGCTGACCGGTTCGGTGCTGTACGACGTCGTCCACCCCGAGTCCGTCGAAGTCCTCCGCGAAGCGATGCAGGGACTCCTCGACGACGGCAAGGACCGGATCCGGCAGTCGCAGCGGCTGCTGCGCGAGGACGGCGACGTCGTCCGCAGCTCGCTCACCGCGTCGCTGCTGCGCGACGCCGAAGACCGGCCCGCCCACTTCGTCGTCGTGATCGAGGACGGCACCGAGCTGATGCTGCTGCAGGGCGAGCTGAGCCGCCAGGCGCTGCACGACGTCCTCACCGGGCTGCCGAACCGCCAGTACTTCGGCACGTACCTGGAGACGGCGCTGCGGCGCGCCGACCCGGCGTACGGCGTCACGCTGCTCCACGTCGACCTCGACGCGTTCGGCATGGTCTGCAACAGCCTGGGCCGCCGGGTCGGCGAGCAGCTGCTGGTGCACTTCGCGCAGCGGCTCAAGGCGGTGATGGCCCACGAGAACGCCATGATCGCGCGGTTCCACAGCGACGAGTTCGGCATCCTGGTCGAGAACACGGCGTCGACGCCCGACATCGACGCCATCGTGCACGCGATCAACGACGAGCTCGCCGAACCGTTCTTCGTCGAAGGGCACGGGCTCGCGCTGTCGGCCAGCGCCGGGGTGGTGCACCGGCCGGCGAAGGGGATCGACCCGGCGGAGCTGCTGCGCCAAGCGGACCAGACGCTGCGGCGCGCCAAGGCGCGGCGGCGCGGCCAGTGGAAGATGTTCGACCGGGAGGCCGACGCCCACGACCGGCGGACGCAGGCGCTGGCCGTCGGCATGGCCGGGGCCTGGGAACACGGCGAGATCGGCGTGCGGTACCGGCCGATGGCCCGGCTGACGGACGGCGAACCGGCCGGCATCGAAGCGCGCCTGCACTGGAACCGGCCGGACGACACGGCGCTTTCGCACGAGTGCTGCGTGGAGCTCGCCGAGTCGACCGGGCTGGTGCTGCCGCTCGGGGACTGGCTGCTGCGCGCGGCGGGCCGTCAGGGCGAATGGTGGCGGCAGCGCGCGGGCTTCGGCCTCCCGATGATCGCCGGCCTGACCGGGAACCAGGTGTCGGACGACGCGCTCGGCACGCGCGTGACGCGGCTGCTGGGGGACATCGGCCTGCCGCCCGCTCAGCTGATGCTCGGTGTCCCGGCCGGGGCGCTGTCGGTGCCCGGCGTCATCGAGAACGTCACCGCGCTGGCCGACCTCGGCGTCCGCGTCATGCTCGACGAGTTCGGGCTGGGCCCGGACGATCTGCGGGCGATCGAGGACCTGCCGGTGGACATCGTCCGCGTCGACCGGCGGCTCGCCGAGTGGCAGGCGTGGTCGGACTCGACGTTCCTCGGTGCTCTGGTCCCGCTGGTCCGGCAGGTCGGCGCGACCCTCGTCGTCGACGGGATCCACACCGAGGACCAGGCGAACTGGTGGCGGTCGGCCGGCGCCGAGCTGGCGACGGGCGACTACTTCGGGGTCGCCAGGCCGCCGGCCGAGCTCGCCGGGCAGTTCGCCGGCACCTGAGGCTGCCACCGGGTCAGGGCGACCGCGGCCAGCACGACCACCATGCCACCGACGACCCGCGGGGAAAGCGGTTCGCCGAGGAAGAGCGCGCCGAGTGCGACCGAGACCACCGGCAGCAGGTAGCCGACGGTCGCGGCGGCGGTCGGACCTTCGTCCGTGAGCAGCCGGTAGTTGAGGTAGAACGTGATCCCGGTCCCGAAGACGCCCAGGATGGTCACCGCGACGACGGCGGTCAGGGTCAGGTGCGGTGCCGTGGACGCGACCGGCAGTGCCAGGGCGGTCAGTGCGGTGGCGGTCATCAGCTGCGCCGCCGAGAGCGCGAGCGGAGCACCGTCCGGCGGCAGTTTCCGGGCCATGTAAGCGAACGCGATCGCGTAGCTGAGGCCGGCGCCGAGCAGGGCCAGCGCGCCCGCGCTCAGCAGGCCCGACCGCTGCCACGGCGCGAAGATCACCACGATGCCGGCGAAGCCGAGGACCAGCCCGAGCAGCCGGGCGGGGGTGAGCCGCCGTTCCGTGCCGAGTGCGACGCCGATCAGGAGCGACCACAACGGGGTGGTGGCGTTCATGACGCCGGCGATCCCGGAGTCGACGGTGCTTTCCCCGATGCCGAACAGGGCGAACGGCAGCGCGTTGCAGAAGAACGCGGCGACGATCAGCCGGGCCCAGACCGCGCGGCCCCGCGGGAGCCGCTGCCGGGCCGCGAACGCCATGACCAGCAGCGTCAGCGCGCCGAGGGCGCAGCGGACGAGGGTGAGGTGGACGGGGCTCAGCCCGGTCAGGGCCAGCTTGATCCACAGGAAGCCCGACCCCCACAGCAGGGCCAGAACCACTATGCGCGCCGAGGCGCCCCGTCCACCGTTCATGAGATCAACGGTGCCCAAGAAGATCCGTCAGGACAAGTGAAAAGTACTGGATGGATCTTTAAGGGTTGCTACAGCTTGCGCGGGCCAGAGGCGCTCGCCGGCCAGCGCGAGCGCGGCGGGCAGCAGCACGCCCCGGACGATCGTCGCGTCGAGCAGGATCGCGAACGCCATGCCGAGGCCGAGCATCTTGTACTCGATCGCGGCGAGGCTCAGGAAAATGCTGAACACCCCGGTCATGATCAGCGCGGCGCTCGTCACCACGCCGGAACTGCTCGCGACGCCTTCGACGATCGCCTCCCGGGCCGGCACCCCCGGCCGCCGCCGTTCGCGGATCCGGCTGAGGATGAACACGTGGTAGTCGGTGCTCAACCCGAACAGCAGCACGAAGAGGAACATCGGCAGCCAGCCGAGCACCCCGCCGTAGGGCGTGAAACCCAGGACTGGCGCGAGAAAGCCGTTTTGGAACACGAGGGTGAGCACGCCGTAGGCCGCACCGGCCGACAGCAGGTTGAGCAGGATCGACACCACCGGTACCACGACCGAGCGGAACACCACGAGCAGCAGCGCGAACGCGAGCAGCAGGATGAACCCGAAGGTGTAAGGCGCCCGGGCGAGCACCTGCGTCGTGAAGTCGTGTGCCTCGGCGGTCCGGCCCGCCACCGCGTACCCGACGCCGTCGATCCGCCCGACCGTTTGCGGCAACAGGGTTTCGCGCAACGTCGTGAGCGTGCGGCTCGCCGCTTCGTCGTTGCCGGTGCCGCCGAGCGGGATCCGGACGACGAGCGCCCGGTCCACCGGGACGACGACGGCCGGGTGCGGTACTTCCGCGGTGAGTTCGCCGATGGCCCGCCGCAGCGCGGGCGTGTCGACCGCACCACCACGGGTGTTCCACAGGACGACGTGCGCGGGCATCGTGAGACCGGGAAACGCTTCCTGGACGCGCGCGGCCGCGTCGATCACCGGGATGCTGCGCGGCAGGCTCTCGGTCGGCGCCGGGTCCTGCAGCCGGATCCCCAGCGCGGGCAGGGCGAGCAGCACCAGCAGCGCGGTGGCGAGCCCGCTCCAGAGCGCGGGCCGCCGGGTGACGGTGTTCGCCATGGTGGCCCAGAACTCCGACCGCGTCCGGCGCCGGCCCAGCCACGGGATCCGGCCGCGGTCGACGCGGTGGCCGAGCAGGGAGAGCGTCGCGGGCAGCACCGTCACCGCGGCCAGGACGGCCAAGCCGACGACCAGGATCGTGCCCACGGTCAGGCCGCGCAGGTTGTCGAGCCCGGTGAACAGCAGGCCGGTGACGCACAGCACGACGGTCAGTCCCGACACGACGATCACGTGCCCCGACGTCCGCGCGGCGATCCGGATCGACTCGTCGACGCCGTGGGCGCGTTCCTCCCGGGTGCGGCGCAGGAAGAACAGCGAGTAGTCGACGCCGACCGCCATCCCGATCAGGAGCGTGATCGCGGAAGTCGCGCTGTTGACCGGGATCCAGTTGTCCACAACGGACAGGAAGCCGAACGTCGCGACCACCGCGGTGCCCGCCAGCAGGACCGGGACCGCGGCGGCGACCAGTGAGCCGAACACCACCAGCAGGATCAGCACGGTCAGCGGCAGCGAGCGGGCCTCCGAACGTCCGATGTCGTCCTTGATGCTCTTGTCGACCGCGCCGGACACGCTGAGGTCGCCGGCCTGCGCCAGGCGGACGCTCGCGTGCCGGGCGGCGACCGCGTCGACGGCCACGGTCGCCGTCGCGAGCCGGGACCGGACTTCGGCGCCGGTGCCGGTGAGCCGGAAGGTGACCAGGCCCGACCGGCCGTCGGCGGACACCTGGGCCGGATCGTCGAGCGGGGAGCGGATGTCCGCGGCCGCGCCCGACGTCGTCAAGGTCGCCACCAGGTCGGCCGTGGCCGCTCGGGAGAGGGGCTGAACGAGGACGTTCTCCCAGAAGGGTTCGCGGGTGGCTTGGCGGTCGAGGACGGCTTGGCCGGTCCCGGCGTCGCCGGCCGGGCTCGATCGTGCGTCGGTGCCGGGGGCGAACGTGCCGACGGCCCAGGCCAGCGCGACGAGCGCCAGCCAGCCGAGGATCGCGGCGGCGCGGTGCCGCAGCGACCAGTTCGTGACGCGTTCGACCACCGGCCCCCGCCGGTGAGCCGGGGTGCCTGCAGGCAGCATGAACTAAAGTCCTTCCGTGAAGGAGTGATCCGATGAGAACTCGCCTCCGGGCGAGGTGGTTGCTGCTTCCTCCTGGGTCGCCGAGTTGCCGCTCGGCGACCCAGGGCCTCAACTGCGTTTCGGGGGTTTCCGGGTGGCGGAGCCCCGGTTGATACGGCTCAGTCGACCTCCTTGAGCACGCGTTCGATGGACCGCAGGCGGTCCTGGACGTCCCGCAGCCGCTGTTCGGTTTCTTCCTGCGTCCGGACGGCTTTCTCGGCGAGGGAACGGTATTCGTGTTCCCTCGCCAGCGTGGCTTTCGCGCGCCAGGTCGAAGCCAGCTGCACGATCGCGATCGACAGCACGACGGTGATCAGGACGAAGACCCCGGTCACGCCGATGATCTCCTGCCACTGGTGCCAGTTCATGTCCGTCCTTCCTCGCCGTCCGCGTTTCCGTGAACGGAGTCCGGTGTGGTCAACGTCGGCACGGCGGCCGAGATCGTCTTCGGCGTCAGCACGACGGAGAACGGGGTGAGCTCGTAGAACCGCAGCGTTTTGCCGTCCTCGCCGATCTCGAAGCTGGCGGTGACCAGGCCCGCGGCTTCCAGCTTGCGCAGGTGCACCTGCAGCAGCGCGCGGCTGATCCGCAGTTCGCGGGCCAGCTTGCTGACGTAGGTGCGTTCGGCGAGCAGCGCTGCGACGATCCGCAGCCGGTGCGGGTTGCCGAGCGCGCCCAGCTGCCGCAGGAGCTGGTCCCCGGTCGGCTCCGTCACGGCGTGCTCCACATGCAAAAGAAAGTTAGCAGGTGGTCGGCCGCGGGGCTATCGGGGTGATCCCTGAGATCACCTCGGAGGGTTCAGCGCAGGGCCTTCGTCCGGCGGGTCAGTGCGGACGGGTCGAGGTTCGCCCGGGTGCCGGCGTCATGACCGTCGAGGTAGCCGCTGCCGGACAGCCGGCGGGGCGAAGCGGCGCGCAGGTCGCCGTATTCGGAGTCGAACGCGTGCTGCACCATCTGCGAGCGGTCGCGGACCACCAGCTCCGCCGACCGCTCGCCGGGCACCGCCGTGCGGACGGCTTCCTGCTCGGCGCGGGACAGGCGTTCGTGGACCGCGCGGGCGAAGCCGTGCAGCCACGTGCGCCGGTACGCGGCCAGCGACTCGCCGGGGAAGAAACCACCCGGCCGGACGCGGGTCAGCTGCGTGCTCGCCTGCAGCAGCAGGCTGGTGAACAGCAGTTCCACCCGGCCGAGGTCGGACCGGAACCCGAACACCGTGACGCTCTCGACCTTCTGGCCGAGGCGGTGGAGCAAAGTCCGGCAGCGCAGGGGGTACGCGACCGAGGTGAGCAGGCTCGCCTTGTCGCGGCTGTACGGGTCGTTCATCGGGATCTTCAGCGTGCCGATCTCGTCGGCACTCGCCCCGGACGCGGCGAGCATCGCCTGGTCGATGCCGTACCGCGCGACGAGTTCGGCGGCCTTCTCGTTGTACGCCTCGGCTTCCGCCTCGGTGACCGCCGGGTCTTCGGCCTTCGCCAGCAGCTTGCGGATGCGCTCGAGCTGCGGGTCTGACTCGGTCATGCCGGAGAGGGTATTCGACCACGTGTTCGGGCGCCCGTACCGGGTCGGCGTGTCGTGCTCAGCCCAGGTACGCGTCGAGCGTGACGGCCAGCGCCGCCTCCGGGGACGGCACGAAGCTCGCCCCGGCCAGGCCGCCCCACAGCCACAGCTGGGCGAGGCCGTGCAGCGCGGCCCACAGCGACGCGGCGACCAGCCGCGGGTCGGTGCGGTGGCCGCCCACCGCCGCGACCAGCGCCGCGAACTCGTCGAACACCGCGCTGCTGACGGCCGCGAGCGCCGGCTCGTCCGGGTCGATCAGGTCACGGCGGAACATCAGCTCGAACATCGCCGGGTTCCGCAGCGCGAAGTCGACGTAGCTGTGGCACGCCGCGCTGAGCCGTTCCCGCGGGGTGCCGTCCGGCAGCCGGGTGCGGCGATCGAGCAGCTCCGTGAACCCCTGCGTGGCGACGGCCGAGAGGAGCTCGGCACGGCCCGAGAAGTGCCGCAGGGGCGCGCCGTGCGAAACCCCGGCGGCCTTCGCGATCCCGCGCAGCGTGACCGCGCCGACGCCGTCCTCGGCGAGCAGTTCCGACGCCGTCGTGATCAGGCGTTGCCGGGTGCCCACGCCTCGTCCAAGGTGACCGGGAGGAGGTCCGGGCGTTTCGGGACGAAGCCGTCGCCGGGCTGGCGGCCGGTCAGCCGGTTGCGCGTGCGGGTCACCGCGACCGGCAGGACCTCCCGGAGCAGCCAGTGCAGGTCGGCGCGCCGGCTGCCGGGAGCCGCGGTGCCGGGCAGCGGCGCGAGCCAGGCGGGATCGGGGTCGAGGCCGAGCCGCGCGAGGACGTAGGCGGCGAGCCGGCGGTGGCCGTGGGCGGACAGGTGGAGCCGGTCGGCGCCGAAGTAGCGCGGATCGGTGACGGCCTGGTCCGGCCACAGGTCGATGAGCAACGCGCCGTAGCTGACGGCGGCTTCGCGGATGGCCTCGTTGAGGGCGATGATCCGGGGCCGCATCCGGCTGCCGAGCGGCATCCGGTGCGAGATGTCGCTGAGCGTGAAAGTGACGGCCACGGGCGCGATTCCGGTGCAGGCCCGGACGGCGGCGTCGACCCGGCGGGCGACGGTGCGCGCGTCCCAGCCGCGGCTCATGACGTCGTTGCCGCCGCCGAAGAGGGCGACCAGATCGGGTTCGAGGCGGGCCGCGACCGGTACCTGCTCGGGGACGATCTGGTCGAGCCGCCGTCCGCGGACGGCGAGGTTGGCGTAGCGAAAGCCCGGTTCGTCCGCCGCCAGCCGCGCGGCGACGAAGTCGGCCCAGCCGCGGAAGTGGCGCTGATCGGGATAGGGGTCGTCGAGGCCTTCGGCGCAGCTGTCGCCGAGGACGACGAAACGGTGGTAGCTCATCCCGATCTCCGTAACCCGTGGTTCACCTTGAGGACACTGTCTATCAAACTGATGTAGACACTGTCTACTTCGGGTTCACCCGAGCCAGGGAAGCCCTGACGGCCCGGGCGCCGAACCGGAAAAATAGACGAACGGTCGTGCTACCTTCGGCTCATGAACGTCGAGGGTGTCTACGTGGGAGAGCCGAGCGTGCTGGGCTACCGGCGCGAGCGGGCGGTGCTGAGCGCGATCACGAAAGCGCTGGTCGCCGCGCCGGAGCTGAACCTGACCGAGCTGAACCTCGACGGTGACCGGCAGGCCGATCTCACCGTGCACGGCGGCGTCGACAAGGCGATCTACGTCTACCCCGCCGAGCACTACCCGGCCTGGGCGGCCGACGGCGTCGAGGCTCGGCCGGGCGGCTTCGGCGAGAACGTCTCGCTGACCGGCGTCACCGAGGACGACGTCCGGATCGGGGACGTCTGGGCCTGGGGTGACGCCTTGGTGCAGGTTTCCCAGCCCCGGCAGCCGTGCTTCAAGCTGGCCATGAAGACCGGCCGCAAGGACATCACGCCGCTGATGATCGACAGCGGGCGCAGCGGCTGGTACCTGCGTGTGCTGCGGCCCGGCACGGTGCCGACTTCCGGGCCGCTCGAGCTGGCCGAGCGCGCGGACGGCCCGACGATCACCGAGGTGTACCTCGTCTCCTTCGCCAACTACGGGCAGCTGCCGGAGGACAAGGTCGAGGCGGCGCTGGACCTCGCGGACCGCGTGCTGGCCGCGCCCGCGCTTTCGGCGTCCTACCGGGACGGCGTCCAGTCCACTGTGGACCGATGGCGGGCGCGGCGTGCCGGTTGACGGCCGGATCGCCCGCGGCGACGCCACCCGGCGCCTGGTGCTGCGCCGGGCGGTGGACGTCGCTTCGGTCGACGGCCTGGCCGGGTTGTCCCTCGGCAGGCTGGCCACCGAGCTCGAGCTGAGCAAGAGCGGGGTGTTCGCGCTGTTCGGCTCCAAGGAGGAGCTGCAGCTCGCGACGATCGAAGCGGCGTTGGCGATCTTCGGTTCGCACGTCGTGACGCCGTCGCGGGCGGTGGCACCCGGGCTGCCGCGGCTGCGCGCGGCCTGCGAGAGCTGGCTGGACTACTCGGAACGGCGGATCTTCCCGGGCGGCTGCTTCTTCTTCAACGTCGGCGCGGAGTTCGACGCGCGCCCGGGCCGGGTGCACGACGCGGTGGCGGCGGCGAGCGGCGCCTTCGCCGCCTTCCTCCGCGAGACCGCGGAGGAGGCGGTCGCGCTCGGCCACCTCGACGCGGACGCCGAGGTGCTGGCGTTCGAGCTGCACGCGCTGGGCCGGGCGGCCAACGCGGACGCCGTGCTGAACGGCGGAACCCGGGCGTACGCACTGGCCAGGCGGGCGATCCGCGCCCGCCTGGCCGGTTGACGTCACTTCCAGTCGACCTGCGGGGACCGGTAGAAGTCGATGCCCTGCGCGACCCAGCGCGGGGCCTGCTTCGCCAGCCGAGCCCGGTACGCGTCCCAGTTGTGCGACGCCTTGGGCGACCAGCCGATCTCCGCGATCCCCGGCAGCCGCGGGAACGCCATGTACTCGATGTCGTCGCTGGTCCGGATCGTCTCGGTCCACAGCGGTGCCTCGACGCCCGCGACCTGGTGCTCGCCGACGCCCTTGACCAGCGACGCGGGATCCCAGCCGTAACCGTCCTTCACCTCGATCAACGCGGCCCAGTCCTGGCCCAGCGGTGTCTGCGGGGTGTACTTCATGTCGAGGTACGCGTAGTTCGCCGGCGACATCAGGATCTTGCTGCCGCGCGCCGCGGCGGCCGCGACGCTCGGGTTGTCGCCGCCGAAGTCCCAGTACTGCGGCACCGCCGACGCGGGCGGGTCCGACTTGGCGATCTCGTGCCAGCCGGTGACCTTCTTGCCGTACTTCGCGACGATCGGCTGGACCTTCTTCTCGAACGCGACGTAGTCCGCGGGCGGCGTCGAGTGCGCCTCGTCGCCGCCGATGTGCAGGTACGGGCCGGGCGTGAGGGCCGCGAGCTCGCGCACGACGTCTTCGACGAACTTGTAGGTGATCGGCGAGGAGATGCACAGGGAGCTGTACCCGACCTCGGTGTCGGTGCGCACCGGGACGGCCTTCCCGTCGCAGTTCAGCTCCGCGTACGTCGACTGCGCCGCGTTCGTGTGGCCCGGCATGTCGATCTCCGGGATCACCGTGATGTGCCGCGAAGCCGCGTACGCGACGATGTCCTGGTACTCCGCCTGGGTGTAGTAGCCGCCCGGGTCGCCGTCGACCGCGGTCTTGCCGCCGACCGTGGCCAGCTTCGGCCAGCTCTTGATCTCGATCCGCCAGCCCTGGTCGTCGGCCAGGTGCAGGTGCAGCGTGTTGACCTTGTACTGGGCGATCTGGTCGAGGTACAGCTTCACCTGGTCGGTGCGGAAGAAGTGCCGGGCGACGTCGAGCATCGCGCCGCGTTCGGCGAAGCGCGGGTAGTCGAGGATCGTGCCGCCGGCGACGGTCCACGTCCGGTGCTGCACACCCTTCGCCTCGATCGCCGACGGCAGCAGCTGCCGCAGCGACTGCACGCCTTCGAAGAGCCCGTCGGCGGTGTTCGCGCGCAGGGTGACGCCGTCGCGCGCGACCTTCAGTTCGTAACCCTCGGTGCCGACGCGGGCATCGTGGCCCAGCTTCAGCGAGATCGCGGGCCGGGCGGGCGCGTTCGGCACGACGGGCAGCGGGTAGCCGGTGGCCGGGCGGAGCAGGCCGCGCAGGTAGTCGGCGACCTGGCCGGCGCCGCGGTCGGCGCTGATCACGGTGGACGGCGTCAGCTTGAAGTCACCGCGCGGGTCGGCCTTCGCCGAGACCGGCACCGGGACGACGTCGGTCACGCTCCGTTCGGGCGCGGCCGGGGCCGCCGCCGCGGAGGCGGGCAGGCCGGCCGCCGTCAGACTCACGACAGCCGCGGTCAAGACGGCTCTGGACAAGCGCATCGGGCACCTCCGGTCGGGGGACTCCCTCAAAGGTATAGACCAGCCGGCGCATTCGGCACAATACTTAACGAAGGGCCGTCCGGATCGCTTCCAGCACGCTCGGGTCCTCGATCGTGGAGGGCGCCGCCTCGTCGCGGCCGTCGGCGATCGCGCGCATCGTCTTGCGGAGGATCTTGCCGGACCGCGTCTTCGGCAGGGCGTCCACAATGGACACGTGGCGGAACGCGGCGACCGGCCCGATGTCCCGGCGCACGAGCGCCACCAGCTCGTCGCGCAGCTGGTCCACGGCGATGTCCGCGCCCGCCTTCAGGACCACGAACCCGCGTGGCAGCTGGCCCTTGAGCTCGTCGGCGACGCCGATCACGGCGCACTCCGCGACCGCCGGGTGCGAGGCCAGCACGGCCTCCATCGACCCGGTGGACAGCCGGTGCCCGGCGACGTTGATGACGTCGTCGGTCCGGCCCATGACGAACAGGTAGCCGTCTTCGTCGAAGTAACCGGAGTCGCCGGTCAGGTAGTGGCCCTCGTAGCGCGAGAGGTAGGCCTCGCGGTAGCGCTCGTCGTCGCCCCACAGCGTCGGCAGCGATCCGGGCGGCAGGGGCAGTTTCACCGTGATGGCCCCTTCGCGTCCGGCCGGCAGCTCCTCGCCCGCCTGGCCGAGAATCCGGACGTCCCAGCCGGGCACCGGCTTGGTCGCGGACCCGGCCTTGACGTCCATCGGCTCCAGGCCGCGCGGGTTCGCCGCGATCGGCCAGCCGGTTTCGGTCTGCCACCAGTGGTCGACCACCGGCACGCCGAGCTTCTCGTGTGCCCAGCGGTAGGTCTCCGGATCGAGCCGCTCACCCGCCATGAACAGCGTCTTGAACGTCTTCAGGTCGTACTTCTCCAGCTCGCGGGCGTCCGGGTCGACCTTCTTGACGGCTCGCAGCGCGGTCGGCGCGGTGAACAGCGCCTGGACCCCGTGCTCGGCGACGACCCGCCAGAACGCGCCCGCGTCGGGCGTGCCGACGGGCTTGCCTTCGTACACGACCGTCGTCGCGCCGACGAGCAGCGGCGCGTACACGATGTAGGAGTGCCCGACGACCCAGCCGACGTCGGACGCGGTCCACCAGACGTCGCCGGCGTGGATGTCGTAGACGGCGTCCATCGAATAGGCGAGCGCGACGGCGTGGCCGCCGGTGTCGCGGACGACGCCCTTGGGCTTCCCCGTCGTCCCGGACGTGTAGAGGATGTACAGCGGATCGGTGGCCGCCACCGGCACCGGGTCGGCCGGCCCGGCGCCCGCCGCCAGCTCGCGCCAGTCGAGGTCGCGCCCGGTCAGCACGGCCGGCGCCTGCTCGCGCTGCAGCACGACGACGTGGTCCGGCTGGTGCTCGGTCATCCCGAGCGCGGCTTCGATGATCGGCTGGTACTCGACCACCCGCGTCGGCTCGATGCCGCAGGACGCCGCGAGGATCACCTTGGGCTTCGCGTCCTCGATCCGGGCGGCCAGCTCCTTCGGCGCGAACCCGCCGAAGACCACCGAGTGCACGGCGCCGATCCGCGCGCACGCCAGCATCGCGATCGCGGCCTCGGGCACCATCGGCAGGTAGACGATCACCCGGTCACCCTTCGTGACCCCCAGCGAGCGCAGCGCGCCGGCGAACCGCGCGACCGTGTCCCGCAGCTCCGCGTAGGAGTACGTGCGTTTCCGTCCGGTCACGGGAGAGTCCCAGATCAGCGCGGCCTGGCTGCCACGGCCGGCTTCGACGTGCCGGTCGAGGGCGTTGTAGGACGTGTTCAGCTCGGCATCCGGGAACCAGCGGTAGAGCGGTGGGTTCGAGTCGTCGAGGGCTCGTTCCGGCGGCTTCGTCCAGCTGATCGACTCGGCCGCGGCCAGCCAGAACGCGTCCGGCTCGGCCAGGCTGCGCCGGTAGGCTTCGGAGTACGCGCCCATGCCCCCTCCTTCGCGTCGGACGTTCCGCCGATCCCCATCATGGCGCGGGAGCGGCGACCGTGCCGGATTCTCCGGACGGAAAGACCCGGCAACCTCACGGCGTCCGGGAGCGTCCTAAGCTGGACCGCGGGGAAACGCCGCGTGACGGCTACGAAGTGAACACCGACAGTGAGGGAGCCCGGCGGTGAACGGACTCGCGAGCGCGTTGCTCTCGCTAGCCCATTCCTTGTTCGGCCCGGGCTTCTGCCCCGGCGACTGGGTCTGGGCCACGAGTGCGGCCGGCGCACTCGTCGCGCTGCTCCCGCCGATCGGCGCGCTGGCCGTGTCGATCATCCGCAAGGGCACCGGCAACCGCTACGACGCCACGACCTTGTCGGTGTTCGGCGCGATCGGCCTGTTCAGCACGCTGGTGCTGCCGTGGCTGCTGGCCATCGGCGTTTCGGGTGTCTTCCAGGCGGCGTTCGGCAAGCAGAAGACCGGCCTTTCCCTGGCCGAGCTCAACTCGCTGAACAGCTCCGGGGGCTGCTGGGTGGACAACCAGCGGGAGTACCTGGGCGGCGGCCAGACCGTCTACGACGTGCTGGTGTCCCAGAACGGCAGGGACATTCCGTTCTTCGTCTACCTGCTGGCGTTCATCGTCCTGGGCGCGGGCTCGCTGTTCTTCGTGATGCTGCAGGGCCGCACGGCCTTCCGCCGCGGCCCGAAGTGGCCGTCGCGGTTCTTCTGGATCCCGTTCGCCGCGATGCTCGTCTTCAGCGTCGGCATGGAGGCGAACACCGCGCTGCACTTCTGGCTCGGCTTCCTGCCGTTCAGCGTGCTGGGCCTGATCCCGGTCGCGATGGTCGGGCCGCCGCCGTGGTCGGTGATCAACCGGTCGGACCGGTCGGACGAGCCGCCGCCCCGCCGGCCGGAGCCGCAGGGGCCCCCGTCGCAGGTCCAGCCGCGCCCGACCCCGCCGCCCCCGCCACCGCCGCCGGTCAACCGGCCGTACCCGAAGACCGCGCTGGCGTCCGCGCCCCAGCCGCCGTCCCCGCCGGCCGGTGCGCTGGCCGCGGCTCCCGGCCCGATCCCGCCGCCGCCCGGCTCGCGCAGCGCCGGCGGCAGCCGCTACCGCCGGGTCAAGCAGCTCGGCGCGGGTGGGTTCGGCACGGTCTGGCAGGCCGTCGACACCCAGCTGAACCGCACGGTAGCGCTGAAGATCGCGCACGCGCCGGACCGGGACACGGCCGAGCGCATGCAGCGCGAAGCTCGCGCGCTCGCCGTGGTCAGCCACCCGAACTGCGTCAAGGTGTACGACCTCGCCGAGGAGCCGGACGGCCTCGCGCTGGTGATGGAGTACCTCGAAGGCCGTCCGCTGGCCGAGCTCGTCGACGGGCAGGGCCCGCTCGACGACGTCGCCGCGGGCCGGCTCTGGGCGACGATGGCGGGCGCGCTCGCCGCGGCGCACGAGAAAGGCGTCCTGCACCGCGACATCAAGCCGTCGAACATCGTCCTCGACCCGAGCGGCCTGGCCCACCTGATCGACTTCGGCATCGCCCGCAGCCAGGGCGACTCCAAGATGACGGCCACCGGGATGATGATCGGCACGCCCGACTTCGTCGCCCCGGAGCAGGCGATGGGGGCGACGGCCTCGCCGGCGTCGGACGCGTGGCAGCTGGCCGCGACCATCAGCTACGCGCTGTCGGGTCAGCCGCCGCGCGGCACCCGCGAGACGCCGATGGCCGCCCTGATGGCCGCGGCGCGCGCCGAACCGGTGTCCCGGCTGCCCCAGCGCAGCGCGCACGCCCGGCTGCTGGCGGCGTCGCTGGACCCCGAGCCGCGCCGCCGTCCGACGCTGACCGCGGTGCGCCGCGAGGTCGAGGGCTGGCTGTCGCGGGCGGGCAAGTCCGCCGACGGCCCGGTGACCCGGGTGGTGCCCCGCCAGCACCACCGCTAGCCGGCGCGCTGGAGGTGGAGTCCGGGCGGTCGTCCCGGGTTGAGGCGGCGACCGCCCACCAGGGGCCGACCGCTACCGCACTGAAGGCTTGCCGGGATGACCGACCGCAGCTGCCGCCCGCACCACAGCCCGAACCGCACGCCGGCCCCGAAGGTGAGGCAGATCTTGCGGTTGCGGTGGCGCAATCGGCTGGGCCCGATCCGGATCGGCGGCCGGCTCGGCCTGCCGGGATCAACCGTGCACCGGCGAACACCACCGCCGCTCAGCCCAGCCTGGCCGGCTGCACCACCCGGCTGACCGACCTCGCCGCTAGAGGTCGATGACGACCTTGCCGTGCACGTGCCGGCCGGCCTGGAGCTCGGCCGCGCGGCGGATCTCCTCCACCGGGAAGCTCGCCGCGACAGGCATCCGGAGCCGGCCCGCCGCGACCAGGCGGGCGAGCTCGTCCAGTGCGCCGGGAGCGGCGTTCGCGCCGTTGGCCGCCGGCACGCCGTCGACCTGCGTGGCGATGGTGCAGATGCGGGCGTCCGGGACGCCGAGTTCCCGTGCGGTGTGCACCGTCTCCGTCCCGTGCAGGTCGATGGCGGCGGTGACACCGCTGGGAGCGAGGGCCCGGACCCGGCCGGCCAGGCCGTCACCGTAGGCGACCGGCTCGGCGCCGAGATCGCGCAGGAAACCGGCCGATGCCGCCGATCCCGTCCCGAGCACGCGCGCTCCCGCGATCCGGGCCAGCTGGACGGCGAACACCCCCACCCCGCCCGCGGCGCCGCCGATCAGGACGGTGTCGTCCGGGCCGGGGCCCACCACGGCGAGGGCGGCGGATGCCGTGCGGCCGGCGATCGCGAGGGTGGCGGCGGTGCGGTCGTCGACGCCGTCGGGGGTGTGGTGGGCCTCGTTCGCCGCGATCTCCCCGGCCGCGTCGACCACCACGAAGTCGGCGACCGCGCGGGACAGGGCGCTCCCGAACACCCGGTCACCCGGCGCGAAGCCGGTCACCCCGGCACCGACCTGGTCGACCACTCCCGCGTAGTCGGTCCCGAACCCGGCCGGCAGGCTCAAGCCGAACCGGGCGGCGGTGTCCGCGTCGGCGGTCATGATCCAGTCCATCGGGTTGAGCCCGGCCGCGGTGACCCGCACCTGGAGCTGCCCCGCACCGGCCTGCGGAGCGGGAATCTCCCGGATCTCCAGGACTTCGGGACCGCCGAACGAATCGAGCCGGACCGCCCTGCTCCCGGCCGTCGACGAGTGCTCGTGCTGTTCCTGCATGGACGTCTGTCTCCTCGGACGGATCGAAACGGACTATGCTCCGTTTACCTGTTGACCTTAACACAACCGGAGCGTGATCCGTTTTGTCTGAGCCGGAGAGACGCGTGCCGCGGGCGGACGCGGCCCGCAACCGCGACCAGCTGCTCGCGGTGGCGACCCGGGTGTTCGTCTCGGCTGACGCCGAGCCGTCGATGCGGGCGATCGCCCGCGAGGCCGGGGTCGGCATCGCCACGCTCTACCGGCACTTCCCGACCCGCGAATCGCTGGTCGACGCGGTCTACCGGGACCAGGTCGGCCGGCTGACGACCGGCGCCCGCGAGCTGCTCGGCGTGCTGCCCCCGGCGGCGGCGATGCGGCGTTGGATGGACTTGTTCGGGGACTGGATCGCGACCAAGAACGGCATGCTCGACACGCTGCTCGCGATGATCGAGTCGGGCGAGATCGCCCATGCGCAAACCCGGACCGAGCTGCTGACGGCGATCACCACGATCCTCGACGCCGGCCGCGCGGCGGGCGACCTCCGTTCCGACGTCACCGCCGAAGACATCGCCGCCGCCCTCATCGGCATCTTCACCGTGGCCCCCCGGCCCGGCCAGGAAGCCAAGGCCGGCCGCCTGCTGAACCTCCTGATGGACGGCCTCCGGGCCGCCGCGCGGCCGGCCTGAGGGTCACCGCCCTAGCCGGGTTTGACGGCCGAGAAGGTCACCAGCTCCTTCGGCCGGAGCTGCACGTCGACCTGCTCGAACCCCGCCTTCCCGAGGCGGTCCGGCAGGGTGGCCGCGTCGACGACGTTCATCGTGTCGCCGATGTGCAGCAGCCGGAACCGGAAGTTGAGCTGGCCGTCGAATCCGCGGTAGGCGCCGCCGGGCCGCAGTACGCGCGCGGCTTCGGCGAAGATCGCGTCCTGGAGCCGCGCGGTGGGCACGTGGTGCAGCATCGTGAAGCAGACGACGGCGGAGAAGCTCCGGTCTTCGAACGGCATCTCCGCGCCGCTGCCCTCGACGACGTCGGCGCGGTCGCCGAACTTCGCCCGCAAGAGCTCGGTCGACGCGTGGTCGATTTCCAGGACGGTCAGCTTCGGCACGAGGTCGAGCAGCACCTTCGTGGTGGCGCCGAAGCCGGGGCCGATCTCGAGGACGTCGTCGCCGAGGTCGTGCCGGGCCAGCCACGGCTTCAGGCGTTCTTCGACGGTGTCCGCCCACTTCGCGGAGCTGCAGATCCTGCGGTGGATGAGGTTCATCGGCATGGTGTCGACGTTAGGGAGCCGCTGCGGTGACCGGTAGCCGATACGCTGCCAACCGATGTCGCCAACCAGTCAATCCGGTGCCATGCTGCTCGGCGCGTTCGACCTGCCCGCCGGCACCTGGTTCCCGTGGCACGCGCACCCGGCGCACCAGCTGGTCTGGTCGGCCCGCGGGGTCGTCGCGGTCAAGGCGGGGGACGCGGGCTGGGTGCTGCCGCCGACGCGGGCCCTCTGGATGCCGGCCGGGATCCGGCACCGCACCGGCGCGCTCGGGCGGGCGGCCCTGCGCGGCATCTACGCCGACCCGGCGCGGTCCCCGGTGTCGTGGGCGCAGCCGCGGGTGGTCGTCGTCCGGCCGCTGCTGCGGGAGCTGCTCGAGTACCTGACCGGCGACGGTGTCGCACAACCGGCGCGGCTGCGCGCCGAAGCCGTGGCCTTCGACCTGCTCGAACCGCTGGACGTCGTGCCGATCGTGGTGCCGTCGCCGACGGACCCGCGCGCCCTCGACGTGGCGGCGGCGGTGCTCGCGAACCCGGCCGATCCCCGGACGCTCGCCGAGTTCGGCCGTGACGTCGGCGCCGCGGAACGCACGCTGGCCCGGCTCTTCGTCCGCGAGTGCCGGATGCCGTTCGGGACGTGGCGCACGCAGGCGCGGCTGCGGGGGGCACTGCCGTTGCTGGCCCAGGGCACGCCGCTGGAGACCGTGGCCCACCGCGTCGGGTACAGCTCGGCGAGCGCGTTCGTCGCCGCGTTCCGGCGGGCCGTCGGGATCACGCCAGGTGCCTACTTCGCCGGCTGACTAGCGCCAGGAGGGCAGCCAGCGCTCGGCCTCCCACTGGCCGTTCGTGATCGCGATGCCGTTCAGGATCGGCCACAGCCAGGCGAAGTTCGCCACCACCAGCCCGACGTACAGCGACACCACCAGCAGCCCCGTGCCGCGTCTCTCGAAGCCGCGGCGGGCGCTGCCGAGGATCTGGCCCAGGCACAACGTCAGCCCCAGTACCAGGAACGCCGCCAGCGGGGTCGCGTAGAAGAAGTACATCTGGCGGTCGATGTTGGTGAACCAGAAGACGTACCCGCCGAGGTAGCCGACCAGCACGGCCGCGTAGCGCCAGTCCGCGCGGAAGATCGAGCGCCACGCCGCCCAGCCGAGCATCGGGATCGCCAGCCACCACATCGCCGGCGTGCCGATCAGCATCGTCGCGCTGATGCAGCGGGCCTCGCCGCAGCCGGTGACCTCGCCGTTGTAGCTGTAGAGCATCGGGCGCAGCCCCATCGGCCAGGTCCACGGCTTCGACTCCCACGGGTGCGGGTTGTCCTTGGGCGTGACCAGTGTTTCGTGGAAGTGCAGGACGTTGCCCGTGTAGTCGCCGAGCGAGCGCAGCGCCGGCGGCACCCACCCCCAGGCGCCCGGCGCGATGTCCTTGATCTCTGTGTAGTGCCGGTCGGTGGCGGTTTCGCTGGCGAACCAGGCCCAGTACGCGGCGAAGTACATCAGGAACGGGACGAGCAGGATCGCCCACAGCGCGGGCAGCACGTCCCGGCGGATCGTGCCCAGCCAGGGCCGTTCGACGCCGGCCGCGCGCCGCGCCGCGACGTCGAAGCCGACGCAGAGCAGCCCGAACGCGACGATGTAGTACAGCGCCGACCACTTGACGCCGAAGGTCAGCCCGATCATCAGCCCGGTCGCGAACCGCCACCAGCGGAACCCGAGCTTGGGGCCCCAGACGGACTCGTTGACCCAGCCTTCGCGGACCGCCGTCGCGAGCCGTTCGCGCACCTGGTCACGGTCCACGAGCAGGCAGGCGAACGCGGCGAGCACGAACAGCGCGATGAAGATGTCGAGCATGCCCATGCGGGACTGCAGGTGCAGCACGCCGTCGCTGATCACCAGGATGCCGGCGATGCCGCCGAGCAGCGTCGAGCGGGTCAGGCGGCGGGCGATGCGGATGGTCAGCAGCACGATCAGCGTGCCGGCCAGCGCGGGCATGATCCGCCAGCCCCAGCCGTTGTAGCCGAACAGCCATTCGCCGATCGCGATCAGCTGCTTCGCCAGCGGTGGGTGGACGACCAGCTCGTAGCCGTAGTTGTCCTCATAGCCGCCGTTGCGCAGCACCTGCCAGGCCTGCGGCACGTAGTGCTTCTCGTCGAAGACCGGACTGCCCTTGTCGGTCGGCACGCCGAGGTTCTGCAGGCGGACGATGCCGCCGATCACGGTCAGCACGAGGGTGACGACCCAGCCGCGCAATCGGTCCGTGGGCATGCCTCGGCCGAGCAGGGTCAGCTCGCGGTCGGTGGGCGGCCGGAGCGCCTCGACCGGGTCCGGCCGGACGCTTTCGTCGTCGGGACGGGTCAGCACGGCGGTCACGGGGGCGATCCTACGGGCGGGACAGGGCGTGCGTCGTCCGGATCCGCTGATCAGCCTAGGCTGGCCGGGTGAGCTCACCGGTGACAACGGGCCGACTGGTCCTGGCCGCTACTCCGCTCGGCGACGTCCGCGACGCTTCGCCGCGCCTGGCGGAAGCGCTGGCCGAAGCCGATGTCGTCGCGGCCGAGGACACGCGCCGGTTCAGATCGCTGGCGACGGCGCTGGGCGTGACCCCCCGCGGCCGGGTGGTGAGCTTCTACGAAGACGTCGAGTCGGCGCGCCTGCCCAAGCTGCTCGAAGCGTTGCACGCGGGCGAAACGGTGGTCCTGGTGACGGACGCCGGGATGCCGAGCGTGTCCGACCCGGGCTTCCGGCTGGTGGCGGCGTGCGTCGCGGAAGAGGTGCCGGTGACGTGCCTGCCCGGCCCGTCCGCGGTGACGACGGCGCTGGCTTTGTCCGGTTTGCCCTGTGACCGGTTCTGTTTCGAGGGCTTCGCGCCGCGCAAGCCCGGAGAGCGGTCGAAGTGGCTCACGTCGTTGCGCAACGAGCCCCGGACGGTCGTGTTCTTCGAGTCCCCGCACCGGCTGGCCTCCCTGTTGGCCGATGCGGCCGCGGTGCTGGGTCCGGATCGGCCCGCCGCGGTGTGCCGGGAGCTGACCAAGACGTACGAAGAGGTGAAGCGGGGTCCGCTTTCGGAGCTGGCTTCGTGGGCTTCCGACGGGGTGCGCGGGGAGATCACGGTGGTGCTGTCCGGTGCGCCGCCGAGGGCGGTTTCGGTGGCTGACCTGGTCGAAGAGGTCGCGGCCCGGGTGGCCGCCGGCGAGCGCCTGAAGTCCGCGGCGGCCGAGGTCGCCGAGGCGACCGGGGTGTCCAAAAAGGAGCTTTACGACGCCGTGCTGGCGGCGCGGAAGCCGGGAAGCGGTGGGCACACGGGATGAACGTTCCGGTGTTGTCTTTCCAAGCGAAGGTTGACCACGGGTGCCTGATCGTGCGGGACGTCGGCGCCGAGGACGACCTGACGGGCTGGGAGCCGGCCGACGCCAACTGGTACCGGTCGGGGAACAGCATCATCTTCGGGGTCATGCCCGGTGCCGAGGGGTCCGTGGAATGCGCGGTCTTCGACGAACAGCCGGAACCGGCGCTGCCGGTCGTCTTGGCCCGGCAGGAGATTTCGGCACCCTCCCGGCGTCTCGTGGTGCACGATCCGAACGAAACCGTCCGGTTCGAGTTCCGCGTGCGAGCTGAGGTCGTCGCACTGCTGCTGCTGGTGGACGACGGTGACTTCGCTTCCCGGGTGCAGATCGTCAGCACCTCGGCGGGCTGACCGAAGCGGGTATCAGGTCAGCAAGGCGGTCACCGCGGCGTGGGCCTTCGCGGCGTCCGGGGCGTCTCCGGTGATCACGTCCGTGTAGACGAACGACTCGCCGATCCGGACCAGCAGGTAGGCCAGGTCCGGCACCGGCAACGGCGGTACCAGCCGTCCGGCCGCCACCTCCCCGTCCAGCAACGCGACCAGCTTTTCCGTCGTCCGCTGCTGGCAAACGCTTGCGCGGGTGGTCAGCAGGCGCAACGCGCGCTCCGGCTCGCGGCGGAGGAAGTCGCGGAACGGGGGTGCGTCGTTCGCGATGCGGACGTACCCGCTCACGAAGTCCGCGATCCCCGCCGCGCCCCCGCCCGCGCAGACAGGCCACAGCCGGGCGATCGAGACCTCCGAAAGCGACCACAGGATCTCGCCGAGGAGGCGGTCGCGGCTGCCCACCCGGCGGTGCAGCGTCGCCCGGCTGATCGACAGCGCTTGGGCCAGTTCGCCCATGTCGACCCGGCGGCCGGCGAGGAACCACTCACGGGCGAGCTCGAACTCCTGAGACATATGTCAGAATGTCTCACAATCACGACGGAGAGGGAACGCGACATGCGCGCAGTGCAGGTGACCGAGTTCGGCGGACCCGAGGTGCTCACCCCCGTCGAGCTGCCCGACCCGGTGGCGGCGCCCGGTGAGGTCCTCATCGACGTCGAGCGCATCGGCGTCAACTACGCCGACACCCACCAGGCCGAGAACTCCTACCTCGCGCCGTCCCAGTTGCCGCTCGTTCCCGGTGGCGAGGTCGTCGGGCGCACGCCGGACGGCAAGCGGGTCGTCGCGCTGCTCAACGGCGGTGGCGGGTACGCCGAGAAGGCGGTCGCCCCGGCGGCCACGACCTTCGCCGTCCCCGACGGCATCGACGACCTCACCGCGCTGTCCATGCTGGTCCAGGGCGCGACCGCCTGGGTGCTGCTGCGCAAGAACGCCCACCTGGCCGAAGGCGAGTCGGTCGTCGTGCACGCCGCCGCCGGCGGGGTCGGGACGGTCGCCGTGCAGCTCGCCAAGGCATGGGGGGCCGGCCGCGTCATCGCCACCGCGAGCAGCGACGAGAAGCGCGCGCTGGCCCTCGAGCTCGGCGCCGACGTCGCCATCGACTCCCGCGCCGAGGACATGACCGAGGCCCTCCTCGACGCCAACGGCCGCCGCGTCGACATCGTGCTCGACATGGTCGGCGGGACGACGACCGACCAGAGCATCGCCGCGCTGGCCCCGTTCGGGCGGCTGGCGTTCTACGGCATGGCGGGGCGCGAGAACCCGAAGCCGGTCGAGCTGCGCAACATCCTCGGCCACAGCACCACCATCAGCGGCATGTGGCTGCCGCACGTGTTCCGCCTGCCGGGCAACGTCTTCGGGACGGCCCTGACCGAGCTGTTCGACCTGGTGCTGGCGGGCAAGCTCAAGGCGATCCCGGGCGGCGAGTACGCCCTGTCGGACGCGCGGGGCGCGCACGAGGCCCTGCGGTCCCGCAAGACGGTCGGCAAGCTGCTGCTGGACCCCCGCAAGTAACCGTCGTGAGTGGTAATCAGGGTTCTAACCCGACTTACCACTCACGACGGGGTGGCGAGGAGGTGCTCCAGGGGTGCCGCCTTGTGGAGGCATTCCTGCCACTCCGCCTCCGGGTCCGAATCCGCCGTGATCCCGCCTCCGACGCCCAGCGCGATCGACCCGGCGGCGATCTCGAACGTCCGGATCGCGACGTTCAGCTCCAGGCCCGCCACCGGCGACAACAGCCCGATCGCGCCCGTGTACACCCCGCGGCCGCTGCTCTCCAGCGAAGCGATCAGGTCCAGCGCACGGATCTTCGGCGCACCCGTCACCGAGCCGGGTGGGAACGTCGCCGCGAGCAGGTCCGCGTCCGAAACCTCGGGCCGCAGCACCCCGGTCACCGTGGAATCCAGGTGCCAGACGCCCGGCGCCGGCCGCACCTCCAGCAGCGACGGCACCGTCACGGAGCCCACCTCGCAGACGCGGCCGAGGTCGTTGCGCACCAGGTCGGTGATCATCACGTTTTCCGCGACGTCCTTGGCGGACCGCCGCAGGAGCACGGCGTTGCCGTCGTCGGCCGGGCCGCGGCGGGGGAGCGTCCCCTTGATCGGCGTCGACCGCACCGCACGCCCGTGGCGCGCGAGGAAGAGTTCCGGCGAGAACGAAACCACCGACCCCCACGAGCCGGCCAGGAACGCCGCGCGCCGCGGCGCCAGCCGGGACACGCCCGCCGCGAACAGGGCAGCGGGAGACCCCGAGAACGACCCGGTGAACCGGCCGCAGATGTTCGCCTGGAACAGCTCGCCCGCCTCGATCGCGTGCACGCACGCCTTCACCGCGTCCCGGTGTTCCGACGGCAGGGGACGCCGCAGCGGTCCCGCCGTCCACGAAAGCGGTGGCGGCGCGGAAGCCAGCAGCGATTCCATTGTGGACACCGAGGGGCCGCCGCCGTCGAGGGACTCGAGGTGGCAGGTGCCCGTGGCGTCCCAGCGCAGCACGTGATCCGCCCAGCCCCACGCCGTCGCGGGCAGGGAGCCGGTCCGGCGCGAGGGATCGGCCAGGTCGTAGGACAGGTACCCGAACCAGCCGCCGCCGATCACGCCGGGCCCGGCGTCGGCGTCCGGTGGGGGCGAAGGCATCGCGGCCGGGGAGATCGCCGGCGATGGCGCGATCACCGCCCGGGCGCCGAACCAGTCGCCGGACAGCATCGCGGGCGGCGGGAGGCCTCGGGACGCGGCGTGGTGAGCGAGCACCGAAAAAGCGCGCGACGACGTCACTTCCGTCCGGAGTGGCCTGCTCGTCACGCGCATGGCGACATACCACCACACGTCAGAGCAGCAGGTCGCCCAATGTGAACGGGTACACGACGGCGTTCTGCTCCACCGGCCCGGCGATGCCGGGGACGTCCGGGGCGCACGCGTGCTGGTGCACCCCGAGCCGCGAGTGGAACCAGCCCGCCCGCCCCGGGATGCCGTTGTGCCGGATCAGCCACAGCACGACCTCGCTGTCGGCCCAGCGGTCCGGGTGCAGCCGGTGCTGCCAGCAGTCGTAGTCGGCGTAGACCAGCACCCGCTCGATGCGCGCTGCGTGCCGGACGTGCTTGATCCACGCCTTGACGAACCGGTCGTCGACGCTCGGCGCCGCCACCTCCAGCGCGGGCGCCAGCGAGCCGGGCGCGAACGCGCCGAGCCTGCTCGCCGTCCGCACGAAGAACTCCGCCTGGTCGTGCACGGCGCCGGGCCGGGCGTAGTGGCGGCCACCGGCGTGCAGCCCGGCTTCCTGCGCGCCGGCCAGGTTGTGCTCCGCGGCGGAACTGCTCCAGTTGACGTTCTCGCTGATCGTCACCGACACGAACCGGGTCTGTGCGGCGCGCACGGCCTGCCAGTCGGTCACGTGCTCGCGGTGCGACAGCGAAATGCCGAGTTCACTCTCCGGCTCTGTCACAGTCCGCCCCCGGCGCGTCGGTGGAGAGCACACCATACGTCGCCGGGAGCGGACCCGCAGTGACAAACGCGCGTTGATCAGGCGTTTTCCTTCTGGAAGGTCCGTGTTCCCCACCACACGGACACCACCGCCATCACGAGCACCACGACACTCCCCGTGAACAGGGCGTCCATCGTGAAGTCGCCGCGGAAGGTGTTCCGCTCGACGTCGACGACGTGCCGGAACGGGTTGATCTGGGAGATCCGGTACAGCCACTCCGGCGCGGCCCCGGAAGTGATCGGCAGCAGGATCCCGGAGAGCAGCAGCAGCGGGATGAGCACCGCGTTGAGCAGGGCGGGGAACGTCTCCTCGCTCTTCAGCGTCAACGCCAGCGCGTACGAGCACGACGCCAGCGACACCGCCAGCAGGAACACGATCACCAGGCTCAGCAGCACGCCGCCGACCGGCGCGTCCAGGTCGAACGCCAGGTACGCCAGCGCGATGATCAACACGGCCTGGACCACGGCCTGCAGCGCGTTGGCCAGCACCTTGCCCAGCAGCAGCGCCACCCGGCTGACCGGCGTCACCCGGAACCGCTCGACGACGCCGGAGCGGTATTCGGCCAGCAGCCCGAACCCGACGAACGAGCTGCCGAACAGCGCCAGCTGGGCGATCAGCGCCGGGGTGAGCAGCATCCAGCCGTCCACTTCGGACAGGCCCTGGGCCTGCACGGCCCGGACCATCAGCGGGCCGAAGAGGAACAAGTACAGCAGCGGCTGCATGATCCCGATCATGACCCAGGTCGGGTTGCGCAGCGCCGCCTTCATGTCGCGGCGGAAGATCAGCCAGGTGTCACGCAGCACGGGTGCCCTCCTCCGCTTCGCGCAGCGAACGCCCGGTCAGCGTCAGGAAGACGTCGTCGAGCGTCGGCCGGTGCACCTGGACCGAGAGCATCGCGATGCCCTTGGCGTCCAGCGCGCGCAGCAGTTCGGGCAGCGCGACGTCGCCGCGCGGCACCCGGAACCGGACTTCCCCGCCGTCGACGGAGAGTTCCTGCGCGCCCGCGAGCCGTCCCGCGATCTCGGCGGCGTCCGTGGCCTGCCCGGGTTCGACGCCCACCTCGACGCGGTCGCCGTTGACCCGCGCCTTCAACGCGTCCGGCGTGCCCTCGGCGACGATCCGGCCGTCGTCGATGACGATCAGCCGGTCCGACAGCGCGTCGGCTTCGTCGAGGTAGTGGGTCGTGAGGAAGACCGTGACACCCTGTTCGGCGCGCAGCCGGCGGATGTGGTCCCACAGGTTGGCGCGGCTCTGCGGGTCGAGGCCGGTCGACGGCTCGTCGAGGAACACCAACCCCGGCGAGTGGATCAGCCCGAGCGCGATGTCGAGCCGCCGCCGCTGCCCGCCGGAGAGCGTCTTGGTCAGCCGCTGGTCGAGCCCGGTCAGGTCGAGCTGCTCGGCGAGCTCGGCGCCGCGGGCGATCGCGTCGGCCTTGCTCATCCGGTAGAGCCGTCCCTGCAGTTCCAGCTCGTCGGCGACCTTGCTTTCGGGCGCGCTGCCGCCGCCTTGGGCGACGTAGCCGATGCGCTCCCGCACCCCCAGCGGGTCGGTCAGCAGGTCGCGCCCGCCGACGGTCGCGGTGCCCGCGGTCGGCTTCAGCAGGGTGGTCAGCATGCGCAGCGTGGTCGTCTTCCCGGCGCCGTTGGGCCCGAGGAAGCCGACCAGCTCGCCCGCTTCGACGTCGAGGTCGACGCCTTTGACCGCGTGTACTTCGCCCCCCGTGCGGCCCTTGCGGCGGAACCGCCGCTCGAGGCCGCGTGCCGTGATCATGAGATCCCCTCTCGCAGTAGTCAAGCTTGACTAGCCCGGTCGCACACTGTGTCCGAGAAGGATGCACTAGTCAAACTTGATTACCGAACCGGAGGCTCGCCGAACGCGTCGGCGGACTCGCCGGCCATCACGTAGTCGCCGGCTTCGAGCCGCTCGATCAGGCGCTGCAACCAGGCCAGGCTCGCGTCGGTGATCCCGCCCCACAGCCGGTACAGCTCGCCGACGTGCTCGGGCGTGCCCAGCCCCATGTTCACCTTCAGCTCTTCGAGCATCAGTCCCGCCTGCTGCTGCTCGGCTTCCAGGTGCACCAGCCGGTGCCGGAGCAAGTTGATCACGCGCGCCCGGGGCAGCGTGGTCATCAGCGAGATCGCGGCCGAGAGGTCCGGGTGGTTGAGCTGGGGATCGGACAACGCCTTCGAGAGCAAGACCTGGTACTCCTGCTCGCCCTCGCCGGTGAGCCGGTAGGCGACCCGGTCCGGGCCGCCCTCGCCCGGCTCGACGTCGACCTGCTCCAGTAGATCTTCGGCGGTCATCTTCTTCAGGGCGTGGTAGATCGATCCCGGCTGGACGTTGGCCCACTTGTCCGCCGACCAGGTCAGCAGCTCGCGGCGCACCTGGTAGCCGTGCGCGTGGCCGTACATGCGCACCACCCCGAGCACGAGCAACCGTGTCGCCGACAAACCGGGCCTCCCTCTCGACAAAGCGCATGACGCCCTCCGTAGGCTAATAAGGTATGAGCACTTCTGTGTTGACCGCGGTGGCCTGGCCCTACGCCAACGGCCCCCGCCACATCGGCCACGTGTCCGGATTCGGCGTCCCGTCCGACGTCTTCTCCCGCTACCAGCGAATGGCCGGCAACCGCGTGCTCATGGTCTCCGGGACCGACGAACACGGCACCCCGATCACCGTCCAGGCGGACAACGAGAACTCCACCCCGCAGGAGACGGCGGACAAGTACACCCGCCAGATCGGCAACGACCTGCAGGGCCTCGGCCTGTCCTACGACCTGTTCACCCGCACCTCGACCGGCAACCACGCCGAGGTGACGCAGCAGATCTTCCTGGCGCTGCACCGCAACGGCTACGTCGTGCCCAAGACCACGCGCGGCGCGATCAGCCCGTCCACCGGCCGCACGCTGCCCGACCGCTACGTCGAGGGCACCTGCCCGATCTGCGGCTACGACGGCGCGCGCGGCGACCAGTGCGACAACTGCGGCAACCAGCTCGACGCCGCGGAGCTGATCAACCCGAAGTCGCGGATCAACGGCGAGACGCCGAAGTTCGTCGAGACCGAGCACTACTTCCTCGACCTGCCGGCCTTCACCAAGACCCTCGGCGACTGGCTGTCGACCAAGAACGACTGGCGCCCGAACGTCCTCAACTTCACCAAGAACCTGATCGACGACATGCGGCCGCGGCCGATCACCCGCGACCTCGACTGGGGCGTCAAGATCCCGCTCGACGGCTGGAGCGACCAGCCGATGAAGCGGTTCTACGTCTGGTTCGACGCGGTGATCGGGTACTTCTCGGCCAGCGTCGAGTGGGCGCGGCGCTCCGGGAACCCGGACGCGTGGCAGGAGTGGTGGAACAACGCCGACGCGCGCTCCTACTACTTCATGGGCAAGGACAACATCACCTTCCACGCCCAGATCTGGCCCGCCCTGCTGTTCGGCCACAACGGCGAAGGCGACAAGGGTGGCGAGCCCGGCAAGTACGGCAAGCTGCACCTGCCGGACGAGATCGTCTCCAGCGAGTTCCTCACCATGAGCGGCTCGAAGTTCTCGACCTCGCGCGGGCGCGTGATCTACGTCGAGGACTTCCTGCGCGACTTCGGCCCGGACACGCTGCGGTACTTCATCTCGGTGGCCGGCCCGGAGACCCAGGACACGGACTTCACCTGGGACGAGTTCGTCCGCCGGACCAACTTCGAGCTGGCCAACGAGTGGGGCAACCTGGTCAACCGGTCCATCTCGATGGCGCACAAGAACGTCGGCGCCATCCCGCGCCCGGAGGCCCCGACGGCGGCCGACGAAGACCTGAAAGCCCTGTCCCGCAAGGCTTTCGACACCGCGGGCGCGCACCTGGCCCGGTCCCGGTTCAAGCTGGCGGCGGCCGAGGCGATGAAGGTCGTCACCGCGGCGAACAAGTACATCTCCGACCAGGAGCCGTGGAAGCTCAAGGACGACCCCACCCGGCGCGACACCGTGCTGCACACCGCGCTGCAGGTCGTCAGCGACGCCAACACGCTGCTGACGCCGTTCCTGCCGCACTCGGCGCAGAAGGTCCACGAGGCCCTCGGCGGCACCGGCGTCTGGGCCGCCCAGCCGGAGCTCAAGGAGGTCGACGACCTCGACATCGCCGGCCGGGTCAACCCGATCCTCACCGGCGACTACGCGGCCGAGCAGGCGAAGTGGGAGTCGAAGCCGATCGAGGTCGGCACGCCCCTGCAGAAGCCGTCGCCGCTGTTCACCAAGCTCGACCCGGCGCTCGGCGAGACCGGCCCGGAGTGGGCGCCGATCACCAAGGAGTAAGAGGACATGCATGGGTGACGTCAAGCGCGAGCTGCCGCCGGTCCCGGACCGGCTCCCGGTGGCGGTGGTGGACGCGCACACCCATCTCGACGCGTGCGGCGCGGTCACCGCGGCCGATGTCACGGCCATGGTCGACCGCGCCGAGCGCGCCGGCGTCGCCCGGGTGGTCACGGTCGCGGACGACCTCGCCTCGGCCCGCTGGGCCGCCGAGGCCGCGGGCTGGGACCCGCGCGTCTTCGCCGCCGTCGCGATCCACCCGACGCGGACCAAGGAGTTCGGCGAGGCCGAGAAGGCCGAGGTGGCGCGTCTGGCGGCGGGGGACCGCGTGGTCGCCGTCGGCGAGACCGGTCTCGACTACTACTGGGACTACTCGCCGCACGACGCCCAGCAGGAGGCCTTCCGCTGGCACATCGACCTCGCGAAGCGGCTGGACAAGCCGCTGATGATCCACGACCGCGAGGCCCACGACGACGTGCTGCGCATTCTGGCCGAAGAGGGTGCGCCGAATGCCGTAATTTTCCATTGTTTTTCCGGGGACGCGGAAATGGCCCGGAAGTGCGTCGACGCGGGGTATGTCCTTTCCTTCGCGGGCACCGTCACGTTCAAGAACGCGAAAGGCCTCCACGAGGCGGCCCGGCTCTGCCCGGCCGGGCAGTACCTCGTCGAGACCGACGCGCCGTTTCTGACCCCCCACCCGTTCCGTGGGCGGCCGAACGAGCCGTTCGGCGCCGCCTACACCGTGCGTCACCTCGCGGCGCTCAGGGGCGAAGCTGTCCACGAAGTCGCCACCGCGGTCCGGACCACCGCCGAGCGGATCTACCGACTCCCCAGCGTCACACCGGGGTGAACGCATTGCGACATCAGGGTTCGCGGATCATCCACCTGATGGAGTGACCCGGATCACGACACTCCGGGGGGTGTTTGCGCAACCCGGCGGGACCCGTTACTGTCCCGTGATCGTGCCGGTCGGTACTGCGGACTGCAGTTGCCGACTGTTACGCCCACAGTCACGTCAGTGCACGTCGGGGAAGCAGAACCAGGAGCGGTACGGCCTGGAACTGTGACGATGGCGCCGGCTGCGGGCCCAGACGTAAAGACGTCGCCCCGAACGATGTCTTGGGAAAGGGAACGACCCGGTGACAGGTAGCAGACAGGCTGGAGCGCGCTCCGCGGCCGTACTCGAACGCGAATTCGAGGACACTGCGTACGGCCAGCTGGACTTCTCCGACGACCCGAACATCACGCAGCAGGACATCCTCGCCGCGCTCGGCCCCGACGCCGACGTGATGATGGCGGAGATGGACGTCGACGTGGACGAGCTGATCCGGCTCATCAACGCCGAGACGACGTACCTGCCGCCGATCGTCATCCCGGACGGGTTCGACGCGGATCGCACCGCGTCGCCGCAGGAAAAGCGGGCCGCGCTGGACGAGGGGCTGCGTCAGACCACCAAGGTCTGGAAGCGCCGGTTCCTCAAGGGTGCCGTCCTCAGCGTCATGATCAGCGTCGCCGGTGGCGGCGCGGCCGCGCTGGCGATGAACAAGAGCATCACCGTCGACGTCGACGGCCAGCAGCAGACCGTGCACTCCTTCGGCGGCACCGTCGGCGAGGTGCTCGAGGACGCGGGCCTGTCGGTCGGCGAGCACGACTCGCTGTCCCCCTCTCCGCAGGCCGAGGTCGGCGACGGCGGGGTCATCAAGCTCGAGCGCGGCCGCCAGCTGAAGCTGGTCGTGGACGGCGCCGAGCGCACCTCTTGGGTCCGCGCCACCCACCTCGGCGACGCGCTCAGCCAGCTCGGCATGACCGAAGCCGAGAAGGCCGGCACGTGGATGTCGATGCCGAAGACCGGCGAGCTGCCGCTCCAGGGTGCCACCGTCGAGATCAAGACGCTCAAGAACGTCACCCTGTACGACGGCGCCAACGCGCCGAAGCAGGTGAAGACGACGGCCGTCACCACGAAGGAGTTCCTGGGCGAGTACAAGCTCACCCTGGGCCCGGACGACGCCGCCGAGGGCGGCCTGGACGTCAAGCTGACCGACGGCGCCGAGGTGCACATCAGCCGCACCGGCGTCTCGACGGTCGTCCAGAAGGAGAGCATCGACCCGCCCGAGCAGCGCGTCGACGACCCGGACCTGGACAAGGGCAAGACCCAGGTCGAGGACCCCGGCACGCCCGGCGAGAAGATGGTGACCTACAAGGTCACGCAGAAGAACGGCAAGGAGATCGCTCGGGAGAGCGTCTCCGAGCAGGTCATCACCCAGGCGAAGCCGAAGATCATCCACGTCGGCTCCAAGAAGGCCCCGGCCCCGGTCATCGGCGACGGTTCCTCGTGGGACCGCATCGCGCAGTGCGAGTCCGGCGGCAACTGGGCCACCAACACCGGCAACGGCTACTACGGCGGCCTCCAGTTCGACAAGCAGACCTGGAACGCCTACGGCGGCTCGCAGTACGCGGCCCTGCCGAGCCAGGCTTCCCGCGAGCAGCAGATCGCGATCGCGGAGAAGGTCCGCGACGCCCGCGGCGGCTACGGCGCCTGGCCGGTCTGCGGCAAGAAGGCCTGACGCTCCTTTCCGAAACGGCCCCCGCCTCCCGCGGGGGCCGTTTTGCGTGCCCTGTGTCGTCCGCCTGGGCACGCGTGTCGTCCCTCCGGGTACGGGCCCCGAGCCCCTCGGTAGGCTCACCCGGTGGTTGAACTGCTGGGACCTGCCGAGATCCGCGGGCTGGCGGCCGAGCTCGACGTGCGGCCGACCAAGAAGCTCGGGCAGAACTTCGTGCACGATCCCAACACCGTCCGCCGGATCGTCGAGCTCGCCAAGATCGGGCCGGACGACGTCGTGCTCGAGGTCGGGCCCGGCCTCGGGTCGCTGACCCTCGGGCTGCTGGCCACCGGCGCGCGGGTCGTCGCCGTCGAGATCGATCCGAAGCTCGCCGCGCGGCTGCCCGAGACGGTCGCCGAGCGGGGGCCCGAGGCCGCCGAGCGCCTCACCGTCCTCGGTGCCGACGCGCTGCGCGTCACGGCCGACCAGCTGTCCGCTCCGACCGCCCTCGTCGCCAACCTGCCCTACAACGTCGCCGTGCCCGTCGTGCTGCACCTGCTGGCCGAGGTGCCCTCGCTGAAGACCGGTCTGGTCATGGTGCAGACCGAGGTCGCCGAGCGGATGGCCGCCGGCCCCGGCAGCCGGATCTACGGCGTGCCGAGCGTCAAGCTCGCCTGGTACGGCACCGCACGCAAGGTCGCCGCCGTGCCACGCTCGGTGTTCTGGCCCGTGCCGAACGTCGATTCCGCGCTCGTCGCGTTCGAACGCGGGGACGCGACGGCGTCCGAAGACCGGGATTTGCTGTTCGGCCTGGTGGACGCCGCTTTCTCACAACGCAGGAAGACCCTCCGTGCCGCGCTCGCCGGCTGGGCGGGTTCGGCCGAGCGGGCCGGTCAGCTGCTGACGGCCGCCGGGATCGACCCCAGGACCCGCGGCGAGCAGCTCGACGTGCACGACTTCGTCCGGATCGCCGCCGCGCGTTAGCCGCCGCGGCGGCTCCGGCACCGGCTCCACTGTGGAGGCGGTGAAATTCGCCCTCTCCGCCCTCGATCCCGCGATTCGGACACCGCCAGTCGTGTGATCTGGGCTGATGGGCTTGCTTTCGCTCCTCGGGATCGGTTTTACTCAGTACGTCCATCCCGAGCGACTGAGAGACCTGGCTCGCCGAAGTCGCAGCAACCACCCTCCACAGGGCAGGTGCTACCGCCAGGACCGATGGAGGCCGTTCGATGAAGAGGGTTGCTCGCCCCCTGCTCCTGACCAAGCGTCGCGTAGTCGACGAAGGCCGCCGCTCCGTGACCGCATGTCGACGCTCCAACTGAGCTTGTCGTAGCCGGTCCACCTCTTCTTCATGCACCGTCCACAACGGACGGATTTCGCTTGCGGCCGGGTGTCGCGCCTCTGCGCGCACCCCGTTTTCTGGAGCCTTCGTGATCACCGTCGAAAACCTGTCCAAAACCTTTGCCATCAACGGAAATTCGGTCGTCGCCCTGCGGGACGTGAGCGTCGACGTCCAAGCGGGCTCGCTGTTCGGCGTGGTCGGTCCGGCCGGGTCCGGCAAGTCCGTCCTCGCCCGCTGCATCGCGCTGCAGGAGCGCCCCGACCGCGGTGTCGTCCGCCTCGACGGCCTCAACACCGGCACCCTCGACGGCCGCAGGCTCCGCGAGATCCGCCGTCAGCTCGGTGTGGTCTCGACGAAGCCCGAGCTGATCGCCGAACGCACCATCGCCGGCAACATCGCTTCCCCGCTCGAGCAGCTCGGCATCGACGGCCCGCAGCGCCGCAGCCGGGTCGGCTCGCTGCTCGACCTCGTCGGCCTGACCCCGCGCGCCGCACAGCGCCCCGGCGAGCTGTCCGCCGGTCAGCTCCGTCGCGTCGCGGTCGCGAAGGCACTGGCGGCGGCTCCCGCCGTGCTGCTCGCCGACGACCCGACCGCCGGCATCGACCCGGAAGAAGCCGGCGCCGTCCTCGCCGTCCTCGACCGGGCCCGCTCCGAGCTGGGTGTCACCGTCGTCCTCACGACTCCGGACGCCGGTGTGGTCCGCCGGGTCTGCGACGACGTCGCCGTGCTGGAGGACGGCACGGTCGTCGAGCGCGGCACGGTGCTCGACCTGATCTCCGACCCGGCCAGCCGCACCGCGCAGGCGCTGCTGCCCGCCATCGAAACCACCCGCTCGCAGGTGGCGCGCTACGACCGCTCGGCCGACGTCGTGCTGGTCGGCTTCGCGTCGGTGGGCGCGCTGCTGCCCGAGGCCGCCGGCCGCTTCGACGTCGAGTTCGCCACCATCGGCGGCGGCCTGACCCGCATCGGCGACACCCCGGTCGGCCGCTTCCGCCTCGGCGTCCGCGGCGAGCGGGCCGACGCGGCGCTGGCGTGGGTCGCCGAGCGCGGTGGCCACGTCAGCTACCACGCCCGTGGCCCGCAGGGGGTCGCGGCCGCCTGAACCGCGGAGCCCCGGCCCGGGGCGGAGCCCCGGCTGTCGCTCCGGGCTTTGCGGGGGTCCGGGTGGCGGAGCCCCGGCTGTCAACGCCCCGATGCGCACTTCGCATCGGGGCGTTTTCGCGGGCACGTAGGCTGGTCGGGTGCTCGCCGTAGTTCCGCCCCCAGTCACCGTCCGGGTTCCGGCCAAGGTCAACCTGCACCTCTCGGTCGACGACCTGCGCGAAGACGGTTACCACGAGCTGGTGACCGTGTTCCAGGCGCTGTCGCTGACCGACGAGGTGACCGTCGCGGTCACCGAAGAGCCCGGCATCGAGGTCTACGGCGAGGGCGAGGGCCTGGTCCCGACCGGCCCCGAAAACCTGGCCTGGCGGGCCGTCGAAGCGCTGGCCGCCCACGTCGGCCGCACCGGCGAGCCGAAGGTCCGGGTGGTGCTGCGCAAGGGCATCCCGGTCGCCGGCGGCATGGCGGGCGGCAGCGCCGACGCGGCGGCGACGCTGGTCGGGCTCGCGAGCCTGTGGAACCTCGACGTCACCCGCGACGAGCTGGCCGGGATCGCCGCCGGGCTGGGCAGCGACGTCCCGTTCGCGCTCTACGGCGGCACCGCGCTGGGCACCGGGCGGGGTGAGCAGCTCGTCCCGGTGCTGTCGCGGCACACGTTCCACTGGGTACTGGCCTTCGACGCCGAAGGGCTGTCGACGCCGAAGGTGTTCAACGAGCTGGACCGGCTGCGCGCGGCGGGCAACCCGCCGCGGATCGGCTCGCACACCCCGGTCGTCGAGGCACTGGCTTCGGGTGACCCGCGTCAGCTGGCGCTGCTGCTGGGCAACGATCTCCAGGCGGCGGCGGTCTCGCTGCGGCCCGACCTGCGCCGCACGCTCCGGGCGGGCGTCAACGCGGGCGCGCTCGCGGGCACGGTGTCCGGCTCCGGCCCGACGTGCGCGTTCCTCTGCGAAGACGCGCAGTCGGCCGTGGCGGTCGCGGCCGAGCTGTCCGGCGCCGGCGTGTGCCGGACGGTCCGCGTGGCCCACGGCCCGGTCCCCGGCGCCCGGCTGGTCGGCGGGGACGACGCGCCGCGCCCGGCGTCGCCGCGGGTGCACGCGTGAAGCACGCCGAGTTCGCGTTCCCCGGCCCGCTGCGCGACAAGCTGGTCGCGGCGATCCTGCGCGGGGACAAGACTTCGACCACCGGTCTGGTCGCCGAATACGAGAAGTACGGCGAAGAGCTGCCCGTCGTCGGCGAGCGCGAGCTGATGATCGACTCGGCGGGCGAAGGGGTTGCGGTGCCCGAGACCACCGAGGTCCACGTCCTGCCATTGTCCGAAGTGGACTTGCAGCACGCGCTCGACGAGGGCGAGGGCGAGGGCGACACGAGCGTCGCCGAATGGCGCGCCGGTCACACGGAGTACTGGCAGAGCGCCGAAATGCGGGCGGCGCTGGAAGATCCGGAATTCACCGTGGATGACACGACGCTGGTCGTGGCGACGCGGTTCGTCATCGTGGAAGTGTCTCCCAAAGAGAGGATCGGCTGAACGGATGGCCAACCTGGTCAATCTCGAGTCGGTGAGCAAGTCCTACGGGGTGAAGCCACTGCTGGACGGCGTGTCGCTGGGTGTCGCGGCCGGACAGCGCATCGGCGTCGTCGGCCTCAACGGTGGCGGCAAGACCACCCTGCTGGAAGTCCTATCCGGACTCGCCGAGCCGGATTCCGGGCGGGTCAGCCACGTCGGCGGCCTGCGGATGGCCGTGGTCACCCAGCGGACCGTGCTCCCGGACGGCAGCACGGTGGGCGAAGTGGTGCTCGAACGCTACGGCGCCGAGCACGAATGGGCCGCCGACGCGCGCGTGCGGTCTATTGTGGACGGACTGGGCATCACCGCGATCGGGCTCGAAACGCCCACCGCGAACCTCTCCGGCGGTGAGCGGCGCCGGGTGTCACTGGCCGCCGCGCTGACCGGCGAGCTCGACCTCGTCGTCCTCGACGAGCCGACCAACCACCTGGACGTCGAAGGTGTCCAGTGGCTTGCCGACCACCTGCTGACCCGGCGGATCGCGGTCGTGGTCGTCACGCACGACCGGTGGTTCCTCGACACCGTCGCGTCCCTGACGTGGGAGGTCGCGAACGGCCGCGTCGAGCAGTACGAAGGCGGTTACGCCGACTGGATCTTCGCGCGCGCCGAGCGGGCGCGGCTGTCCGCGACGGCCGAGGAGAAGCGGCAGAACCTGGCCCGCAAGGAGCTGGCGTGGCTGCGCCGCGGCCCGCAGGCGCGCTCGTCGAAGCCGCGCTACCGCATCGAGGCGGCCGAAGCGCTGATCGCGGACGTCCCGCCACTGCGCGATTCCGTGGAACTGCAGGCGTTCGCGAAGCGGCGGCTCGGGAAGACCGTGCTGGAGCTGGAAGACACGACGTACACGGTGGGCGAGCGGACGCTGCTCGACCACGTCACCTGGCGGATCGGCCCGGGCGACCGGATCGGCCTGGTCGGGATCAACGGCTCGGGCAAGACGTCGCTGCTCAAGCTGCTCGGCGGTGACGTCGAGGGCTCGACGGGCCGCCGGATCGAGGGCAAGACGGTCGCGCTCGCGCACCTGCGCCAGGAGCTCGACGACCTGCCCGGCGACCTGCGTGTGCTGCAGGCGATCGAGCAGGTGGCCGGCCGCGTGGTGTTCGGCAAGCAGGAAATGACCGCGTCCCAGCTGGGCGAGAAGCTCGGCTTCCCGCAGGCGCGCCAGTGGACGCCGGTCGCCGACCTCTCCGGCGGCGAGCGGCGCCGGCTGCAGCTGTGCCGGCTGCTGATGGCCGAGCCGAACGTGCTGCTGCTCGACGAGCCGACGAACGACCTGGACATCGACACCCTGCAGCAGCTGGAGGACCTCCTCGACGGCTGGCCGGGCACGATGGTCGTCGTCTCGCACGACCGCTACCTGGTGGAACGCGTCTGCGACACGATCGTCGCCCTCTTCGGCGACGGCCGGATCACCCACCTCCCCGGCGGCATCGAGGAGTACCTGAACCGCCGTGTTCTCGCCAAGGAGCCGGCGGCCGCGGCGACCCCGGCGGCGGCGAAGGCCGAGGCGAAGAAGTCGGCGGCGGATCTGCGTGCGGCGCAGAAGGACCTGGGCAGGCTGGAGCGCAAGCTGGACCAGCTGCACGCGAAGGAGGAGAAGCTCCACGCGGCGTTGCTGGAGGCGGCGACCGAACCGGCGAAGCTGATGGAGCTCAACGCCGAGCTGAAGGGCGTCCAGGGCGAGATCGAGGACGTCGAGGGTCGCTGGCTGGAGACGTCCGAACTGCTGGAGTGACACGGCTGCCAGTAATGTCTGCCGCATGAGCAGGTTCGTGGACACGCTCGTCGCCACCGCGACGAAGCGGGGGCAGCAGCGCGGCATGGTCACCGGCGAGCCGAAGGAGCCGGTCCGGCGGACGTGGGCCGAGGTGCACGCCGAAGCCCGGCGGATCGCCGGCGGCCTGGTCGCCGGCGGGTTCGAGCGCGGGGGTGCCGTCGCGGTGCTGGCCGCGGCGCCGGCGCTGATCGCCCCGACCGTGCAGGCCGTGTGGCTGGCCGGCGGCAGCGTCACCATGCTGCACCAGCCGACCCAGCGCACCGATCTCGCCGAATGGGCCGAGGACACCGTGCGGGTGCTCGGGATGATCGGCTCCGACCTGGTGCTGCTGGGCGAGCCGTTCGACCAGCTGGCTCCGGTGCTGTCCGAAAAAGGCATCGGGTTCAAGCTGATCACCGACTTGGCCGCCGCCGAGCCGCTCGCCGACGTCGTCGCGACGGACGAGGGCGACACCGCGCTGCTGCAGCTGACGAGTGGCTCGACGGCCGACCCGAAGGCCGTGCGGATCACCTACGGGAACCTGTACTCCAACGTCAAGGCCATGGTCGAGCGCGCGGAGTTCGACTTCGACGTCGACGTGATGGTCTCCTGGCTGCCGACGTTCCACGACATGGGGATGGTCGGCTTCCTGACCGTGCCGATGACCTTCGGCGTCGAGCTGGTCAAGATCACCCCGGTCGAGTTCCTCTCGGGCCCGTTGATCTGGCCGGAGCTGATCACGAAGTACCACGGCACCACGACGGCGGCGCCGAACTTCGCGTACGCGATCGTCGGGCGCCGGATGGCCCGCGTCGACGACGACACCGCGTACGACCTCTCGAAGCTGCGCATCGCGCTGAACGGCGCCGAGCCCGTCGACGAGACCGCCGTCCAGACCTTTGTGGACGCCGGGGCCCGGTTCAAGATGCCGGCGGAGTGCGTCTTCCCGGCCTACGGCATGGCGGAGGCGACGCTGGCGGTGTCGTTCGCGCCGCTGTTCACCGGCCTCACGCTCGATGTCGTCGAGGCCGACGCGCTGGAGGCGGAAAACCGCGCGGTGCCGGTCCCCGAGGGTGACCCGCGGCGCGGCACCGACGGCGTCCGGGCGTTCGCGCTGCTCGGCCGTCCCCTGGACGGACTGGAAGCGGAGATCGTCAACGAGGCGGGCGAGCGGGCCGGCGACCGCGAGGTCGGCGAGATCCGGCTGCGCGGCGAAGCCGTGACGCCCGGCTACCTGACGATGGACGGGCCGCTCGACACCCAGGATGCCGACGGGTGGCTCAACACCGGCGACCTCGGGTACCTGGTGGACGGCCAGATCGTCATCTGCGGCCGCCGCAAGGACGTCATCATCATGGGCGGCCGCAACCTGTACCCGACGGACATCGAGCGCGCGGCGACGTCGGTCGAAGGGGTGCGTGCGGGCAACGCGGTGGCGGTCCGGCTGGACGCGGGCAGCCGCCGCGAGCGGTTCGCGGTGGTCGTGGAGTCGAAGCTGGCGGGTGACGCCGAGGCCGAGAAGAGCCTGATGAAGCAGGTGGCGGCCCGGGTCCGCGACGCCGTCGACATGCGGCCGTACGCGGTCGTGGTGCTGCCGGCGGGCAGCCTCCCGAAGACGCCGTCGGGCAAGGTCAAGCGGGCGGCGACGGCGCAGCAGTTCGCGGACCGGATCAAGAAGAACGCCGACGCCTGACCGTAGCTTTCACGTGAAAGCTACGACCTGGGACCGTAGCTTTCACGTGAAAGTGCCGGGTCAGCGTTGCTGGACGCGCACCGCCCGGGGCGTCGGCGGGACGGCGCGCTCGGCCGTGGCCTCCTGCGAGGTGCGGGCGCCGGGGAGGTCCGGGGCGTGGCCGGAGCGGGCGGCGAGCTGGTCTTCCACCGCGTCGAGGAACTGGTCGACTTCGCGCTCGTCGTAGCCGCGCTTGCCGATCAGCGGCTTCGAGAACACCACGTGGTGCACTTCGGCGGCGGTCAGGTCGTCCTCCTCGGCGAACGTCTTGGCGATCCGCCGGACGAACTCGTCGACCTCGTGCTTCGCGTAACCGCGGCGGCCGATCGGGGCGTGACCGAAGGTGACCTCGGCGAGGTCTTCGGCGGTGAACGACATGGAACTCTCCGATTCCGGGGTTGGGCGGGTGCGAACTCCCGTACACCGTCCTAACCCGCGGACACGCTCCCCCGAAAGGGGTAGCCCCCAAGCTCACCCCCACGGGCGGCCTCGCGCCGCCTTCGGGTGAGCCGGCGCTACCGAGCGCTGTGTGGCCGGCTTCACACCGTCAGCCGCGGCCGAACCACTTCCGCGGGCCCTGGGGCGGCTTCTCCGCCTCGGCCACCGGCTGCGGGTTCCGCAGCGCCACCAGCGCCGCCTCGGCCTCGTCGAGGAACAGGTCGACCTGGGCCTGGTCGTAGCTGCGCATGCCGACCGGCATGATCGTGAACTCGACGTAGTGGATGTCGTCCGGCGTGAGGATGTTCCGGCCGGCCAGTGCCTCCGCGATGAGGTCGAGGAACGCGTCCACCTCGTCCTCGTTGTACCCGCGACGGCCGAACCGGGGCTTGCCGAAAGCAATCGACCGGGCGTACTCCGGGGTCATGGCTTCACCTCGCCCACCCATGTCAGCCCGCGTGGAAGGCGTTCTGCGCGGCCGCGAGGCCGGTGCTGATCAGCGCTTCGGTCGCGTCCGCGCACCGATCCACCTCCAGCGGGAGTTCCTTGCGTTCGACCGTGGAAAAGTCCTTCAGCACGAAGTCCGCCGGGTCCTGACGGCCGGGCGGCCTGCCGATGCCGAACCGCACCCGGTAGTACTCGCGGGTGCCCAGCGACTTCGTGATCGAGCGGAGCCCGTTGTGGCCGTTGTCGCCGCCGCCGAGCTTCAGCTTCAGCGCGCCGAAATCGACGTCGAGCTCGTCGTGCACCACGACGATGCCGGACGGCTCGACCTTGTAGAACCGCGCCGCGCCGACCACCGGGCCGCCGGAAAGGTTCATGTACGAACGCGGTTTCACCAGCACCACGCGGCGGCCGGCCAGCCGGCCCTCGAGCACTTCGCCGCCGCTCTTGTGCGTCTTGAACTTGCCGCCGACGCGGGCGGCGAGCTCGTCCAGCACCATGAACCCGACATTGTGCCGGTTTCCGGCGTACTGGGGTCCGGGATTGCCAAGGCCGGCGAGCAGGATCAGCTCGCCGGCCCCGGGCAGGTCTTCGGTCACGCCTGAAAATGTAACAGTGGAGCGGAGCTCCTCCGTTGAGGGTCGTGGCGGAGCTATTCGGCGGCTTCGGCCGACTCGGTGCCCGACTCGGCGTCGTCGTCGGCCTCTTCACGCTGCGGCTCGTTGACGGCCACGACCAGCGACTCCGGGTCGGTGACCAGGGTCGCGCCCTCGGGCAGCTGCACCTGGCTGGCGAGGACCTGGGAACCGATCTCGAGGCCCTCGATCGAAACCTCGAACTGCTCCGGGATGTGCAGCGCCTCGACCTCGACCTGCAGGGTGTCCACGTCCTGGTTGACCAGGCCGCCGGGGCCGGGGTTGCCGGTGACGACGACGGGGACGTCGACGATGATCTTCTCGCCGCGCTTCACGACCAGCAGGTCGACGTGCTCGATGTAGTTCTTCAGCGGGTGGACCACGATGGTCTTGGTCAGGGCCAGCTCGATCGAGCCCTCCAGGTCCAGCGTGATGACGGCGTTCGAGCCGTTCTCGCGGACGACGCGGGCGAACTCGATCGCGGGCAGCGCGAAGTGCCGCGGGTCCGACCCGTGGCCGTAGAGGACGGCGGGGATCTTGCCGGCGCGACGCGTGCGGCGCGCGGCGCCCTTGCCGAACTCGGTGCGCGGCTCGACGGACAGACGTACCTCGGACACGGTGTGGCACTCCTTCAAATCACGACAGCATGCTGCGGCGGGGGAAACCGGTGTTTTCAGGAAGTTTCGGCGGCGAGTTTCCGGGCGTGCACGACGACGGGGGCTACTCGAGCCGCCGCGTCGATCACGCCGGGCACCCTAGATGGGCCCCGCCTCGCCGAGACAACCTCAAGAGTGTAAACCAACCTCATCACGGTGGGTTGCGGCGGGTGCCCGGCCCAGGCTAGAACCCTCCTGGAACCCGGTGCGTGACGACACAAATCCGGTGGCGGGACCACGCCGGCCGAGGTGTGCTCGGTAGCGGGAGAAGCAGGGGGCGAAAATGCGGGGTCGACGGAGCAGGGTGGCAGCGGTGCTGCTGCTGGGCGGGTTGCTGGCCGGCTGCCAGGTGGCGGTCGCCGGCACCGCCGGCGTCTCCGCGGCCGACAAGGCGACGGCGGACCGGCGCGCCGAGCAGCGCGCCGCGGTCGACGCGGCCCTCACCGGGCTGGGCCAGGCCCCCGCGGTGGCGCTGAAGTCCACGGTCAAGGGCGCCGAGCAGCAGTTCCGGGTCACCCGCGGCGGCAACGCCGTCGGCGGGCTGCCGCTCGACGGCCGCGTCGTCCAGGTGACGGCCGCCGCCGGTCAGTTCTACCTGCAGGCCGACGCCGACTACTGGAAGGCGCACGCCATCGACGAGGGCACGCAGTTCGGCACGAGCTGGGTGCGCTCGCTCGGCTCCGAACTGCCCTTCGACCCGGCGGCCCGGTTCGCGCCGCAGACGCTCGCCGAAGGGCTGCGCAAGGCGCTGACCGGTCTCGACCGGCTGACCGAGCCGATCAAGGCGAAGCTGCCGGACGGCACCGAGGTCTACCAGCTCGGCACCGCCCCGAGCGTCCTGCGGGTCACGACGGCCAAGCCGAACCGCGTCGTCAGCTTCGCTCCGGCGCTGCTCGACCCGCAGGCCGGGCCGAAGTACGGCGCCGAGTTCCTGCTCGCCCCGATCACCGGGGACGCGCTGAAGACGTTCCACACCGACCTCGACAACACCGTCGGCGGCCTGGGTCAGCCGTTCGAGGGGCTGGTGCAGGCCAGCGCCGTCGTGACCAACGACAACCTCGACTGCAAGGACTTCGTCGGCTCGTGCACGACGACGGTCGACGTCTCCAACAGCGTGGTCGGCACGGCGGCGTCGGGGGAGAAGAGCGTCGTGCACATCACCCTTTCGGTCGAGGTCAGCGCCGACTCGCTCGGCGCGCAGACCTGCACGGCGGCCGGGGACGCGGAGCCGTACGCGACGATCAAGCTGTCCTGCTCGGTGAAGTTCAAGCTGCCCAACCGCACGGCCAGCTACCAGGTGCTGTCCAAGCCGAACGCGACGGCGGAGGTCCGCGCGGGCCTCGACGTCAACGCCGTCAAGCAGACGGTCGCGGCGGAGTTCGCGCGCCTCGGCGGCTGACCTGGGCACCTACCCCCAGGTGTGTTGCTTCCGTTGAAGTAGGTGCTCCTCCGTTCCTAGCATCGGCCGTGAAGGCCGACGACGAACGAGGAGATCCCATGGCCAAACTGGTGGTTTTCGGAGCGACGGGGTACGCCGGGGGCAAGATCGGCGCCGAGGCGCTGCGCCGCGGGCACGAGGTGACCGGGGTCGCGCGCAACGCGGGTGCGGTCCCCGAGGGCGTCGAGGAGCGGCAGGGTTCGCTGCACGACGAGGAGTTCGTCGCCCAGGTCGCGAAGGACGCGGACGTCATCGTGGTCGCCACCCCGGCCCGCGCGATCGACGGCAAGAAGCTGATCGACGCCGTACCCGTGCTGGTCCGCGTCGCGCGCGAGAACGGCGTCCGGCTGTCGTTCGTCGGCGGCGCGGCGAGCCTGCACGTGGCCGAGGGCGGCCCGCGCCTGTTCGACACCCCCGAGTTCCCGGCCGAGTACAAGGAAGAGGCCGGCAGCCACGCCGAGGTGCTGGGCCTGCTGCGTGAGCAGCCCGAGGACCTCGACTGGTTCTACGTCAGCCCCGCCGCCGAGTTCGGCGCGTGGGTGCCAGGTGAGCGCACGGAGAAGTTCCGCATCGGCGGCGACGTCCTGCTGACCGACGAAAACGGCAGGTCGTTCATCGGCGGCGACGACTACGCGATCGCCTACGTCGACGAGATCGAGCAGCCGAAGCACTCCCGCGCGCGCTTCACCGTCGCCTACTGAAGTCTGCCGGGGCCGGTCGTGAGTGGTAAGTCGGGTGCTAACCCGACTTACCACTCACGACGGGTCAGGCGTTGCCGTCGAACAGCGACGTCACCGAGCCGTCTTCGAAGACCTGCTGGATGGCCTCGGCCAGCATCGGCGCGATCGACAGGACCGTCAGGCCCGGGAACCGCTTCTCCTCCGGGATCGGCAGCGAGTTCGTCACGATGACTTCGCGCGCCTTGCACTCCGAGAGCCGCTGGGTGGCCGGGTCGGACAGGATCCCGTGCGTGGTCGCGATGACGACGTCGGCCGCGCCCTCGTCGATCAGCGCCTCCGTCGCCTTCACGATCGTGCCGCCGGTGTCGATCATGTCGTCGATCAGCACGCAGAGCTTGCCCTCGACCTTGCCGACCACGCGGTTGGCCACGGCCTGGTTGGGCTTGTCCGGGTCACGCGTCTTGTGGATGAACGCGATCGGCCGGTCGCCCAGCGTCTGCGCCCACTTCTCGGCCAGCCGCACCCGGCCCGAGTCCGGCGAGACGACCGTGATGTCGGCGTCGCCGTAGGTCTTCTTGATGTGCTCGGCCAGCACGGTCTGCGCCATCAGGTGGTCGACCGGGCCGTCGAAGAAACCCTGGATCTGTGCGGTGTGCAGGTCGACGGTCATGATCCGGTCGGCGCCCGCGGTCTTGAACAGGTCCGCGATCAGCCGCGCCGAGATCGGCTCGCGGCCCTTGTGCTTCTTGTCCTGGCGCGCGTACGGGTAGAACGGCATCACCACGGTGATCCGCTTCGCGCTCGCCCGCTTGAGCGCGTCCACCATGATCAGCTGCTCCATCACGTACTCGTTGATGGGCGTGGTGTGCGCCTGGATGACGAAGGCGTCGGTACCGCGGACGGACTCCTCGAACCGGACGAACAGCTCGCCGTTGGCGAACGTGTGGGCCGTCTGCGGGGTGATCGTCACGTTGAGGTGCTCGGCCACCTCTTCGGCGAGTTCCCGGTGGGCTCGTCCGGAGAAGAGCATCAGGTTCTTCTTCGGCGTGCCTTGCTTCGGACTCATGCTGGCGACTCCCCGTCGGTTCCTGCTGCTGACTCGGCGTCGAGGGCGGCCTGGGCCGCCTCCGCCGCGGGTGTACCCGGCCGGCGCCGGATCGCCCAGCCTTCGATGTTGCGCTGCGGCGGGGCCGACACCGCGAGTGTGCCCGGCGGGACGTCTTCGCGGATCACGGCACCCGCACCACTGTAAGCGCCGTCACCGATGCGCACCGGGGCGACGAAGGTGTTGTCCGCACCCAACCGGACATACGACCCGATAACGGTCCGGTGCTTGTTCACCCCGTCGTAGTTCACGAACACACTGGAGCAGCCGATGTTGCTGTGCTCGCCGATCGTGGCGTCGCCCACGTAGGTCAGGTGCGGCACCTTCGTGCCCGCGCCGATGTCGGCGGCCTTCGTCTCGACGAACGCACCCAGCTTCGCCTTGACCCCCAGCTTCGTGCCCGGCCGCAGGTAGGTGAACGGGCCGACGTTGACGCCGTCGCCGAGTTCCGAGTCCGAGCCGTGCACGCGGACCACCGAAGCGCCCGCGCCGATCGTGACGTTCGTCAGCGTGCTGTCCGGCCCGACCGTGCTGCCCTCGCCGACCGAAGTCGTGCCCTTGAGCTGCACGCCGGGCTGGACGACGACGTCACGGGCGAGGGTCACGCCGGCGTCGATCCACGTCGTGGCCGGGTCGACGACGGTGACGCCGTCGCGCTGCCAGCGCTGCACGATCCGGCGGTTGAGCTCGGCGCCGAGCACCGAAAGCTGGACGCGGTCGTTGACGCCCTCGGTCAGCCACGGGTCGGCGACGACCAGGGCACCGACGTGGAGACCGTCGCCGTTCGCGATGCCCAGCACGTCGGTGAGGTACAGCTCGCCCTGCGCGTTGTCGGTCGAGAGGCGCGAAAGGCCGTCACGCAGCACGGCGGCGTCGAAGGCGTAGACGCCCGAGTTGATCTCGGCGATCTCCGCCTGCTCCGGGGTGGCGTCCTTGTGCTCGACGATCCCGGTGACCTTGCCCGCCGCGTCGCGCACGATCCGGCCGTAGCCCGCCGGGTCGGCGACCACCGAGGTGAGCACGGTGACCGCGTTCTTCGCCTCGGTGTGCTCGTCGAGCAGCGCGCCCAGGGTCGCGGTGTCGAGCAGCGGGACGTCGCCGTAGCTGACGAGCACGGTGCCGGTGAGGTCGGCGGGCAGGGTCGCGAGCGCGCAGGACACGGCGTGGCCGGTGCCCTTCTGCTGGTCCTGCACCGCGGTGCCGACGGTGCGCCCGAGTGCCTCCCCGACCGCGGCCAGGTGTTCGCCGACCGCCTCGCGGCCGTGCCCGACGACCACCACGAGGTGTTCGGGGCTCAAGCCGGCGGCGGCCCGGACGGCGTGCTCGACCAGGGGCCGCCCGGCGATCGGGTGCAGCACCTTCGGCGTCGAGGAACGCATGCGGGTGCCTTCACCCGCGGCCAGGATCAACGTGCTCAGCGGGCCGGTCAACGGCGCTCCCAACGGTTACCGATAAGTGGCTTCTGTCGGGCACCGATCCTAACTGTGCCGCTGACTGCGCTCTTCGGTGTCCCACGCGGGGTCGGTGGGAGGGGCCTCGCCCGCCCACGCGGCGGCCGGGTCGGCGGCCATCGAGTTCGCCGACGCCACCTGGTTGCCGCCCCCGCGTTTCGCCTGGTACATGGCCGCGTCCGCCCGCGCGAGCACCTGCTCGCCGCGTTCCTGCGGCCGCAGCGAGACGAGCCCGATCGACAGCGTGACGCCGTGCGAGAGGTGGTGCGGCAGGTTCGCGACGGACTTCACCGCGCGGCCGAGCGCCATCTTCGCCGCGGACGCCGGCGTGCCCGGGAGCAGGACGATGAACTCGTCGCCGCCGTAGCGGGCCACCAGGTCGTCGCCGCGCAGGGCGTCACGAAGGGTGCTCGCGACGACACGCAGCACGTTGTCGCCCTCGGCGTGCGACTGCTTGTCGTTGACGCCCTTGAAGCCGTCGAGGTCGACCAGCGCGACGGCGAGGGGCTGCGCGTCGGCCGACGACGCGAGCTGGCGCAGCTTTTCGTCCAGTGCGCGCCGGTTCGGCAGGCCGGTTAGTGGGTCCTGCAGTGCCTGCTGGGTGATGGCGCCGTGCTCGGCGGAGAGCCGTTCGTGCTCGCGGCGGGCGTTCAGCGTGGCGATCTGCGACTCGCGCAGGCTCCACATCTCCGACTCCAGGCGCCGCGCGTAGTCGATCAGCGATTCGCTGGCGCCGGAGGCGTAGTCCGGGCTCGTGTCGAGCCGGGCCAGCTCGCGGGCGATGTTCAGCCGCATCGACGGCTGCGAGGTGTCGTCCGAGATGGACTGGCGGGTCTCGCGCAGGACCGAAAGGGCGTCTTCGCGGCGGCCTTCCTTGTCCAGGCAGCGCGCCAGCGCGATCGCGACGATCTCCCGGTCGTGCCCGAACGCGCGCTCGGTGTAGAGCCGCTGCAGCCGCTCGATGTGTTCGGCGCCCGGCTGGTTCAGCGCCGGCGCCGCCGCCAGGACGCCGACCTGGTCGATCGCCGAGACGTTCGCCTTCCGCGGGAACAGCGACTCGGCGAACGGGCCTTCGGCGGCGGTCCCCATCGACGCCGCGGTGCGGAACTTCTCGGCGCTCTCGTCGTACTCGTCGATGCGTTCCAGCCGCAGGCCCCAGCCGAGCAGCATCTTGATGCGGTTGATCAGCTGCAGGGCGATGTCGTGCGGGCTCGCGCTCTCCCGGATCGCCACGGCGGCCCGGCCGATCACCTCCTCGGCCGCTTCGTAGACGCCGAGCTGGTTGAGCACCAGCCAGCAGTCGATCAGCGTCGCGCACAGCAGGCGGTTCCAGACGCGCAGGCCGACCTGCCGGTCGGGGATGGTCGAATCGTCCAGGATGGCCAGGGCCCTGGCGATCTCGGTGAGCGCGGCGTCTTCCTGCGCGGCGATCACGAGCCGGCGCCCGCGCAGCGCGTGCGCGTCGGCCCGCAGCAGGGCGATGCCGTGCCGCCGGGTGTGCGCGAGCATCTCGTCGAGCCGGGGTTCGGCCTCCGCGGCCAGGCCCTTGGTGGCCAGCCTGGCGAGGGCGGACGAGCGCAGCAGCTGGGCCACGAGCAGGGGCTCACCGCGCCGCTGGGTCTCGTCGAGCAGTTCGTCCATCATCGCGACGATCTCGAGCTGCTGGGGGTAGTCGTGCCGCTGCACCGCGGCGTTCAGCTCGCGCGCGCGCCCGACGAGCCACGCGTCGGACATCTCGGCCAGCGCGGGCCGTCTGGTCACCGGGTCGGTCGCCTCGTCGGTCAGCGCCAACCTCCCGGTGTCGTGGGTTTCCGGTTACTTCGCAGCTCCGCCGCCAGGATTCGAACCTGAACTGTCAGAACCAAAATCTGAAGTGCTGCCGATTACACTACGGCGGATCGATCCTGGTCAGGATAGCGACGATCGGGTGTCGTCCGCGCGGGGGATGCGTTAGGTGCCCGGTGGCGGGGTACTCCGCCACCGGAGACAGATGTGTGGGTTCAGGACTCCCCAGCCGCCCGAACCTCCTGTACCGTAACCTACGGCATCGTAGGTTAGGTCACCCTTTGTACAAAGGGCGTCCGCGTAGGGAGAAGTGAAGCGTATGACGGCCACGCTCGACCGCACTCAGCCAGCCGGGGAGCCGCCGGCTTCCAAGGGGCCCAAACCTGTCACCGAAGGCACGCGCGGCATCGGCGTGCAGCTGTCGGTCTACTTCGGCGTGATCGCGCCACTGGTGGCCTTGCTGGTCGCCGTGCCGTTCGCCTGGGGCTGGGGACTGAGCTGGGTCGACGTCGGCATCTTCGTGCTGTTCTACGCGATCAGCGGGCTCGGCATCACGGTGTCCTACCACCGCTACTTCACCCACGGCTCGTTCAAGGCCAAGCAGTGGCTGCGCGTGGTCATGGCCATCGCGGGCAGCATCGCCCTGCAGGGCCCGGTGATCACCTGGGTCGCCGACCACCGCCGCCACCACGCGTTCTCCGACCGCGACGGCGACCCGCACTCGCCGTGGGCGTTCGGCACCTCGCCGTGGGCCATCGCCAAGGGCTTCTGGCACGCGCACATGGGCTGGCTGTTCGAGCGCGACCAGACCAACGCCGAGCGCTTCGCGCCGGACCTGGTGAAGGACCCGGCGATCAAGAAGGTCGACGACCTGTTCTGGCTGTGGGCGCTGGTCAGCCTGCTGCTGCCGGCGCTCATCGGCGGCCTCGCGTCCTGGTCGCTCTGGGGTGCCGTCACGGCGTTCTTCTGGGCCGGGCTGGTGCGCATCTGCGTGCTGCACCACGTGACGTGGTCGGTCAACTCGATCTGCCACATGATCGGCGAGCGGCCGTTCGCCGCCCGCGACAAGTCGGCGAACTTCTGGCCGCTGGCGATCTTCTCCTTCGGCGAGTCGTGGCACAACCTGCACCACGCCGACCCGACGTCCGCGCGCCACGGCGTCAAGCGCGGGCAGATCGACATCTCCGCGCGGCTGATCTGGATCTTCGAGAAGTTCGGCTGGGTGCACGACGTGCGCTGGCCGACGCCGCAGCGATTGGCCCGAATCGCCACCGAAAAGGGCTAGTCAACTAGGCTGCCCCGATGGCGGGGAGACGACGTTCGAAGCGTGAGCAGCTCACCGGGGCGCGTCCGGCCGCCCCGGTGAGCCGCGTCCGGATGACCGGAACCGAGCGGCGCCAGCAGCTGCTGAACGTGGCGCGAGCGCTGTTCGCCGAAAAGGGTTTCGACGGCACGTCGGTCGAGGAGATCGCGCACCGCGCCAACGTGTCGAAACCCGTGGTGTACGAGCACTTCGGCGGCAAAGAGGGCATTTACGCGGTGGTCGTCGACCGCGAAACGCAGCTGCTGCTCGACCGGATGGTTTCGACGCTGCACGGCGGCCACCCGCGGGTGATGCTGGAGCAGGCGGCGACGGCGCTGCTGTCGTACGTCGAGGACTCCCACGACGGCTTCCGGATCCTCGTCCGCGATTCGCCGGTGGCCAGCTCGACGGGGACGTTTTCCACCGTGCTGAACGACATCGCGAGCCAGGTCGAGCACATCCTGGCCCAGCAGTTCGGCGCACTCGGCTACGACGAGAAGCTGGCGGCGCTCTACGCACAGGCGCTGGTGGGCATGGTGGCGCTGACCGGCCAGTGGTGGCTGGACGCGCGCAAGCCGAAGCGCGACGAGGTGGTGGCGCACCTGGTCAACCTGGCGTGGAACGGGCTGTCCCACCTGGAGCACAAGCCGAAGCTGCGGTTGGGTTAGTGGTCACCGTCGGAAACGACTCGACGGAGTGGCCTCGTGCTGCCACAGTCGGTGTCATGGCCGAGCTTCTGACCGCCGCGGACGTGTGCGGCTCATGCAGCGCCTGGCCCAGCGCGTCACCGCCGTCCGCCCGGAGCTGGTGAACAGCGACGCGTCGTTCGGCGAGCCGGCCTGGAACTGGGGCAAGGGCCATGCCGCCGACGGGGCCGGCCGGCGGCACCGGTTGTGGTTCTCCGGCGGAGATCTCGTGGCCTGGGGCTGGGCCCAGCTCCCGCACCGGGTGCGGCGGAGCGACGGGTCGGTCAAGGACGTCACCGGCGCCTACCTGGCCCGGGGAGACGGGCGCCACGCACGCGACGGTCGCCTGCACGGGGACGCCGACGCAGGCGCGGGACTTGTACTACAGCGTCGGGTTCCGCGCGTTGTCGCGGGACGCGCCGCTGATCAAGACAGCGTGAGCTGCCCGGTTTCGCGGAGGTGGTCGAAGATGATCCGGTCCACCGCGGAAACCCGGCCGCGGTCGGCGTAGCCGAGCCACTCGACCTCTTCGATCTCGCTGCTCGCCTTCGGCGTGCCGCGGTATTCGGCGGTGTAGCAGGTCATCCGCACCAGCGTGCCCGCGGCGTGGCCGTGCGCCTGTGCTTCGAACGTCCCGGCCGGGGTGACCGACTCCGGCGTGATCGCCACGTCGAGTTCCTCGCGGATCTCGCGGATCAGCGTCTCGGTGTCCGTTTCCCCGGGCTCGCGTTTGCCGCCGGGGAGGTAGTAGACGTCCTTGCCGCGCGAGCGGGTGCTGAGGATCCGGCCGTCCACCACGTGGATCCAGGCGATCTTGTCGATCACGCGGGCGGCAGGCTCGAGCTTGCTCATCCCCCGATCCTAGGCACTAGGGTCGGGACGCATGCCGAACAACAAGGAAATCGTGGTGACGGGCGGCGGTACCGGCATCGGGTACGCCGTGGCGGCGGCGTTCGCCCGGGCCGGCGAGCGCGTCACGATCACCGGGCGCCGGGAGCAGGTGCTCGCCGAAGCCGCGACGCTCGCCGGGGCGCGGCCCGTCGTGTTCGACGCCGCCGATCCCGCGGCCGTCGAAGCCGCACTGGTGGAGCTGCCGGACCGGGTCGACGTGCTCGTCAACAACGCCGGTGGCAACACGGATTTCCTCGACGGCGGCGACGGCGAAGAGGGGCTGGCCGGCTTCGCGGCCGCGTTCGAGCGGAACCTGCGGTCCAATGTGGTCAGTGCCGCGCTGGTGACCCACGCGCTGCGCGACCGGCTCGCCGACGGGGCGCGGATCATCACCGTCGGCTCGATCGCCGCGCACACCGGCGCCGGGTCCTACGGTGCCGCGAAGGCCGCGGTCGAAGCGTGGAACCGGAGCGTGGCCCGGGACTTCGGGCCGCGCGGGATCACCGCGAACGTCGTCGCGCCCGGGCTGATCGAGGACACCGAGTTCTTCCACGGGCAGCTGAGCGACCGCCGCCGCGAATGGCTGATCGGTACCACGATGACCAAGCGTGCGGGCACACCGGACGACGTCGTCGCCGTCGTGACGTTCCTGGCGAGCCCCGCCGCCGGGCACGTCACCGGGCAGGTGGTGCACGTCAACGGTGGAGCTCACCTGGGGAAATAGGCCCTCTTACTCGCCAGTTCTCCACCGGATGGCCAAAACAGACCGGCTGATCGGCCGATACCCGCAGCCCTCCTCCGCCCTAGCTTCGGATCGATCACCGATCCGGCGGAGGTGGACTGTTGATCGAGCAGCTGAACAACATGAAGGTACGCGTGGCCATCGCGGTGGCCATCGTGCTCGGAGGCCTCCTCGTGGCGATCGTCCTCAACAGTGACTCCGGCAGCGACCGCTGGCGTGCCGAGTGCGGCTCGACGCCCGCCGATCCCGCGGACAAGCAGGCCGGCAGCGTCGCCGAAGCCCGAAGGGCGCTGCTCAGCACCGGGAAAGACCCGCGCCTCGGCATCGAGATCGTCGACCTCGGCACCTGCGCTGTCGAACGGAGCTGGAAAGCCGACCAGCCGCAACCCACCGCGTCCGTGGTCAAACTGCTCATCGCGCTCGACCTGATCGACCGCTCCGGAGTGCCCTCCGACAGCGAAGCGACGGCCGTCCACGCCATGCTCTCGGCCAGCGACGATCGTGTCGCCAGCCGTCTGTGGCAGCAGAACGGCGGACCGGAGATCGTCCGGCGGCAGGTCGCGAAGCTGGGGCTCAGGCACACCACGCCGCCCGCCGACCCCGGGCAGTGGGGTTCCACCCGGATGTCACCCGTCGACGTCGTCGCGGTCTACCGGTACCTCACGGCAAGCTCGTCCGAGGAAGAACGCGAGTTCCTCACCGGAGCGCTGGCGAGCGCCCCGCGCACCGCAGCCGACGGTTTCGACCAGCACTTCGGGATCCCGCGCGCGTTCCCGGGCGCGGAGTGGGCGGTGAAGCAGGGCTGGGGCAGCTCCGAGGCCCGGCGGGTGCTCAACACCACCGGCCTGGTCCGGACCGCGTCCCGCACCTACGCCGTCGCGGTGCTGGCGTCCTGGAGCGAAACCATCGACTGGCCCACCGCGACCACGGCGCTGACCGCCGCCATGACCGCGCTGAAGGGTTCGCTCGAGGGCGGCAAGGTCTGAACCGTCCGGTTGGATGCCGGTCCCCGGGTCGCCAGGTCGGCGATGGCGCCCGGGGACCGGCGCGGTGCTGCCGCGGGAACGCACTCTTCTGACCGCGTCCAACACACGTCGGGGGCGGGCGAAACTCTTGGTACACATCATGTTCCGCGATCCGCCACCCCGGCGGAAGTGCCCCACGGCACGCACCGGCCGTGCTTTTCGCATGATCAGGCGGGCGTGACCTTGAGCAGCTTGTCGTTCGTCCCGTCCGACGTCGTCACGTACAGGGCGCCGTCCGGGCCGCTGCGGACCGCGCGCAGGCGGCCGAACTTGTCGTCGAACTCCGGCGGCAGCGTGACGTCGAGGACCTTGCCCGCCGCGTCCAAGTGGTACAGCAGCAGCTTCTGGCCCTTGAGCGCCACCACGACGAGTGCGCCGTCGTTCCGCCCCCACTGGGCGCCGGTCAGGAAGGCGTCGCCGCTGATCGCCTCGGTGATCTTCCCGGACGTCCACAGTGGACTGACGGCGTCCGGGAACCGCTTGAGGTCGGTCATCGGCACGCTCTCGTCGTAGCTCGTGCCGGTGCCGCCCTTCGACGGGTCCCAGCCGTAGTTCGCGCCGGGCTTCAGCAGGTTGACCTCGTCGTCGAACGTCGGTCCGTGCTCGGCGGTGATCACCTGGCCGCTGCCCGGCCGGATCGCCACGCCCTGGACGTTGCGGTGGCCGTAGGTGTAGATCAGCCGTTCGTGCGGGTCCGCCGACGTGCTGAACGGGTTGTCCGGCAACGGGTTCCCGGTCTTGGCGTCCAACCGCAGCACCTTGCCGCCGAGGGAGTGGCGGTCCTGGGAGATCGACGCGCGGGCCGTGTCGCCGGTGCCGACGAGCAGGGCGCCGTCCGGGGCGAACGTCGGGCGGCAGCCGGAGTGCCGTCCGCTGGGGTTCACCGGCAGCCCGGTGAGCAGATTCTTGACGCGCGTCGCGCTGGCCCCGTCTTCGGCCAGCCGCCACGTGACCAGCCGGATGTCGACGGCCTTGCCGCCCTCCTGGTGGTCCTGGCAGGTGATGAACTCGCGGCTGGTCGAGAAGTCCGGGCTGACGACCATACCCAGCAGCCCGCCTTCGCCCTGCACGAGGACGTCGGAGAAGTCGGCGCGGACCTGGTGCATCGAGTCGTCGCGGACCAGCGCGAGCTTGCCGGGCCGCTGCGGCACGAGGATGCCGCCGTCGGGCAGGAAGCCGACGTCCCAGCCGTGTTCCAGCCCGGCCGTCACCGTCTCGACCTTGAACTTCCCGGTCGCGGCGGCCGGGGTGGCCGCGGGCGGGACGCTCTGCACGGGCTCGCTCGCCGCCCCCGAACAGCCCGCGACCAGCAGGGAGACCACACCGATGAGACCCAGCGCACGCCGCATGGGGCACATCCTGCCATCAAGCGGTGAAATCGCCGTTCGCCGCTGTGCGCGTGAGGAACGCCAGGTCCGCCTCGCCGGGGATGTAGTGGCCGGTGCCGGGAACCAGGTCCACCACGGCGCCCGCCGCTTCGAGACGCCGTTTCGTCGTCGCGGAGTCGACCATGGCGTCCTCCGCCCCGGCGACGGCGTACACCGGCATGGTCAGCCGGCCCAGGGCCGATTCGTCGAAGAGGGGGAACGGCCCGGTCCGGTAGCGGTAGTTCGCGGACACCAGTAGCTGGTGGTCCACGATCGGCGACGTCTCCGGCTCGCCCAGCACGCCGGCCACGGACTTCCGCCGTCCCTTCTCGCCGAACAGCGCCAGCAGGACGGCTTTGACGACGAACCCCTTCTTCATCGGGCCGAGGCCGATCGGGCACCGCAGCGCCAGCGCGGTGACGCGCCCGGGCCGCCGGGTCGCGAAGTCGAGCGCGAGCCAGCCGCCGAAGGACGACGTCAGGAAGGCGGCCCTGGCGACGCCGAAGTGGTCCAGCACCGCGTCCAGCCACCGCGCGTACCGGTCGCCGGTGAGCGGCGGCCGCGTCTCGGCGCTCATCCCCGGCTCGCCGATGACGTCGACGGCGTACACCCGGAACCGCCCGGCCAGCGACGGAAGCCGGGCCGTCCACTCGCCGGAGTTGCTGCCGGAGCCGTGCAGCAGCACCAGCGGCGGGGCTTCGGCAGGCCCCGAGACCAGGACGAACGTCTCCCCTTCGGGCGTGGGCACGCGTACTTCCTCGTGCGGTACGGGCCAGGCCCGCAGGGTTTCGAGGTACCGCTCGCGCAGGAGCTGAGCTCCGGCTTCGGACTTGTATATCGTCATGCAAACTACTCTATCGCTCCCCATCAAGTGGATTGATAGGGAGTGATCAGGAGCCGGGGCGCACCAGGCCGGATTCGTAGGCGAAGACGACCGCGTGCACCCGGTCACGCAGCCGCAGCTTGCCGAGGACCCGCCCGACGTGCGTCTTCACCGTCGTCTCGCCGATGTACAGCTTCGCGGCGATCTCGCTGTTCGACAGCCCGCGCGCGATGAGGCCCAGCACGTCCTTCTCACGGTCCGTCAGCACGCCGAGCTTCGCGACGTCCACGGCATCGCGGTCGTGGGCGAGGTACCGGTCGAGCAGCCGCCGCGTGACCGACGGCGAAACCATCGAGTCGCCCCGCAGCACGCCGCGGATCGCGACGAGCATCTCCTCCGACGGCGCGTCCTTCACCAGGAACCCGCTGGCCCCGCCGCGCAACGCGGCATACGCGTACTCGTCGAGGTCGAAGGTGGTGATGATCAGGACCCGCACGTCGGGCAGCTCGGCGCAGATCCGCGCGGTCGCGGTGACGCCGTCGAGCACCGGCATCCGGACGTCCATCAGCACCAGGTCGGGCCGCAGCTCCCGGGCCACGGCGACGGCTTCCTCGCCGTTGGCGGCCTCGCCCACGACGACGAGGTCGTCCTGGCTTTCGACGATCATCCGCAGGCCGACACGCACGAGCTGCTGGTCGTCGCAGAGCAGGATCCGGGTGGTCACGGCCGGACCACCAGGGTCGCGCAGACGCGGTACCCGCCGTCGGGGAGCGGCCCGGTGCTCAGCTCGCCGTGGTACATCTCGACGCGCTGGCGCATCCCGGTCAGCCCGCGCCCGGACGACGGCAGCGCCGGGGCCGGCGGCGCGTGGCCGCCGGTGTTCGTCACCTCGATCCGGACCTCCGGTGGTTCGAAGGCGACGCCGACGCGGCCGGTCGCGTCGGCGGGAGCGTGCTTGATCATGTTGGTCAGCGCCTCCTGGACGATCCGGTACGCCTGCAGCGCGGCGCTCGCGGGCAGGGGACCCGGGTCGCCGCTGACGTCGAGCGTGACGTCGCGCCCGGACTGGTCGACGAGCTCGCGCAGTTCGGCGAGCGTCGGCTGGGGACTGCGCGCCGCCTGGCCGGCGTGCAGGACTTCGAGGAGCCGCCGCAGCTCGGCCAGCGCGTCCCGGCCGGTGCGGACGATCGTGTCGAGCGTGCGGTCGACCGCTTCGGGTTCGCGGTGCCGGGCGAGCTTCGCCCCCTCGGCGTTCAGCACGATCACGCTGATGCTGTGCGCCAGGACGTCGTGCAGCTCGCGGGCGATCCGGGTGCGCTCTTCCGCGACCGCCGCGCGGGTCTGGGCGTCGTCGCGCTTCTCCTCTTCCGCGGTGAGCTGTTCCCTCGCGCGGAAGAACTCCGCGAGGGCCCACGCCGCGATGTGCAGCGGCAGGATGCCGAGCATCGTGAACGTCGGGTTCTCCGCCTCCGGCGCGTAGAGGGAAACCCACTGGACGTCGAGGACGACGATCGCCGCGGCGATCGTCGCGGCGAACCACCGGTGCCGCAGCTTCACGAGGTTGAACAGCACGACCGCCATGGCCAGGTCGGTGCGGCCGCGGTCGTACGCCCAGATGTCGTTGAAGTACACCGCCGCCGCTCCGGCGATGATCACCACTGCCACCGTGCGCGGGAACCGGCGGCGCAGCAGCAGCGGGAGCAGGAGCAGCATCGGGATCGCGCGGGTGGGCCACGGCTCGTCGCCGAACCAGTTGGGCGCGAGGAAGAGGAATACGGCGTACAGCGGCAGGTCCACCGTCCACCGGTGCCGGAGCACCCACTTCACGAGTCGTTCCACGCAGCGAACGTAACGTGCGGGCCGCGCTGGTGGCGTCATCCCGCCGGTCGGTCCTCGTCCTCCCGCGGGAGGACGAGACCGGTCGAGCCGGCGGATTCGCGGCCACCTCCGCCGTTCCTAGCGTCGGGACCATGTCGATCACCAGGGAATTCCTCCGCCACCCGATGCTGACGGGCGCGATCGCCCCGAGTTCGCCGCGGCTGGCCGAAGAGATGACGGCGGGCCTCGGCCTGGAACGCGCGTCGTGCGTCGCCGAGCTCGGTCCGGGCACCGGCGTGTTCACCGAAGCGGTCCTCGCGCTGCTTCGCCCCGAAGCGCGGTTGACGGCGGTGGAGATCAACCCGCACTTCGCGTCCGCGCTGCGCACCCGCTTTCCCCAGGTCGACGTCGTCACCGGCTCGGCGGAGCACCTGGCGCTCGACGGCGTCGACGTCGTCGTCTCCGGTCTGCCGTGGACGGCCATGACGGCGGCCCGGCAGCACCGCATCCTCGACGCGGTCACCGCGACGCTGGCTCCGAACGGCCGGTTCACCACGTTCGCCTACGCCCACGCGGCCTGGACACCTCCCGCACGCCGCTTCGCCGCGTCGCTGCGAAGCCGCTTCGCCGTCGTGGAGCGGACTCCGGTCGTCTGGGGCAACCTGCCGCCCGCGTTCGTCTACCGCGCGGCGCTGCCGGTGGCGGTGGGGAGGATCCGGCGTGGACAGCCTGCTGCAGCCTCTGCTTGACGCGCCCCCGGTGGTCGTCTACCTGGTCTGCGCGCTGGTGATCACGGCGGAAACCGCGCTGCTGCCGGGCATCGTGCTGCCGACGTTGTCGACGCTGCTGCTCATGGGGTTCCTCGCCGAGCGGGGCACCCTCGACCTCCGGCTCGCCTGGGTGGTGGCCGTCGCCGCGGCCGTCCTCGGCGACCAGCTCGCCTACCTCGAGGGGCGCCACTGGGGACCGCGCCTGGCGCGTCGCGTCGGCCGCGGCCGCTGGGAGCGCGCGGAAACGGCGGTCGCGCGCTACGGCGTCCCGGCGGTGATCGCGGGCCGTTGCCTGGCCGGCGTCCGGACCGTGGTGCCGCGCGTCGCGGGCTCGGCGGCGATGCCGTACCGCCGGTTCGCCGCGGGCAGCCTGGCGGCGGCGGTGCTGTGGGCGAGCGCGGAACTGCTGGTGGGTCACACGACGGGGCTGGTGGTGTGAAGGCGTTCCGCGGTCTCGGCGTCGGCGGGCAGGAACGTCTCCAGCTTCAGTTCCGACACCGTGACGTCCGCAGCCGTCGCGAACGTCGTGATCGCGGTGATCAGCCGCAGTTCGCCGATCGAGCTGGCCAGCCGGACCGGTACCGCGAAGCCGAGGTGCTCCGGGCCGGGCGCGGACGCGGGCGGCAGGTACCCCTCGAGCTCGGCGAGCTGCCTGGCCAGCCGTTCGTCCGGGGTGCGGGCCAGGTCGTTGCGGAGGCGTTCGAGGATGTGGCGCGCCCAGTCGTCGAGGTTGCGCACGCGCGGCGCCATCCCCTCCGGGTGCAACGCCAGCCGCAGCGTGTCGACCGGTTCGCGCAGCAGCTCCGGCGCGACCCCCTCGGTGAGCAACCGGAACCCGTCGTTCGCCGCGACCAGCACGCCGTAGCGGTCGACGACGATCGCGGGGTAGGGCCGGTGGCCGTCGAGCAGCCGCCGCAGCCCGTCGAGCACCGGCCGGATCGCCGGGTCGTCGAGCCGCGTTTCGGGGTACGACGGGGCGAAACCGGCGGCGAAGAGCAGGCCGTTCCGTTCGCGCAGGGGGAGTTCGAGGGACTCGGCGACGCGCAGCACCATGCCGCGGCCGGGGAGCGAGCGCCCACTCTCCATGAAGCTCACGTGCCGCTGCGTCGTCCCGGCCCGCAACGCCAGGTCGAGCTGGCTGAGGTGCCGCCGCGTGCGCCAGTCCTTCAGCGCGGTTCCGAAGTTCACGGTCCCATCCTGCTCGCCCGGCCCATTCCCCGCGGGGAATTGAGCGCATTCCCCGCGGTGGCGAAGCTCCTCCCATGACGAACTACGGCCTGGTCATCCCGACCTACCAGCCCATCCTCGACGCCGGGCGGACCGCGCCCGAGCTGGTCGACACCGCCGTCTTCGCGGAGGAGCTCGGCCTCGACTCGGTCTGGGTCGGCGACACCCTCGCGCGGGCGCCGCTGGACGCGCTCACCGTTCTGGCCGCCTTCGCCGCCCGGACTTCGCGGGTGACGCTGGGGACGTCGGCGCTGCTCCCGGCGTTGCGAAACCCGCTGCTGACGGCGAACCAGCTGCTTTCGCTCGATCTGCTGAGTGCCGGCCGCCTCACGGTCGCGGTCGGCGCCGGGTTCGCCGGGCGCAGCGAGCCGGAATTCGCGTTCGCCGGCGTGCCGTGGGCGCGCCGGCGGGCCCGCCTGGACGACATCGTGGGCTTGTGGCGAGCGGCTTGGCGCGGTGAGCCGTCCTTCCACGGCGAGGTGCTGCACCACGACTCGCTGCCGTCCTTTCCCGCACCCGCGCGGCCCGGCGGCCCGCCGGTGTGGCTGGCCGCGTACACCCCGGGCGCGCTGGAGCGCGTCGGACGGCTGTACGACGGCTGGCTGCCCTACCCGCCGGACCCGGCGGACTACGGGTCGGGCCTGGCCCGGATTCGTGCTACGGCGTCCCGTCCGGTGACACCGGCGCTGTTCGCGACGGTCCTGGTGGAGGACGACCCGGTGCGGGGCGGCGAGCTGCTGGAGGAGTACTGCGAGCGCAACTACGGCCGGCCGGCGGCGTTCGTGCACGGGATCCAGATGCAGGTGACCGGCAGCGCCGCGGAGGTGGCTTCGCGGCTGCGGAAGTACGAAGGGGTGAAGCACTTCCTGCTGCGCATCGCGAGCACGGACCCGAAGGTGTTCGACGAGCAGCTGCCCCGCGTGGCGGAGGTGGTGGACCTGCTGCGCCCGTGACGGCCGGGACCAGCGGTGACCGGAAACCTGTCGGGGGTGGCACGTAGGCTGGGACCGTGACCGACGCTCCACTGTCCGGACTCCTCGCCGCCATCCTCCCCGACCCGGCCCTGCGCGGCGTGGTCGAGCGCGCCGGCGCGCCGCTGCTCGAGCTCCAGGGCCCGATCGCCGTCCGGCAGCTCGTCGCCGCCGTGCTCGCGGCCGATGACGGCGCCGGCAAGCCCGTGCTCGCCGTCACCGCCACCGGCCGCGAGGCCGACGAGCTGACCGCGTCGCTGGGTGCCCTGCTCGGCACCGGCAAAGTGGCCGACTTCCCGTCCTGGGAGACCCTCCCGCACGAGCGCCTCTCCCCGCGCGCGGACACCGTCGGCCGCCGCCTCGAGGTGCTGCACCGGCTGAAGACCGGCGACGACGGCCTCCGTGTCGTCGTCGCCACCGTCCGCAGCCTGATCCAGCCCATGGCGCCCGGCCTCGGCTCGCTCGAGCCGATCGACCTCGTCGTCGGCGAGGAGCAGCCGTTCGAGGAACTGCTCGAGCGGCTGGTCGAGCTGGCCTACACCCGCGTCGACATGGTCGAGAAGCGTGGCGAGTTCGCCGTCCGCGGCGGCATCCTCGACCTGTTCGGCCCCACCGCGCAGCACCCCGTCCGGGTGGAGTTCTGGGGCGACGAGGTCAGCGAGATCCGCGCGTTCGCCGTCTCCGACCAGCGGTCGCTGCCCGGCGAGATCCCGCGCGTCACCGCGCCACCGTGCCGCGAACTGCTGCTCACGCAGCCGGTCAAGGAAAAGGCGGCGGAGCTGGCGAAGACGTACGAAGCCGACGCGCACCTGGCCGAGATGCTCACCAAGCTCGCCGACGGCATCCCCGTCGAGGGCATGGAGGCGCTCATCCCGGTGCTCTGCGAAGACGAGCTGGAACTGCTCACCGACGCGATGCCGGTGGGCACCCACGTCCTGCTCACCGACCCGGAGAAGATCCGCGCCCGCGCCGCCGACCTCGTCCGCACCGGCCAGGAGTTCCTCGAAGCGTCCTGGACGACGGCCGCCGCGGGCGGTCAGGCCCCCATCGACCTCGGTGCATCGGCCTACCGCGGGCTCGACGAGATCGCGTCCCACGCGCAGGACACCAAGCGCGCCTGGTGGACGCTGACCCAGCTGACCAGCGAAGACCCCGACGTCTACCGCGTCTCGATCGAGGCCGCGCCCGCCTACCGCGGCGAGCTCGAGCGCGCCATGACGGACCTTCGCGCGCACACCGCGGCAGGCGGTACGGCGGTGCTCGTCGTCGCCGGCCAGGGCACCGCGGCGCGCGCGGTCGAGCAGCTCTCGGGCGCCGACGTCGCGGCGACCCAGGCCGGTGACGGCCTCACCGGAGTGCCGGCCCCGGGCATGGTCACGGTCACCTGCGGTGGCCTCACCGATGGTTTCGTCTCGCCGGAGCGCGCCCTCGTCGTGCTGTCGGAGGCGGACCTCACCGGCCGCGGCGCCGGCGCCGGAACGTCCACAAAGGACCTGACCACGAAGATGCCGTCCCGGCGGCGCAACGCGGTCGACCCGCTGGCGCTGAAGGCCGGCGACTACGTCGTGCACGAGCAGCACGGCATCGGCCGGTTCGTCGAGATGGTGCAGCGCACCGTCGCCGGCGCGACCCGCGAGTACCTGCTGCTCGAGTACGGCTCGTCCAAGCGCGGGCACCCGGGTGACCGCCTGTTCGTGCCGACCGACCAGCTCGACGAGGTGTCCAAGTACGTCGGCGGCGAGCTGCCCACGCTGAACAAGCTCGGCGGCTCCGACTGGAAGAACACCAAGGCCAGGGCCAAGAAGGCGGTCAAGGAGATCGCCGCCGAGCTGGTGCAGCTCTACGCCGCGCGCCAGTCCGCGCCCGGGCACGCGTTCGGGCCGGACACGCCGTGGCAGGGTGAGCTGGAAGACGCCTTCCCGTTCACGGAGACGAACGACCAGCTCGCCGCCATCGACGAGGTCAAGGCCGACATGGAACGCGGCGTCCCGATGGACCGCGTCATCTGCGGCGACGTCGGCTACGGCAAGACCGAAATCGCCGTCCGCGCCGCGTTCAAGGCGGTGCAGGACGGCAAGCAGGTCGCCGTCCTCGTGCCGACGACGCTGCTGGCCCAGCAGCACTTGAACACCTTCACCGAACGCATGCACTCGTTCCCGGTGAAGATCCGGGGCCTGTCGCGGTTCTCCGCCAAGAGCGAGACCGACGAGACCCTGGAGCAGCTGGCCAGTGGCGAGATCGACATCGTGATCGGCACGCACCGCCTGCTGCAGACCGGCGTCCGCTGGAAGGACCTGGGTCTCGTGATCGTCGACGAGGAGCAGCGCTTCGGCGTCGAGCACAAGGAGCACATCAAGGCGCTGCGCACCCACGTCGACGTGCTCACGATGTCCGCGACGCCGATCCCGCGCACGCTGGAGATGTCGCTGGCGGGCATCCGCGAGATGTCGACGATCCTGACGCCGCCGGAGGACCGCCACCCGATCCTGACCTACGTCGGCTCGTACGACGACAAGCAGGTCGGCGCGGCGATCCGCCGCGAACTGCTGCGCGACGGCCAGGTGTTCTACGTCCACAACCGCGTCTCGTCGATCGAGAAGGCGGCGCGGCACATCCGGGAGCTGGTGCCGGAGGCGCGCGTCGTCACCGCGCACGGGCAGATGAACGAGGACAAGCTCGAGAAGATCATCCAGGGCTTCTGGGAGAACGAGTACGACGTCCTGGTGTGCACCACGATCGTCGAGACCGGGCTGGACATCTCGAACGCCAACACGCTGCTCGTCGAGCGCGGCGACTTGCTGGGCCTGGCCCAGCTGCACCAGCTGCGCGGCCGCGTCGGGCGGGGGCGCGAGCGCGGGTACGCGTACTTCCTGTACCCGCCGGAGGCACCGCTGACGGAGACGGCGCACGACCGGCTCGCGACGATCGCCCAGAACACCGAGCTGGGCGCGGGCATGGCGGTCGCGATGAAGGACCTGGAGATCCGCGGCGCGGGGAACATCCTGGGTGCGGAGCAGTCCGGCCACATCGCGGGCGTCGGCTTCGACCTGTACGTGCGGCTCGTGGGCGAGGCGGTCGACGCCTTCCGCCGCCACGCCGGCGCGGACACGGCGGAGGAAGAGGAACTGGCGGACGTCCGCGTCGACCTCCCGATCGACGCCCACATCCCGCACGACTACGTGCCCGGCGAGCGGTTGCGCCTGGAGGCGTACCGCAAGATCGCGGCGGCGCCGGACGCCGAGGGCCTCGACGCGGTCCGCGAAGAGCTGATCGACCGCTACGGCCAGCCGCCGGCGCCGGTCAACCGGCTGCTGTCGGTGGCGAGGTTCCGGCACACGTGCCGCGAGGCGGGCGTGACGGAGGTGGCGGTCCAGGGCAACACGGTCCGGTTCGCACCGCTGCCGCTCCTGGACTCGCAGATGGTCCGGTTGAAGCGGCTGTACCCGAAGGCGGTGTACAAGGCGGTGACGGACACGGTGTCGGTCCCGAAGCCCACGGAGGGCCCGGCGGGTGGCCGGATGGGTGCCCCCACGCTGCGGGACGAACAGCTGCTGGAGTGGTGCACGAAGTTCCTGCACCAGCTGACGAAGAAGCCGGCGGCTGTTTAGGGACCACTCGGCGAAGGGGCACGGGCGCATCGGGGCTCGACTCAACCGACTCGAACCACGTCGAAGAGCGCGGCCGCCTGTACGCCAGCCGACCCGCCAGCCGACCCGCTAACCGACGTCGCTGAACATCGGCGGCAAAGCCTCGGCCAGCCCCATCCGCACCGACTCGACCGGCACCGGAACCGCGCCGGCCCCCGTCATCGGCATCGGCCGGGGTGTCCGCGGCATCCGGGATCCCGCGCCCCCGCCCCGTCCCGGGTACACCAGCAGCCCCCGCGCCGGATCCGGCACCGCGTCCAGCGCCGCCGTCACGACCGGCAACGTCCGGAACGCGTCCCGCCGCTCCTCGGTCGAAAACTCGATCTCCAGCACCACACCCCACCGGTGCTCGTGCCAAACCCACTGCTCAGCGCCGTTCGTCAGGGCCGCTTCGGTGAGCGCGTCACCGCGGGACAGCCGCCACAGCGAAGCCGAATGCTCCCCGTCGAACACCTCGATGGTCAGCCAATGGTCCATAAGTCGACATTACCGCCGCCACGAGCCCATGGGTGTTGCGTTTGGGAGGCGATGGTGTGAGAGGGTATGGCCTGTGATGCGGATCATGGGGCGCCCTCGCGCGCTGGTGGCAGTCGTTGCCGGTGCTCTTCTGCTCGCCGGGTGCGGTTCGGGCCCCAGCCAGGTCGGTGCGGCCGCGGTCATCGGCGACCGCACCGTCTCCATCGATCAGGTGCAGGAGCTGATCGACAAGGCCGTCCGCGAGCAGCCGTACGCGCAGAAGCTGGCCAAAGAGCACAAGCTCGAAGTGATCGGCCGGGCCGTCGTCGGCCAGCTCGTCGTGCACGAACTGCTCCTCAAGGCCGCCGAAAAGCACGGCATCACGCCCAACTACGCGCAGATCGACGCCCAGCTGGCGAAGGATCCCCTCAACGGCCCGGTCCCCGCGGACGTGACCAACGAGGCTCAGGCGGTCAACCAGGTCGTCGCCCGCACGCGCGACCACCGCGAGGAGCTGATCGACACGCTCCTCGCGCAGGCGCTGGCCGACAAGGCCGTTCCCAACCTGTCGGTCACCTTCGACTTCACCACGATCGGCTCGATGCCGGACCAAACCACCGGCACCGCGCTCCAGGGCCCCGAAGCGAGGAAGGCGGCGCTCGACCTCGCCCGGCAGTTCGCCGCCGACCCGGCGGCCGCTACCCAGCGCATCGGCGCCGACACCCAGTACGAGGCCCAGCTGCGGCAGCAGGCGAAGCAAGCGGGCAAGAACGTCGACAGCATCCCGCCGCTCACCGGCCTCGGTGAAGCGGTGCCCGCCGCGCAGGCCGGCGGCCTCGCCGCCACCCCGGTCTTCGGGTCGCCCGCCGGTACCGTCACGGCCGTCCCCTACCCGAGCCAGGACCTGGCGGGCACCTGGCTCGTCGCGGTGGTCCGGCAGCGCACGGACGACAAGACCGTCGCCACGGAGCAGGCGCCGGAACTCGACGCCACCACGAAGACCGCGATCGGCATGCGGCAGCTGCAGCCGCTGTTCGACGAACTCGGCGTGCGGGTCAACAAGCGGTACGGCGTGTGGGATGTGGTGGCCATGAACGTCGTGCCGACCGCGGACGGCGCCCAGGGCATCGTGCTGCCGCCGGGCGGTTCCGGTCGTACCCAGCAGTGAGCACGGGCGTCGTCGTGGTCGTCCGCGGGACGACGCTGCCCGGCGCGGCACTCAAGATCCTGCGTGAAGCTCCGGCGGTCTACGCGGCCACGGACGTCGATCCCGCCGCGTTCGGGGTGCCGGCTGTCGCCGACGCGCCTTCGCTGAAGGACGTCGTGCTGCTGGCCGGGTCCCGGGACGAGCCCGCGGCGTCGCTGCTCATCGCCACCGGCGCGGACGTCATCGAGACGCCGGTGCCGCCCCTGGTCGAAGCCGCCGACGTGATGGACCGGCTCCGCTCGCCGGGCGGCTGCCCGTGGGACGCGGTGCAGACCCACGATTCGCTGCGGCAGTACCTGGTGGAAGAAACCTACGAGCTGCTGGACGCCATCGAAGAGGGCGACCGTGAAGCGCTGCGCGAAGAGCTCGGCGACGTCCTGCTGCAGGTGCTCTTCCACGCGCGCGTCGCGGCCGAGGACCCCGAGGACCCGTTCGGCATCGACGACGTCGCCGCGGCGCTCGTCGCGAAGCTGGTCGGCCGGCACCCGCACGTCTTCGCCGACGCCGACGAGGTGCACACGGTCGAGCACCAGAACGTCAAGTGGGAAGAGCTGAAGCAGCGCGAGAAGCAGCGTCAATCCATTGTGGACGGTGTGGCGCTCGGTCAGCCCGCGGTCGCGCTGGCCGGCAAGCTGGGGCAGCGCTCCGGGCGCGCGGGCATTCCGCTCGACCTCTTCCCCGAAGGTTCCGGGGTGGCTGCCCAGCTGTTCCGGATCGCCGCCACGGCGCGCCGCGCGGGGGTGGACGCCGAGGGCGAGCTGAGGGCGTTGGCGAAGCAGTTCGCGAAGGACATCCAGGCCGCCGAGCAGGCCGGCCGCGACGCCGGGCTGGAGCCGACGACCCTGGAGGCCGACGGCTGGCGGAAGTTCTGGCCCTCGCGCCCGGTGTGACGCAGCCATCGCGGCGGCCCTGCTCGGCCTGACCGGCCTGACCGGCCTGGCGGCCACGACGGCGGGCGCTCAGTACGGCTGGACAAGCCGGATCCCGCCGCTGCCGTGCTGGGCGCTGCCGCTCCGCCGGACCGCCCCCCGGCTCCGCCGCTCCCACTCCGTCACACGTTGCGGATGTTCGGCGCCAGTTCGAGCGGCTCGTGGTCCCAGTCCTCGACTCCGAAGGCGAGGATCCGCTCCGGGTGGATCCGGATCACAGCGCCGTCGAGGTGGCCGTCCGGGCGGTTGACTCCGGTGAGGGCCTCCGCGTGGCCGCGGATCTCCAGGCACCGCACCCGCCACGGGTTCGTCGACGGCAGGTCGTCGACGACGAAGGCGACCCGGCCGTTCGCCTGTACGTTGCGGAACTTCTTGCTGCCGGTCAGGTTGTACCCGGTGACGTCGATCGTCTTCTCGTCCGGGTTGTACCTGAATCCGACCGGGTTGACCTGGAGGGTTCCGTCCGGCTGCTGGGTGGCCAGCCGGCCCAGCGGCTGGGCCTCGAGGTACTCGAGCTCTGCTTCGGTGAACATGCCCTCAGCCTTCAACTTCAACCGAGGTTGAAGTCAAGCGAACGGGCCGCCGAACGCGAGTTCCGCGAACCGGGCGCCGATGTGGCGGTGGGCCGCCGGGTCCGGGTGCAGGTCGTCCGGCAGTGGGAACTCCGCGTACTCGGCGGGCCCGTACAGCGCGAGCCCGTCCAGGTGGTGCAGATCCGGATCTTGCCGCTGCGCGACGATGCGTGCCAGTTCCTCGCGGATCACCTCGAGGGTGAGTTTCCCGGGGCCCGGCTCGCCGGTGGCCCGGAACCGCACCACCCCCGCCGCCAGCGCCGAGTGGTCGAAGTCGCCGGGGCCGGGCGTTCGCTCGTGGATCGGGCAGTACAGCGGCGAGACGACCAGGAGCGGCGCCGAAGGGTGACCTTCGCGGATCGTGTCGAGGAACCCGTGCACCGCCGGGCCGAACGCGCGCAGGCGCATCAGATCGGCGTTGACGACGTTGATGCCGAGCTTCACGCTGATCAGGTCGGCCGGGGTGTCCCGCAGCGCGCGGGCGGTGAACGGGTCCAGCAGCGCGTTGCCGCTGAAGCCCAGGTTGATCAGCTCGACCCCGGCGGACGCGGCGGCGAGCGCGGGCCACGTCGTCGAGGGGCTCGCCGCGTTGGAGCCGTGGCTGATCGAGCTGCCGTGGTGCAGCCACACCCGGTCCGGCGCGGGCGCCGGCGAGACCGGAGCGTCCGTCCGCAGCGCGACCAACGACGTGATTTCGTTGTGCGGCAACCAGAGCTCGACGTCCTTCAGGTGCTCCGGGAGGCCGTCGAACCGCACGACGCCGGTCGGGCCCGAAGTGTGCGTACCCGCGCCGGTCGCCAGGTCGACCGTCACCGTGTCGCCGCCGGACGTGCTCGCCTGTGCGGCGAGCTTGCCGTCCACCAGCAGGTCGTAGACGCCGTCCGGACGCGGCGGGGCGCCCGGGTACACCACCTTCGTCGGCAGCGTCTCCAGTTCGATGACGCCGGCCGTGGTGCGGAACCGCAGGCGGACCCCGGCCGGCTGCGCCTCGGCCATCGCGAGCCGCGGGTCGGTGTTCTGCGCGCGGGCGCGGGCGGTCAGCCGGTGCGGCACCAGCCCACGCTCCGTGGGTTCGAGTTCGAGGGCGCCGCGCACGAGTTCGGTGGTCAGCGGAGTGGTGATCAAGGTCGTGGCCAATCACGGAGGAGGGAATCGAGGACGTCGAGGAGGCGGGCCCAGCTCTCCGCGGGCGCCGGCGAGCTGTGGTCGAAGCCGCCGTCCGCCTCGAGGGCGACGAACCCCCGGAAGAAGCTGCCGAGCAGCCGGACGGCGTGCGTCTGGTCCGGCCCGGTCAGGTCGTAGGCCCGCAGGATCGCGCGCATCAGCTGCGCGTGCCGCACACCCGCGCTCGCCGCCGCGGTCTCCGGGTCGAGCCTCAGCTGCGCCGCGGCGTAGCGGCCCGGGTGCTCCCTGGCGTAGTCGCGGTAGACGTCGGCGAAGGCGACCAGCGCCTCCCGCCCGGCCCGGCCGGCCAACGCGGCGGCGGCCCGGTCGGCCAGTTCGTCCAGCGCCAGCAGCGCGATCCGCGTTCGCAGGTCGTGCGAGTTCTTGACGTGCGAATACAGGCTGGCGACCTTGACGTCGAACCGCCGCGCCAGCTCCGAAACCGTCACCTGCGCGAACCCGGCTTCGTCGGCCAGTTCGGCGCCCGCGCGGACCAGCCGCTCGGTCGTCACTCCGGCGCGTGCCATCACCACCACCTCCTTTACCTAAAGCTAGGATAGAACTTCCTAAAGGCTTTAGGCAAGGAGGTGGTGCGTTACTGAGCGAAGAGGCCCTCGCCCCAGTAGCCGGTCTGCGAGACGCCCGGCGGGACCGCGAAGTGCGCCGAACCCGTGTGCTGGACGTACTCCATCATCGCGTCCTTGGCCGACAGCGCCTGCTGCATCGGCACGTACTGCTTCCGGGTGTCGCGGTTGAACGCCAGGAAGAACAACCCCGCTTCGAGGTGCCCGACGCCGTCGGAACCGTCGACGAAGTTGTAGCCGCGCCGCAGGATCCGGACGCCGTTGAGCGCTTGGTGGGAGGCCAGCCGGACGTGCGCGTCCTCCGGGATCACCTTTTCGCCGCCCGCGCCGCCGACGTCCAGGTCCAGCTCGTCGAACTCCGCGGTCTGGCCCAGCGGGGCGCCGGTGCCCTTCGTGCGGCCGATGATCTTCTCCTGGCCGTCGAGGGTCTCGCGGTCCCACGTCTCGATGTGCATCCGGATCCGGCGCGCCACCAGGTACGAGCCGCCGGCCATCCACGCCGGCCCGTCGCCCTGCTCGGCCCAGACCTGGTCGCGCAGCACGTCGGGTTCCTCGGCCTTGATGTTGTTCGTGCCGTCCTTGAAGCCGAACAGGTTCCGCGGGGTCTGCTGCTCGCGCGACGTCGACGAGCTGCGGCCGAAGCCGAGCTGCGACCAGCGGACCTCGGTGACGCCGAAGCCGAGCCGCACCAGGTTGCGGACCGCGTGCACCGCCACCTGCGGGTCGTCCGCACAGGCCTGGATGCACAGGTCGCCGCCGCTGCGGGCCGGGTCGAGCTTGTCCTTCGGGAACAGCGGCAGGTCGATCAGCTGCGGCGGGCGCCGGGCCGCCAGGCCGAACCGGCCGTCGAACAGCGACGGCCCGAAACCGATGGTCAGCGTCAGGTTCGACGGCGGCAGGTCGAGCGCCTCGCCGGTGTCGCCGGGCGGGGCGTACGCGCCGTTGCCCACCGCGCCACCGGCCACGACCTCTTGGCCCGCCGTCATCCGGCGGGCCGCGTCGGTCCACGTCTTGAGCAGCTGCCGCAGCTTTTCGCGATCTTTCGTCGTGACATCCAAGGCCGCGAAGTGCAGGTTGGCCTGTGCCGGCGTGACGATCCCGGCCTGGTGCTCGCCGTGGAAGCCGACGGTGTTCGTCGACGCTTCGGCGTTGCCGCTCGTCGCCTTGTCGATCCCGATGCCGGCGGCCGCCCCGGCCCCGGCGAGCGCCACACCCGCGCCCGCCAGGCCGAAGAGCTTCCGTCGCGAGACGCGCGTGCCCTCTGTCTGCGTGCCCTCTGTCGACGTCACTTGGAGACGACCTCCGCAACCTTGCTCAGCGGTTCGCCCAGCGCGTCGACGGCCGAAGCGAACTCCTTGACCTGGTCCTGGGAAAGGTCGGTGTACAGCTTGAAGCCGTCACCGGCACGCTGCTTGTCGAGCAGGCCCTGCACGTTCGCGAACTCCTTGTCCAAAGTGGACACGAGTGCGGGGTCCTTCGCCTGCAGGACCGGCCGCAGCGAGGTGATCGCGCCCTTCGAGCCGTCCACGTTGGCCTGGAAGTCCCAGAGGTCGGTGTGCGAGAAGGCTTCTTCCTCGCCGGTGATCTTGCCGGTCGCGACCTCGTCCAGCAGGCCCTTCGCGCCGTTCGCAAGGTCCAAAGCGGACAGTTCGAGCGTCTTGGACTTGGTGACCAGGTCCTTGACGTCGGTCACCAGCTTGTCGGCGATCTGGCCGCTGTCGGGCTGCAGGCCCGTCTTGAACAGGTCCTTCTCCAGCCGGTGGAACCCGGTGAACTGCTGGTTCGGCTCGAGGTCGGCCTCGCGGACGTCGATCGCCGGGTCGAGGTCGCCGAACTTCTCGGCCACCGGCTCGATCCGCTCGTAGTAGACGCGGGTGCGCGCGTACGCGGCCTTCGCCTCGTCGACCTTGCCCGCCTTGACGAGGTCGGCGAACTTCGCCGTCTCGTCCTGCAGCGCGGCGGTGTTGTTCGCGATGTAGTCGGCGTAGCTCTTGGTGGCCTGCGCCATCTGGGCGTTCTTGTCGTTCTGCTTCGCGACGCCGCCGGTGACGGTGAAGTCGCCGCGGATGCCGTCGCCCGCCATGCCCGGCTTGCACGCGGTCTGGTACTTCCCGGCGTCGGCGACCTCGACGATCAGCCGCCGGTTCAGGCCGGGGGCGATGTTCTCGACCTCGCCCATGATCCGGTCGCCCTCGGCGTACAGGTAGAACTCGGTGACCTTGGTGCCCTTGTTGGTGATCTCGAAGGTGAGGTTGCCCGCACCCGCCGTGGTGGCGGAGACCTCGCACCCGGTGTCGGACGCCGAGACCTTGATCGGGCCGCCCGCGGTGGCGCCCGCACCGGTGTCGCTCTTGCTGTCGCACGCGGCGAGCGCCACCAAGGCGGTGGCGCCGGCCAGCACGGCCAGCGGGGTTCGACGGGTCTTGCGCACGGTCACTCCTTCGAGGCGGCCGCGGCGACGGGTGCCGGCGCGGTCTTCTTGCTGGGCTTGAGGAAGAGGGGCAGCACGACGGCGACGTAGGCGACCCAGGCGACGGCCTGCAGCACGGTCGTCTGCTGCGAGTAGTTGAAGATGCCCTTGAGCAGGGCGCCGTACCAGGACGTCTCGGGCAGCGTGGCCGAAGCGTCGAAGGCGAGGGTGTGGATGCCGGGCAGGAACGCGGCCTCCTGCAGGTCGTGCAGGCCGTAGCCGAGCACGCCCGCGGCGACGAACACCAGCAGCACGCCGGTGACCGTGAAGAACTTGGTGAGGTTGAAGCGCACCGCGCCCTTGTAGAGCAGCCAGGCCAGCACGATCGCGGCCGCGATGCCGATGGCGAAGCCGATCAGCGGCTGCACGGTGTCCGACTGCGCGGCTTGGACGGTCGAGTAGAAGAACACCGCGGTCTCCAGCCCCTCGCGCCCGACCGCGAGGAACGACAGCAGCAGCACGGCCGCGGGGCCGACGTCCAGCGCCTCGTCCATCTTCCCGCGCAGTTCGGCGGCGATGCTCTTGGCCGCCCTGCGCATCCAGAAGATCATCGCGGTGACGAACACGACGGCGACGATCGACAGGCTGCCGCCGAGCAGCTCCTGGTGCTCGAAGGTCAGCTGGGCGGTCGTGAAGGTGAGGACCGCGCCGACGGCGATCGACAGCAGCACCGCGGCGCCGACACCCGGCCACACCCAGCGCAGCGCGTGACGCCGGTCGGTCTTGACCAGGAACGCCACCAGGATGCTCACGACCAGCGCGGCTTCCAGACCTTCGCGCAGCCCGATCAGCGCGCTCGAGAACAACACCGGTCCGCCTCCCTGAGATCTGCTTCCTTGATGTTTTTAGGTAAGGCTCACCTGTAAGTCCAGTGCGCGCACACCCAGGGGAGACGGGTAAAGCGGACAAACGGGACCGTGAGCCAAAGTTAGGTTAGGGTAACCGCAGGTCAGGGCACTGCGCGTCGACTCGATAACGAAATTTGTGATCTCGCTGGCAGGGGGAAGGTTTTTACCCTCCGTTTGCCTGTTCAGACGGTCGGGGGACCCCCTTGAGTGCGTCCGTAACCTGATCGGGTGGCCGATACCGCTCAGCCGACCGTCACGCCTCCGGGAACGCCGCCTTCGGGTGGCCCGCCGCGGCGCTATCTCGGCCGGGCGGCCCTCGCGGTGGGGCTCGTGCTCACCGGCGTGGTCCTGGTCGTCACCATCGGTCTTCGCGACCCGAACGCGCCCGCCGCGCCGCCGCCGGTCCAGCCGGCGCTCGCCATCCCGGAGCAGCGTCCGCAGCCCGGCGCCGAAGCACCGCGAGCCGGGCTCGCCGCGCCGGTCGACCGGCCGCAGGTGTCCGACCGGGCCGAGCTGGACGCGTGGGCGACCCGGGTCGCGGGGAAGACGCACGTCGCCGTGCGCGTGCTGGCGGCGTACGGCCGGGCGGAGATGTGGATGCAGCGCGAGAAGCCGACGTGCCACCTCTCGTGGGCGACGCTCGCGGGTATCGGCCGGGTCGAGACCGAGCGCGGGGAGTTCGACCTCGCGGCGATCGGGGCGGACGGCCGGGTGGCGAAGCCGGTGGTCGGCCCGCCGCTGGACGGCTCCCCGGGCGTCCCGGCGGTGCACGACAGCGACGGCGGCAAACTCGACGGCGACAAGTCGTGGGACCACGCGATCGGCCCGATGCAGTTCCTGCCGTCGACGTGGAAGAAGTACCAGGAGCGCGCGAACGGCGACGGCGGCACCCCGGACCCGCAGAACATCGACGACGCAGCCTTCACGGCCGCCCGCTTCCTGTGTTCCGGCGGCGACGACCTCGGCACCCCGGCCGGCTGGTGGCGGGCGATCCTGTTCTACAACCAGGCGCTGGCGTACGGCCAAAACGTCTTCAGCGCGGCGGACGCCTACGCGGAGGCGAGCGTCGCGCCCTGATCAGAGCTCGCGGTCGGCGACGAACGGCGTGACGGCCATCAGCACCAGCAGCAGCAGTCCGGCGTAGGCGCCCAGCGTGATGAAGATCGACATCGTGGTTCCTCCCTGTTCGGTCTGGAACCAGCTTCGCCGGAAAGGGGGGTGCCGGACATCGGTCGAGGGGCCTGCCTTGGTCGGCCGAACGGCTGAGGTGACCCGGGCCGTTCGGCCCTGGCCGGCTCAGGAATCGCGCAGGGCGATGTGGGCCTTGACCTCGCTGATCGCCTCGAGGTACTCGGGCACCGGGTGCATCGCCGAGGCGATCTTCATCTGGGCCAGCGCCTCGACGAACCGGCCGAGGCGCTGCAGGGTCCGGCCCAGGACGAACCGCGCGTAGTGGTCCGTCGGATCCAGCTCCAGCACCCGGGTGAACGCCTGCTCGGCGCGCCGCAGCTGCGCGGAGTGGAAGTACGCGCGCCCGGCCAGCAGGTGCACCGACGGTTTGTCCGCTTCGGATTCCAGCAGGGGCTGCAACGCTTTCAGCGCGTCGAGCGGGCGACGGCGGCCGACCAGCTCTTCGGCCTGGCGGAAGGCATGGAACCGCGACTCCTCGGGAGGCTGCGAAGCAGCTGCGGCGTCCGTCATGGTCACTCCCACGTTACCCGTGGAGAGGGGGTTGCACACGCCTGCGAACGGGACGTGATGGACTGTGCCGCCATGAGCAGCGGGTACCGGGGCCTGGCGCCCTACCTCTACTACGCCGACGCCACGGCGGCGCTCGCCTGGCTGAGCAGGGTCTTCGGGTTCGCCGAGGAGGTCCGGTTCTGCGACGCGGCCGGCGAAGTCTTCCAGGCGACCCTGCGGGCGGGCGACGTGCGGATCCAGCTCGCCGGCGTCGGGCCGGACTACTGGCAGGCCAAGGGCGTCGACGGCCCGGTCGGCCAGCTCAACATCCTCTACGTCGACGACGTCGACGAGGTCTACCGGCGGGTCGAGGCGGCTCTCGGCGACGAGTGCGAGCTGGAGCCGCCGCAGGACCAGCCCTACGGCGCCCGGGTGTTCACCGTCGCCGACCTCGGCGGCAACAGCTGGACGTTCTGGCAGCAGACGTCGGAGACCGTCGAGCTGCCGCCCGGCTGGCAGGCGATCCGCGCGGAGGACTGAGGCACACCCGCTACCGGCCGTGCCTCCAACGGGTGAACCGCGGTGACGGCTAGGCTGGGCGCGTTACCGCAGGCACGACGCACCGAGGAGCATGGCGTGGCTCTCATCGAGCAGGTAGGCGCGCGCGAGATTCTGGACTCGCGCGGCAACCCGACGGTCGAGGTGGAGGTGGCTCTCGACGACGGCACCCTGGCGCGGGCCGCGGTCCCGTCGGGGGCGTCGACCGGTGAGCACGAGGCGGTCGAGCTGCGGGACGGCGACACCGGCCGCTACAACGGCAAGGGCGTCGAGCGCGCGGTCGCCGCGGTGCTCGACGAGATCGGCCCGGAGATGGTCGGTATCGAGGCCGTCGACCAGCGGATCGTCGACCAGAAGCTGGTCGACCTCGACGGCACGCCGGCGAAGTCCCGCCTCGGCGCGAACGCCATCCTCGGCGTCTCGCTGGCCGTCGCGAAGGCCGCCGCCGAGTCGGCCGACCTGGAGCTGTTCCGCTACCTGGGCGGGCCGAACGCGCACGTGCTGCCCGTGCCGATGCTGAACATCCTCAACGGCGGTTCGCACGCCGACAGCAACGTCGACGTCCAGGAGTTCATGATCGCGCCGATCGGCGCCGAGACCTTCCGCGAGGCCCTGCGCTGGGGCACCGAGGTCTACCACTCGCTGAAGTCGGTGCTGAAGGGCCGCGGTCTCTCGACCGGCCTCGGCGACGAAGGCGGCTTCGCGCCGAACCTCGGCAACAACCGCGAGGCCCTCGACCTGATCCTCCAGGCCATCGAGAAGGCCGGCTACACCCCGGGCCGCGACGTCGCGCTCGCGCTCGACGTCGCCGCGACCGAGTTCTTCGCCGACGGCGCGTACACCTTCGAGGGCACCAAGCGCAGCGCCGAGCAGATGTCCGCCTACTACGGCGAGCTGCTGGCGAACTACCCGCTGGTGTCCATCGAGGACCCGCTGAGCGAGGACGACTGGGACGGCTGGGTCACCATGACCGCCGAGGTCGGCGAGAAGGTCCAGATCGTCGGCGACGACCTGTTCGTCACCAACCCGGACCGCCTGGAAGAGGGCATCACCCGCCGCGCCGCCAACGCGCTGCTGGTGAAGGTCAACCAGATCGGCACCCTGTCCGAGACGCTCGACGCGATCTCGCTGGCCACGTCGTTCGGCTACAAGTCGATGATGAGCCACCGCTCCGGCGAGACCGAGGACACGTTCATCGCGGACCTGGCGGTCGCCACCGGCGTCGGCCAGATCAAGACCGGTGCCCCGGCCCGCGGCGAGCGGATCGCCAAGTACAACCAGCTGCTGCGCATCGAGGAGACCCTCGGTGACGCCGCCCGGTACGCCGGCGAGCTGGCCTTCCCGCGGTTCAGCGCCGAGGCCTGACGCCGATGGCGGACCGGGGGAGGACACGCGGCCGCCGCGGCGGTGGCGGCGGGGCTTCGCGGGCCAACCGGCCCGCGCCGGCCCGCCGTCCCGAAGCCGCGCGGCGCCGCACCGGCGACGCGGAAACCACCAGGGCCCGGCTGCGCCGCGGCCTGGCGGCCAAGCGGGCGTCGGGCGCGGCGAAGGTGCTCGGCATGTCCACCACCCGCCGTGCGGCGGTGGTGGCGATCGTGGTGTGCGCGCTGGCGTTCACCATCGCCGTGCCCCTGCGCACGTACCTCTCCCAGCGGACCGAGGTCCGCGAACAGCAGGCGCAGCAGGCTCAGCTGCAGCAGGAGGTCGCTCAGCTCCAGGGCCGCAAGGCGGAGCTGAGCGACCCCGCGCAGATCGAGGCCGAAGCCCGGCGGCGGCTGCGGTACGTCAAGCCGGGCGAGACGCCGTACATCGTCCAGCTGCCGGAGGACAAGGCACCCGACGCCGCACCGCAGCAAGGCCAGCAGCCGGCCACCGGCAGCTCCTGGTACGAGAACCTCTGGAACCAGGTCTCGAGCGGCTGACCCCGAGCGCCCCAATGTGGCCTTGGTTGCGTTGAACGCACCGAAGGCCACATTGGGTGCGTTGAACGCACCGAAGGCCGCCTTGGGTGCGTTGAACGCACCGAAGGCCGCCTTGGGTGCGTTGAACGCACCGAAGGCCACATTGGGGCGCTCATCCCTTCAGCCCCGACGTCGCCACGCCCTCGACCAGGTACCGCTGGAAGGCGAAGAAGAACAGCCCGATCGGCAGCAGGGCGAGCACCGACATGGCGAACATCGGGCCGAACGCCGACTGGCTCGTCTGGTCGACGAAGATCTGCAGCGCCAGCGGCAGGGTGAACCGGCCGGGGTCGTTGAGGTAGATCAGCTGGGAGAAGAAGTCGTTCCAGGTCCAGATGAACGTGAAGATGGCGGTGGTGATCAGCGCCGGACGCAGCAGCGGCGCGATCACGTACCGGAACGTCCGCACGGGCCCGCAGCCGTCGATCGTCGCGGCCTCGTCGAGTTCCCCGGGGAGGGCGCGGATGAACTGCACCATCAGGAAGACGAAGAAGGCGTCGGTGGCCAGGAACTTCGGCAGGACGAGCGGCCAGAACGTGTCGACCATCCCGAGCTTCTGGAAGATGACGTACTGCGGGATGAGCACGACGTGCTGCGGCAGCATGATGGTGGAGAGCATGAACCCGAACATCGGCCCGCGGCCGCGGAAGTGCAGCCGCGCGAACGCGTAGGCGGCCAGCGAGCAGGAAATGACGTTGCCGACCACCGCGCCGACGGAGATCACCACCGAGTTGGCGAAGTAGTGCCACACGCTGTAGCCGGCCACTCCGCCGAACACCTGCGTGTAGTTGTCCCCGGTCGGGTGCGACGGCAGCAGCGAGAGCCCGGTCAGCACCTCCTCCGCGGGCTTGAACGAGGCCGAAACGAGCCAGCCGACCGGGTACAGCAGCACCACCAGGATGACCACCATCAGCAGGTGCCACGCCCAGGACCGGCGGGTCATCGGCCCTCCCCCGCGTAGAAGACCCACCGGCGCGAGCCGCGGAACAACAGCGCGGTGAGCACGCCGATCACCACCAGCAGGACCCAGGCCATCGCCGAGGCGAAGCCCATCCGGAAGTCGGTGAAACCACGCTGGTACAGGTAGAGGGTGTAGAGCAGGGTCGAGTCGCTGGGGCCGCCGCGGCCGCTGCTGACGACGAACGCGCCGGTGAACGACTGGAACGCGTGGATCGTCTCCAGCACCAGGTTGAACAGCAGCACCGGGGACAGCATCGGCAGCGTCACCGACCGGAACCGGCGGACGGGACCGGCCCCGTCGAGTTCCGCCGCCTCGTACAGCTCCTTCGGGATCTGCTTGAGCCCGGCGAGGAAGATCACCATCGGCGCCCCGAACTGCCAGACGGCCAGTGCGACCACGGTCAGCAGCGCGAACTGCGGCCGGTCGACCCAGCCGCCGGTGCCGAGGCCGAACGCGGCCAGCACCCGGTCCGCGGTGCCGCCGGTCGAGAACATCGCGCGCCACACCAGGGCGAGACTCACGCTCGCGCCGAGCAGCGAAGGCGCGTAGAACGCCGAGCGGTACAGCCCGGCGCCGCGGTGGGCGCGGTTCAGCAGCATCGCGACCGCCAGCGCCAGGCCGAGCTTGAGCGGCACCGACAGGCCGACGTACCGCGCGGTCACGCCGGTGGCGTGCCAGAACCGGTCGTCGCGGGTGAACATCGTGACGTAGTTGTCGAAGCCGACCCAGTGCGGCGCGTCGAACAGGTCGTAGTCGGTGAACGACAGGTACAGCGACGCGATCATCGGGCCGATGGTCAGCACCAGCACGCCGATCAGCCACGGCGACAGGAACAGGTACCCGGTGCCCTGGCCGGCCCGGCGGCGGCGGGGCACGGGCCGGGCGGGTTTCACGGACCCACCCGGCCGGTCCAGCACAGCTTGCGTCATCGTCGGCGGCCTCCCTCAGGACCCGAGTGACTGCTGCGCGGTCTGCACCACGCGCGCGGCCCCGTCGGCGACACTCGTCCGGCCGAAGATCACGTCGTCGTAGACGCGCTGGAAGTCCCGCTTGACCGCGGCGGATCCGGTGGGCCACAGGCCGGTCGCCGGGCCGATCCGGTCGGCGACCGACTTTTCGTAGTCGCAGACCGCCTTCGTGGCGGCCTGGGCGGCGCCGCAGACCTGCTCGCGGATCGCGGTGTTCGGCGGCAGCCCGCGCGCGACTCCCAGCAGCTTGCCGGCTTCGGGGTTGTTGACCAGGAAGCTCAGCAGCTTGGCGGCGGCGTCCTTGTGCGCCGAGCGCTGTGCGACGGCGAAGGTGACCGGCGGCATCGCGGCCATGCCGGACGTCGTGCCGTCGGTGGGCAGCGGCGCCGCCTTGATGCCCGGGCCGTAACTGGACAGGTAGGCGGTGAGGCTGGAGTCGTAGTTGACCTCCGACCCGGCGTGTTTGGTGACCAGGCCCGAGTTCGGCATGGAGCCGTCCATCTTCGTGGTGACCTCGGGGGCGGTGACGGCCTTGGCCGCCCGCAGGTCTCCGGTCAGCGTCCAGAACCGCGTCAGGTCGGCGGCGGTGAACCCGAGCTTGCCGTCGTCGCCGTAGAGCTGCTTGCCCTGCTGGTGCAGCCAGACCTCGAACCAGTCGATGGCCCAGCCGAAGTCGGTCGTCCCGGCCACCCCGGTCGCCGCCACCTTGCGGAGGGCCTCGCCGAACTGCGCCCAGGTCCAGCTCTTCCCCGGCCCGGACGGCGGTTCGACGCCCGCCTTGGTGAAGACGGCGGGGTCGTAGGCGAGCATCTGCGTGGTCTGGCCGCCGGGCACGGCGTACTGCTTGCCCTCGACCTGTCCGCCGGCCAGCAGCGTGGGGGCGATCCCGGTGACGTCGATCGTCTTGCCCACGGACGAGGTCAGGTCCTCGAGCACGTGGCGGTGCTGGTACTCGCCGAGCGTCGCGCGGTCCAGCTGGATCAGGTCCGGCGACGCGCCCCCGGCCACCTGGGTGGAGAGCTTCTGGAAGTACGCGTCGTAAGCGGCGTACTCCGTCTGGACGGTGATGCCCGGATTGTCCTTCATGAACAGATCGACCGCGGCCTTCGTGACCTTGGCGCGGTCTTCGTTGCCCCACCACACGAAGCGGATCGTCGTGCTCCCCGACGCGGCGTCTCCGCCTCCGCATCCCGTGACCAGCCCCGCCAGCGTGACGGCCACCATCGCCACCAGGCCGGCGCGCAGCCCGCCGAACCGTCCGTTCATCGGATTTCCCTTCTCCGATCGCACCCCAGGCGATCTCACCGGAATTCGGCCTTGAATCGGTTCAAGCACGGTAAGTCCGCTCGCTCGCGGCGTCAACCAGCAATGGTGGTCCAGAAAGCGCTGTCTGCTTCGAACGCATCGAATGATTCCGCCGGACGCAGCAGCGTTTGGTCACCCTCCGAGAAAGCGCTTACTCAAGGACTGGACTGATCGGGTCGCCCAGGTTGACAACCACTGAACCGTCTGGTTTGAATCGGTTCATCTCGGCGGTGACGAGCTGATCCGGAGGCCGACGATGTCCCCGCAGTCCCCCCAGTTCCCCCTGTCCAGAAGAGTCTTCCTCGGCGGCGTGTCCGCCCTGGCCGCGACGGCCGCCACGGCCGCCGCGCCACCGGGGGCCGCGGCGGCCCCCGCGCCGGCGGCCACGCCCGCGGCGGCCGGCGGCGAAGTGCGCCTGCACTGGCTGGACGGCAGGCCCGCCGCCTCGGTGGGCTGCGCCTTCGGGGTCCCGTGGGCACGGGGAACGCTGTCCAGGAACGTCCCGCTGGCTCTGCACGCCGCCGACGGCGCACCGGTTCCGGTGCAGTCGTGGCCGCTGGCCTACTGGCCGGACGGCTCGGTCAAGTGGACCGGGCACGCCGTGTCCTCGGCCGCCACCGCGGAGACCTTCGCGCTGGCGGCCGGCACCCCCGCGGCGCCACCGGCACCGGTCACCGTGCGCCGATCGCCCCGCGAAATCGTCGTGGCGAACGGAACGGTCGAGCTGAAGATCGCCACGACCGGTGCCTTCGCCGTGCCGTCGATCGCCAGGGCCGGGCGGGTCGTCGCCCGCGACGGCGAACTCGTGCTGCGGCTGCAGGACCAGCCGGACGACGTCGACGACACCCGGGCGCCCCGCCGCGAGGACTGGACGGGGATCGTCGAACGCGCCGAGGTCGAGCAATCGGGCCCGGTGCGCGCGGTGGTCAAGCTGACCGGCCGCTACCGGCGGGACCGCGGCCGCGGCACCCGCGCGATCCTCCCCTGGACGCTGCGGATCTACCTCGGCGCGGGCGACGACTCCCTGCGCGTGGTGCACAGCTTCCGCTGGGACGCCGACGAAAACCACGACTTCGTCCGCGGGCTCGGCCTGCGGTTCTCGGTTCCGCTGACCGACGAGCCGCACAACCGGCACGTCCGCTTCGGCACGGCGTCCGGCGGGGTGTGGGGCGAGCCCGTCCGGGTGCTCACCGGCCTGCGCCGCGACCCCGGCTCGGCGGTCCGAAAAGCCCAGACGGACGGCACGGCCACGCCACCGGTCGCGCAGTGGGGCCAGCAGGTCCGGGACGGCTACCAGAGTCTCGCGCTGTGGAACGACTTCACGCTGTTCCAGGAGTCCGCCCGCCACTTCGCCGTGTGGAAGCGCACCAGCGCCGCGGGCAGCTGGCTGAAGCACGCGGGCCGCGGCGACCGGGCGTCCGGCTTCGGTTACGTCGGCGGGGTCGGCGGCGGCCTGGGCTTCGGGCTGCGCGACTTCTGGCAGCGCGCCCCGCGCTCGCTGGAGATCCGCGGCGCGGCCACGGACACGGCTTCGGTGACGCTCTGGTCGTACTCCCCGCTGGCGCCCGCGATGGACCTGCGCACGTACGACACCGTCGCCCACGGGCTCGACCTGTCCTACGAAGACGTCCAGGAAGGCTTCGCGACCCCGCAAGGCATGGTGCGGTCCACCGAGCTGCAGCTGTGGGCGCTGGCGGCGACGCCGTCCCGGGACACGATCGCCGCGCTCTCGGCCACGCTGACCGCGCCGCCGCAGCTCGTCGCCGACCCGGCCACCTACCACGCGGCCGGGGTGTTCGGCCGCTGGAGCCTGCCCGACCGCAGCACGCCCGCCCGCGCGGCCCTCGAAGACGGGATCGCCCGGGAAATCGGGTTCTACGCCGACCAGGTCGACGAGCGCGAGTGGTACGGGTTCTGGCACTACGGCGACGTCATGCACACCTACGACGCGGACCGCCACGAATGGCGCTACGACGTCGGCGGGTACGCCTGGGACAACGCCGAACTCGGCACGGATGCCCTGCTCTGGTACGCCTTCCTGCGCTCGGGCGATCCCCGGACGTTCCGGCTGGCGCGCGCCATGACCCAGCACGTGTCCGAAGTGGACACCCACCACAGCGGCCGGTTCGCCGGCCTCGGGTCGCGCCACGGCGTCGTGCACTGGGGCGACGGCGCCAAGGAGGCGCGCGTCGGCGAGTCGTTCACGAAACGGTTCTCCTACTACCTCACCGCCGACGAGCTGCTGGGCGAACTGATCCGGTCGTCGCTGCAGGTGGACGAGACGCTGCGCACGGTGGACCCGCTGCGCGAAGTCCTGCCGCCGCAGACCAAGGCGCCGGCGCGCGTCCGGATCGGCCCCGACTGGTACGCCCTGGTCAGCAACTGGCTGACGGAGTGGGAACGCACCGGCGACGTCCGCTGGCGCGACCGGATCGTCACCGGCATGAAGGACATCGCCACGTTCCCCGCCGGGCTCTTCACCGGGGAGGCGGGCGGTGCGGTCGGCTTCGACCCGGCGACCGGCCACCTGGTCAACCTGGAAAAGGGCGACTTCGAGGGCGGTTACAACCTCTCGATGGCCTTCCTCGGCGAGCAGATCCTCTGGGAAGCTCTCGATCTGGTCGACGTCCCGGAGTTCCGCCGGACCTACCTCGACTTCGCCCGCTACGCGCAGGCGCCGTCGGCGGAGAAGATCGCCCGGTACGGCCGCGACTTCAACCCGGGGCTGTTCAAGACGATCTACTCCCGCGTCACGGCCTGGGCGGGCGAGCAGCTCGGGGACGCGAACCTGCGCAAACGCGGGTGGGACCAGTTCACCGGCGACCCGGCGGGCAAGCCGTGGCCGCCCGCGGAGCGCGTCACCGGTTCCGCCGTCGCCAGTCCGGTGACGGAGATCCCCACGCGGACCATGACGAACCCCGCGGGCGACTTCGCGACGTTCGCGACGAACGACTTCGCCCAGCGGAACCTGGCCACCATTTCCCTGCTCGCCATCGCCCCGGAGGAAGCACCGTGAAGATCCTCGGACCGGCGTTGACCGCCGTGCTCGCGCTCGGCGCGGTTCCGGCCGTCGCGGACGCGGCCCCGCACTGGACCGTGTGCGCCGCCACGTGCTCGTTCGACGTGCCGGCGGGTGACTACCAGGTCGACGTGGTCCTGGGCGGCCGGGACGCCGGGTCGACCGGCCTCGACGTCGAGGCCCGGCGGATCGCGCTCGCGCCCGTGGCCACCCGGGCGGGGCAGTACGTCCACCGGTCGGTGACCGTCGAGGTGCGCACCCCGGAAGGCATGCCGAGCGGTGAGGACGGCCCGGGCACCCCCGGGCTGCAGGTGCGGCTCACCGGGACGGCCCCGCAGCCGGTCCGGATCCACGTGACGCCCAAGCCGCGGGCGCCGCGGATCTTCGTCATCAGCGATTCCACCGCCGCCGACTGGACCAACCTGCCCAAGAACGGCTGGGCCCAGGCCCTGCCGGAGTTCTTCCGCGCCGGGCCGAGCGTGCGGAACTACGCCCAGTCCGGCGCGAGCACGGTCAGCTACCTCGACGACCCGCGCTACTTCGCCCGCGTGCGCCCGATGATCCGGCCCGGGGACACGGCCCTGATCCAGCTGGCGCACAACGACAAGCAGACGACCGAAGCCGTCTACCGCGCCAACCTCGCCACCCTGATCGCCGGGGTGCGCGCGCAGGGCGGGGCGCCCGTGCTGGTCACACCCCCGGTGCGGCACCGGTTCGGCGCGGACGGGAAGCTCACGCCGCTCGGTCTCGTGGTCAACAACCTCGGCGTGGACCTGCCCGCGGTGCTGCGGGACGTCGCCCGGCAGCAGGAGATCCCGCTGCTCGACCTGACCGCCCGCAGCCAGGCGCTGCTGGAAAGCCTGGGGGAAGCCGCGTCCTGGCCGCTGTACCTGACGCTCGCGCACGACGGCGTCGACGACGCGACCCACCTCAGCCGGTACGGCGCCGAGCAGTTCGCCGCGCTCGTCGCGCGCGCCATGGTCCAGGCCCGGCTGCCGCTCGCGCACTTCCTGCGTCCCGAAAGGCTCTGACGATGCGACGCCGTCTTCTCGCCTTCGTGCTCGCCCTCGCCACGGCGGCCGGGGTGAGCAGCGCACCCGTGGCCGAAGCGGCACCGCCCGCCAAGCACCGGATCACGTTCGACAAGTACTCGCTCATGCTGGACGGGCACCGCCAGTTCCTCTGGTCGGGCGAGTTCCACCCGTTCCGGTTGCCGAGCCCGGACCTGTGGCGGGACGTGCTGCAGAAGATGAAGGCCACCGGCTACACGGCGGTCTCGATCTACTTCGACTGGAACTACCACTCGCCCGCGCCCGGGGTGTACGACTTCACCGGCGTCCGCGACATGGACAAGGTGCTCGACCTCGCCGCCGAAGCGGGGCTGTACGTCATCGCCCGGCCCGGACCGTACATCAACGCCGAGGTCACCGGCGGCGGCTTCCCCGGCTGGCTGGCCACGCAGCAGGGCACGGCCCGCAGCGACGCGCCCGACTACCTGGCCGCGGCCGACGAGTGGCTGACCGCGATCGACCGCGTCATCGGGCGCCACCAGTACGTCGACGGGCGCGGGTCCGTGGTCCTCTACCAGATCGAGAACGAGCTGGCCGCCACCGGCGTGGCGCAGCAGAACTACGTCACCCACCTCCACGACAAGGTGCGGGCGGACGGCATCGGCGTCCCGATCTTCCACAACGACCGCGGCCGCAACGGGATCTGGGTGCCGCCGGACTCCGGCGTGCCGGGGACCGTGCCGGGCAAGGTCGACCTCTACGCGTGGGACACCTACCCGGGCGGCAGCTGCCGGCCCGACGCCACGCCGGGCACGCCCGGCAACGCACCCGACTGGGGCCTCTACGGGCCGGGCGGGGCGAAGGGCGGCGCGAGCGCGTCCCCGAACACCCCGGGGTTCACCGCGGAGTTCGGCGGCGGCTGGTTCGACTACTGGGGCAGCAACGGCACCTACCCGTGCACCGCCGTCCGCCAGGGACCCGGGTACGAGCGCGTGTTCTACGGCACCAACATCGCGAACGGGCTGACCATCCAGAACTTCTACATGACCTTCGGCGGCACGTCGTGGGGCTGGCTGCCGGCGCCGGTGGTCTACAGCTCCTACGACTACGGTGCGGCGATCGACGAAGGGCGTCAGCTGCGGCCGAAGGCCTTGACGATGAAGGAACTGGGCTACTTCCTGCAGGCGGTGCCGCCGATCACCAAGCAGGACAAGGCTGAGCCCGTCACGCCGTCCTCGACGGCCGTGAAGGTGTACCACAACGTCAACCCGGACACCCGGACCCACTTCTACCTGCCGGTGCACACCCCGTCGAAGGCCACGACGAACGACGTCTTCACCTTCCCGGTGTCCACTCCGGACGGTGCGTACACGGTCCCGCAGGCGGGCACCCTGCGCCTGAACGGCCAGGACGCCAAGCACCTGGTGGCGAACTTCGACCTCGCGGGTCAGCACCTGGTGTACTCGACGTCGGAAATCATGACCTCGGCCGCCGGCACCGTGCTGCTGCACGGGCGTCCCGGCGAAGACGGGGAGACGACCCTGCGCTACCCCCGGGAGCCGAAGGTCGAGGTGCTGGCCGGGAACGTCACGTCCACCTGGGACGCCTCGCGCGGCGACCTGCGGCTGAACTACGTCCACAACGGACTTGCCCGGGTGCGGGTCTCCGGTGGCGGCCGGCCACCGGTCACCGTTTTGCTCGCCGACAGCCCCACCGCCGACACGTTCTGGCGGCTGGACACCGCCGCCGGGCCCGTCCTCGTCCGCGGCCCCGCGCTGCTGCGCACCGCCCGGCTCCACGGCGGCCTGCTCGCGCTGACCGGCGACACGTCCCGGGACAGCGACCTGGAGGTGTGGGGTCCAGGCGCGTGGATTTCGTGGAACGGGCGGCCGGTCGGGGCCCGGCGGACCTCGTCGGGGAGCCTGCTGACGCAGCTCCGCGGTCCGGCAGCGGTCGAACTCCCCGCGCTGACCGGCTGGAAGCAGGCCGCCGGTTCGCCCGAGTCGGCGGTCGCCTACGACGACTCGTCCTGGCCGGCCGCGACCAGGACGAGCACCGCGAGCACCACCAAGCCGCCGGCCGGGCAGCCGGTGCTCACGGCCGACGACTACGGCTTCCACACCGGCGACGTCTGGTACCGCGGGCACTCCGGCGGGCCGGTCCCGGCCGAGCTGAGCCTGACCTACGGCGCGGGCGGTGCGGGGATGCTGCAGGCGTGGCTCGACGGGCACTACCTCGGCCAGCACGTGCTGCCGAGTGCCCTGCCCGCCCCGCCGACGACCGGCACGGCGACCTTCACCGTGCCAGAGGAACTGCGCGGGAGCGGAGACCACGTCCTGTCGGTGATGGTGCGCGACAACGGGCACAACGAGGACGGCGACGTCACCGACACCCACAAGGAGGGCCGCGGGCTCATCTCGACGTCGCTCACCGGAGCCGCCTGGAAGATCCGCGGCGGTGTCGCGGATCCGGTGCGGGGCCCGCTGAACAACGGCGGCCTCGACGGCGAGCGCGCCGGCTGGTCCCTGCCCGGCTACCCGGACGGCCGGTGGGCGGCGGCCCAGGTGCCCGCCGCGACGGCGGCCCCCGGGACCACCTGGTACCGCACGAACTTCACCCTGGACGTGCCGAAGGGGCACGACGCTTCGCTCGGCTTGACCATCGGCGATCCGGCGAAGCCGCGGTCGGGCGGCCGGTACCGGACGCTGATCTTCGTCAACGGGTGGAACCTCGGGCAGTACGTCGGCGACGTGGGACCGCAGCACACGTTCGTGCTGCCGACCGGGATCCTGAACCCCGACGGCCGCAACACCCTCGCCCTGGCGGTGACCAGTGACGGCGGTCCGGGCAACGGCCTCGAACCGGTGGCGCTGACCGACCTCGGCACCGTCCGGGGTGGCGTCCCCGTCCGGCTCGTGGACTCCCCCGGGTACCGGCGCTGAGGTAGCCCTCCCCCAACGGGTGATCCCGCGGCAGGCCGGTTTCCGCACGGCCTGCCGCTGGGTATTTCCGTGGCGCCGGCAGCAACGACTGACCATGCGTGACCAGCGCGAGGTGAGGTCATGGTGACGACGACGGACGACGGCGAGCCCCTTCCGATCGACATCGAACCCACCGACGTCGCCGAGCTGGAAGCGGCCGTCGGTGTCCTGCGGGCGCTGGACTACCGGCAGGGCGGCGGGTTCTGCCGCGACGCCGTCCGGGTGGTCAAGACGGCGAGCCTCCTGCTGCGCTGGGGCCGGGTCCCGGACGCGTTGCGGGCCCGGCTGTACGCCGTCCTGGCCGACGTGCACAACCTGCTGGGCTGGACGGAGTTCGACATCGGCCACGGAGAGCCGGCGCGGCGCCGCTTCGGGCGCGCGCTAGACCTCGCGGCCGAGGCGGGCAACGACAACCTGGTGGCGAACATCCGTTACCGGCTCGGCCGCCTTTACCTGCACCGCCACGACGTCCCCGGCGCCTTGGCGGAGTTCGCCCGCGGCCGGACCGCGGCCCGCCGATCCGATTCCCGCCGCGCCACGGCGATCCTCGTGGCCAACGAGGCGTGGGCGTTCGCGATGGGCCGGGACGAGCGGACGGCGCTGACCCGGCTGGCGGCGGCCGAGGCGGCGTTCGCCGAGGCGGGTTCGTGGCCGCGGCCACGTCCGTGGGAGGCGTTCTTCCGCGAAGCGGACATGGCGGCGATGCGGGGCACGGTGCTCACGGAGCTGGCCGGCGCGGTCGCCATCCACCACAGCGGCCCGGCGATCACCCAGCTGACCGACGCGGCGGCCCGCTACGGCGCCGACATGGCCCGCAGCCGCTCGCTGACCTTGATCATGCTGGCGCAGAACCACGCACTCGGCGGTGACTTCGACGAGGCCACCCGCGTCGGGGTGGCGGCGATCGACCTGGCCGCCACCGTGGGATCGGTCCGGCCGAAGGACCGGCTGGCCCCGCTCGAGCGGCTGCTCCTCGAGCACCCGGCCGACCCGGCGGTGGGTACCCTGCTCGACCGGATCGCGCGCTACCGGTCCCAGCCCTTGACCTGACTCCGCCGAGCCCACGTGCGGCTCGGTTCCTCCCGGACTGTGCGGCCGCGCCCGCTGCACCACCCGCGCCCGGCGGCACCACCGCGGCCCGCCGGTCCACGTAACCCGTCCGGGTGGTCACCGGATGTTTCGTCGTCGGAAAACGGGGTACTACCGATCCGGAGCAGGCCGGCCACCCGGCGCCGGAGCCCGCCTGCCGGATGACGGAGAAGGGAATCCACCATTGACCGCCGACGGCCACCGGATCCGGCCCCAGGACCTGCTGCACGTGACCGCCCACCCCGCCGACGGCGCCGTCGTGCTGGCGGTGGCGGGTGAGATCGATCTGCTGAGCGCCTCCGTGCTCGGCGACGAGGTCACCGCGGCCCTCGCCGATGCGCCGGAACTGCTGGTGATCGACCTGTCCGACGTCTCTTTCCTCGCGTCGATCGGTATCACGGTGCTGCTCGAGGCACGCCGTGAAGCCGGGGCCGGCACCCAGGTCCGGGTCGTCGCCCCCGAAAACGGCGTCGTCAACCGGACGCTCCAGCTGACCGGCCTGCACGAGGCGCTGGCCGTCGCGACCACCCTGGCCGACGCGCTCGTCAGGTGACCGAGGGCGGCGCGAACCGGGCCGCGATGGCGTGGAAGACCTCCTTCGGCTCCCACGCCAGGCCGGGGTACGCCGTGCCCTCCGGCCCCTTGAGGACCTTGACCGCGCCGTAGCCGGCCAGATCGAGGTCGCGCCGCGGGTCGGGATCGGCCGGGCACTCGTAGGCGGCGAAGGTGAACCAGAATGCGCCGTGCACGCCTTCGGCCTCGAAGACGTCCATCAGCTCGGTGAAGTACGCCGCTTGGCCGGCCTCGTCGCGGACGTGGTCGCCCTTCAGCGCACGCGGGTCGGCCTCGAAGTCGACGATCGTCCAGCCCATGCCGCCCGCGTCGGCCGCGCCGCGGTGCGTGCAGCAGCCGAATTCCGTGATCACCAGCGGCTTGCCGTGGCCGAGGTGGCTCCGCACGCACTGGGCGTAGTCACCCGCGTTGGCGGCCGAGCGGTACAGGTCGACGGCAGCGAAGTCGAACTCCGCCCAGTCGATTTCCTCCCAGTCCGCGGCCGCGTAGGTGAGCCGGCCGCCGAAGTGCCGCCGCGCGACGCCGGCGAGGTCCCGCAGCACCTCGCCGAAGTCCCACTCCCGGGAGAAGACGGCCCACGCGGCCGGATCCGTCGCGTTGCGGAGGCGTTCGATGAAGAAGGCGCCGGGCAGGAACCCGGTGCAGAACAGCGACATCTCACAGCCGAGCACGAGCACGGTTTCCGGGTCGCGCGCCCGGATCTCCTCCGCCCGCCGGGCGCAGTCCGCGAAGTAGGGCTCCAGCTCCGGTGGGGTGAGGTCCATCGGGAAGGGCGAAAACCACACCCCCAGCCCGGCGTCGACGGCTGCGTGCGCGGCCAGGGTGAGGCGGTCCGGATCGTCCCCGCTGATCCGGACCGTGGTGCAGTGCAGGTCCGTCGCGATGATCTCCAGCTCGCGCCGCACCACCGCGGGCTCGAACGCGACACGCGACCGAGTGCCGACCGCGCCACCGAAACCCGTGTCGTAGTTGATCCCCCTGAGCTGCATCCGCCCTCCGGATGTACGTCGTACACCAGCCGCCGGGCCGGAACAACCCCCTCACCCGCGCGACGGTGGTGCGCCCGACCGTCGCAAGCGCCGACACCGGCGGGACCGAGGCGCGGACTGCCTGCTCGACGGGTCGGCCCCGGCGCCGGGGCCGAAAACCCCCGCTCGCTCCACGTTCCCGCCGGCTCGGTGGCAGGATGTCCCGGTGACCGTGCGCAGCAGGAACAACGTGACCGTCACCGGCCGGGAAGACGGGCCCACGGTCCTGCTCGCCCACGGCTTCGGCTGCGACCAGAACCTGTGGCGCCTCGTCGTCCCTGAACTCGCGCGGCGGTACCGGGTGGTGCTGTTCGACCACACCGGCGCCGGGCGCTCGGACCTGTCCGCCTGGACCCCCGAGCGCTACGGCAGCCTCGACGGCTACGCCGGCGACGTCCTGGAGATCTGCCGCGAGCTGGACCTGCGTGACGTCGTGCTGGTGGGGCACTCGGTCAGCGCGATGATCGCCGTGCTGGCGGCCAACGCCGAGCCGGACCGGTTCGCGAAGCTGGTGCTGCTCACGCCGTCGCCGTGCTACCTCGACGACGGGGACTACCGCGGCGGGTTCAGCCGCGCCGACATCGACGAGTTGCTCGACTCGCTCGAATCGAACTACCTGGGCTGGTCGGCGACGATGGCGCCGGTGATCATGGGCAACCCGGACCGCCCCGAGCTGGGCGAGGAGCTGACGAACAGCTTCTGCCGCACCGATCCCGCGATCGCGCGGGTCTTCGCCCGGGTCACGTTCCTCTCCGACAACCGGGCCGACCTGGCCAAGGTCACCGTGCCGACACTGATCCTCGAGTGCGCGAACGACGCCATCGCGCCGCCGGAGGTGGGGCGGTTCACCCAGGAGCAGATCCCCGGCAGCACGCTGGTGACGCTGGCCGCGACCGGGCACTGCCCGCAGCTCAGCGCGCCGGAGGCCACGGGCGCCGCGATCACGGCGTTCGTGAGCGGTCCATGATGTGCGAGGCCGGGGACCACCCCGGCCCCGACGGTCAGGAGAGCGCCGCCCCGGCGTTCTCGGCATTGCTGGAGGACAGCGCGGAAGACCTCTACGAGCACGCACCCTGCGGGTACCTGTCGACCTTGCTGGACGGCACGATCGCGAAGATCAACGCGACGCTGCTCGGCTGGCTCGGCTACGAACGCGACGAGGTGGTCGGCCGGCGCCGGTTCGCCGAGCTGCTGACCGTCGGCGGCCGGATCTACCACGAGACGCACTTCGCGCCCCTCCTGCGCATGCAGGGGGAGCTCGGCGGAGTCGCCTTCGAACTGAAGGCCGCGGACGGCACCCGGCTGCCGGTGCTGGTGACCTCGACGGTGAAGACCGGCAGCGACGGGCAGGCGCAGCTGATCCGCACCACGATCTTCGACGCCCGCGACCGGCGCGCCTACGAGCAGGAACTGCTGCGGGCCCGCGAAGAAGCGGAACGCGAGCGCGACCGGGTGCAGCGGCTGGTGCGGACGCTGCAGCAGACCCTGCTGCCGCCCGCGCTGGCCGAGGTGCCCGGCATGCAGGTCGCGGCGTACTACCACCCCGCGTCGGCCGACGAGGTCGGCGGCGACTTCTACGACCTGTTCCCGCTGACCGGCGACACGTGGGGGTTCTTCCTCGGCGACGTGTCCGGCAAGGGCGCCGCCGCGGCCGTGGTGACGTCGCTGACGCGCTACACGCTGCGCGCCGCCGCGGTGCACGACCCCGATCCGGCCACCGTGCTGCACCGCCTCAACACCGTGCTCCACCGCGAGTACCGCGGCGCCGATCCGCGCTACTGCACCGTCATCCACGGACACATCCGGCCGGACGGCGACGGTGCGGCGGTCACCCTGGCCACCGGCGGGCACCCGCCGGCGCTGCTGATCCGCGCCGACGGCACGTCCGCGTTCCTGGACCTCCCGGGCGGCCAGCTGGTCGGCGCGCTGCCCAACGCGCGCTTCGCCGCCATGGACGTCCTCCTGACGCCGGGCGACACGTTGCTGCTCTACACCGACGGGCTGACCGAAGCCCGCACGCAGGGCCGCGTCCGGTACAGCGAGGAGCAGTTGCAGCAGCACCTGACCGGCCTGGCCCCGACCACGGCGCCCGCGGTGATCACGGCAGTGACCGGCCTGCTCGCCGGCTTCGGCGACGGCGTCGAGGACGACACCGCCCTGCTGGCGCTGAGCATCCCGCTGCCCGGCGGTGATCGACCGTGACCGGTCCCCCGTTCTCCGTCGCCACCCGCCCCAGCGGGACAGGTCCGGTCATCACCGTCGAGGGCGAACTCGACGTGGCCACCGCACCCCGGCTCCGCGCCGGGATCGCCGCCCTCGTCCTGGAGCGCGGACAGCTGCTGGTGGTGGACCTGGCCGGGGTGACCTTCTGCGACTCCAGCGGCATCTCGGCGCTCATCGCCGCCCGCAACGTCGCCGAAGCGGCCGGAGCCGGCGTCGCGCTGGTCGCCGTCCCCGCCCGGCTGAGCCGGACGTTCGGGCTGATCGGCCTCGCGGGCTTCTTCCCCACCTACGCGAGCGCCGAAGACGCGTTCAGGGGCTGAGCAGCGCGACGACGCCGAAGGCCACCAGGGCGGCCACCTTCAGCACCTCGAGTCCGATGTAGCCGAAGTGCGCGTGGCTGCGCGGCCCGGCTTCCCCGGCCAGCACCCGATCCGAACGGCGGGTCAGTGCCGGGCGGACGGCCACCAGCTGGACGAGCAGCACCAGCACCACCGCGGCGCCGAGGACCACCGCCGCGACGGTCCGCGTCCCCACCACGAGGCACGCGATGAGCGCCACCGCGAACAGGGCCTCGACCCGGTTGAGCGCGGCGAACACCACCCGGCCGATGCCGAGCCCGAGCGGCAGGGTCACCCCGGGGGCCCGGAACTTCAGCGGTGCCTCCAGGAACGAAATCGCCAGCACCATGCCCAGCCAGGTGAACGCGATCGCGGCGGCGACCGGCACAACGCCTCCTCGTGACCGACTCCGTTACCCCGTCGACTACCCGTCGACCCTAGCGCCGCCCGGTGCCGCACCCCGGTCCGCGCCCAGCTCCGCCAGCACCGCCCGGATCGCCGGGCTGGCCTCGGCACTGCGCCGCCACACCGCGTGGACCTCCCGTTTCGGCGGCCGCCGCAGGGGGCGGGCGATCAGCTCCACCCCCAACGGCGGCCGGGCGAGGCGCGGGATGAGCGCGACGACCTGCCCGGAGGCGACCAGCGACAGCTGGGTCGCGAAGTCGTCGACCAGGTGCCGCACGTCCGGTTCCGTCCCCGCCTCCGCGAACAACCGTCGGAACCACTGGTGGCACGCGGTTCCCGGCGGACTGGTCACCCACGGGTGACCGGCCAGCGCGGCCTCGCCGAGCGACGCGTCGAGGCGGGCGAGCGGGTGCGTGCGGCTCATGACCACGTCGCCGACGTCGGTGTGCACCCACCGTCGGGCCAGCGACGACGGCAACGGAGCGGGGAACAACCCGTCGGCGTCGTGGACGAGGGCGAGGCCGGCCGTTCCCGCGCCGACGCTGTGGAGTGCCTCGTCCGGGTCCTGCTCGGTGAGGTGCACGCGCAGGTCCGGGCACCGCGCCGCCAGCCGGGGCACGACGGGCGCGAGCAGACCGCGGATGGCGGTCGAGAAGGCCACCACCCGGAGCGTGCCCCGCGGCGCGCCTGCCGACACCGACCGGGCGGCTTCGGCGCAGCGCTCCAGCGCCTGGAACACCTCGGGTGCCGAGTCGGCGATGGCCTGGCCGGCCGGCGTCAGCACGACCCCGCGGCCCGCCGTCGCGAGCACCGGCACCCCGACCTGGCGTTCCAGCCGTTTGATCTGCTGCGACACCGCGGATGCGGTGAACCCGAGTTCCTCGGCCGCCCGCGCCAGCGTCCCGAGGGCGGCCACCGAGCGCAGCGCCCGCAGCGCACCCACCTCGATCATGAAGCCAGGCTACCCAATACCGGCAAAAAAGCATCGCTGGACCGCACCAGTCGTTCCCGGGCAAGGTCGGCGCATGACCGACTTCGGCACGAACCTCGTCGCGATGGTGACCCCCATGGAGCCCGGCGGCGCGCTCAGCGAACCCGGCCTCACCCGGCTCGTCGAGCACCTGCTGGCCACCGGGTGCGACGGCATCGTCGTCGGCGGGACCACCGGCGAATCCCCGACGCTGACCGACGCCGAATCCGCCGGCCTCGTCGGGGCCGTGGCAGCGCAGGCGGGGAACCGCGCGCGGGTGATCGCCGGCGTCGGCACCCACGACACGGCCACGAGCATCCGCCGGGCCCGTGAAGCCGAGGCGGCCGGCGCGGACGCGCTGCTGCTCGTCTGCCCCTACTACTCCCGGCCGACGCAGGACGGCGTGCTCGCTCACTGCCTGGCCGTGGCGGACGCCACCGAGCTGCCGGTGATGCTCTACGACGTCCCCGCCCGGACCGGCGTCGCGATGGCGCCCTCGACCTTGATCGAGCTGGCCGGCCACCCTCGGATCCGGGCGGTGAAGGACGCCAAGGGTGACCTGTTCGAAGCGATGACGGTGCTGTCCCGGACGTCGCTGGCGTACTACTGCGGCATCGACGGGCTCAACCTGCCGTACCTCGCGTGCGGCGCCGCGGGCCTGGTCAGCGTCGTGGCCAACGTGGCGGCCGACCGCACCGCGGAGCTCATCCGGGCCGTCCGCCGCGGCGATCTCGGCTCCGCGAGGGCGATCAACGACAGCCTGCTCCCGTTGACGGACACCCTCATGCGCTCCGGGACGGGCGCGGCGAACGCCAAGGCCGCGCTGGTGGAACTGGGGATCATCCCGTCCGCGAGCGTGCGGCTCCCGCTGGTCGAGGCGAAGACCGCCGTGCCCGCCTGATCACCGGTCCGGCAGCCGGTAGACCGAAACGTGCGATCTCGACTCCGTCGTGAATTCCGCGCCGGCCCAGTCCGCGTGCCGGGACTCCAGCTCGAACCCGGCCAGCCGGCCCATGAGGTCCAGCTCGGCCGGCCAGATGTAGCGCTGCGGACAACGGCTCAGCCGCGCCTCGCGTCCCTCGGCGAAGGTGACGTGGTTCGAGACGAGGTGCTGGCGCACGGTGTCGTAGGTGTCCACCCCGAAGTAACCGGGCTCGGCGCGGAAGACCAGCGCGTCCTGCCCCGGCGGGAGCCGCCGCAGCTCGGGGACGCCCAGCTCGATCACGAACCGGCCGCCCGGGTCCAGGTGGCGTGCGGCGTTGCGGAAGCACTCCACCTGTTCGTCCTGGGCCAGCAGGTTCGAGATCGTGTTGTACACCAGGTAGACCAGCGAAAACCGGCCCGGCGCGGTGGCGGTCGCCATGTCGCCGGCGACGACCGGGATCGCCGCCTTCTTGCGGAGCTGGTCCAGCATCGGCCGGGACAGCTCGATGCCGGTGACCGGCACCCCACGCTCGGCGAGCGGGACGGCGATGCGGCCGGTGCCGATCGCGAACTCCAGCGCCCGGCCGCCCTCGGCCAGCGCGGCGAGCCGGTCGACCGCGGGCCCCACGACCTCGGGGGCGAACACGCCGCGGCCCGGCGTGTCGTACCGCTCGGCCGTTTCGACGTCCCAAATTTCTTCTTGGCGCACGCCATCCACCCTCTTCCAGCACCGCGGAAACTGTCCAGCTAATTAAGACTTGCCCGATTTCGGGCAAGAATTTGGGCTTCGCCATCGCCGCAGGGCATGATGGCCCGCGTGGAGGACACCGACATCGTCGAGCGGGTGGCCGCGTCCACCGGCCTGCCGCCGGGGGTCGCCGCCCGGGTCGTCGACGACGTCCTGGCCTTCTACCGGACTCCCACCGAGGACTACGTCCGCCGTCGGCACGCCGAGCTGCAGGCCCGCGGCCGGAAGAACCCCGAGATCTTCCGGCTGGTCGCCGCCGAGCTCCGCGGCCGCCTGGTGGCCGCGCCCGTCCTCTCCGAGCGGCAGCTGCGCCGCATCGTCTACGGCTAGAAAGGTTCGCCATGTGCGGAATCGTCGGCTACATCGGCGGCCAGAACGCCGCCCCCATCCTGCTCGAAGGCCTGACCCGGCTGGAGTACCGCGGCTACGACTCCGCCGGGATCGCCGTGCTCGGCACCAAGGGCGGGGTCCAGGTCCACCGCGTCGTCGGCCGGGTCCGGAACCTCACCGCGGCCCTGCCCAAGCGGCTCGCCGGCAAGGTCGGCATCGGGCACACGCGCTGGGCCACGCACGGGCCCGCGTCGGAGGCCAACGCCCACCCGCACACGTCCGAGGACGGCCGCGTCTGCGTCGTCCACAACGGCATCATCGACAACGCCGACGCCCTGCGCGCCCAGCTCGCCGAGGCCGGGGTCGAGCTCAAGTCCGAAACCGACACCGAGGTCCTCGCCCACCTGATCGCGCGCTCGGGCGCCGAAACCCTCGAAGACGCCGTCGTGGCAGCGGTCTCGCGGATCACCGGCACGTACGCGATCGCCGTCACCGACAGCGCGCACCCGGACCGCCTGGTGATCGCGCGCAACGGCTCGCCGCTGATCATCGGCGTCGGCGAGCGGGAGATGTTCGTCGCCAGTGACCTCGCCGCGCTGGTCCGGCACACCTCGCAGGTCGCCCACCTGGACGACGGCGAGTTCGCGACGGTCTTCGCCACCGGCTACCGCACGTTCACCGTCGACGAGAGCGACACCACCAAGCCGGCCACCGAGATCGACATCGACGCCGAAGACCTGGACCTGGGCGGTTACCCGCACTACATGGCCAAGGAGATCCAGGAGCAGCCCGAATCCGTCGAGCGGATCATCCGCGGCCGCCTGGACGACCGGTTCGGCGTCGCCCGCCTGGACGGGCTCAACCTGACGCCGCGCGAGCTGCGCGGGTTCGCCCGCGTGAAGATCCTCGGGTGCGGCTCGGCCTACTACGTCGGCCAGATCGGCGCGACGATGATCGAGGAGCTGGCGAGGATCCCGGCCGACGCCGAGGCCGCGTCCGAGTTCCGCTACCGCAACCCGATCATCGAAGCCGACACCCTCTACATCGCGGTCAGCCAGTCCGGCGAGACGATCGACACCGCCTTCGCCGTCGAGGAGATCAAGCGCAAGGGCGGCCGGGTCGTCGGCCTGGTGAACGTCGTCGGCTCGACGATCGCCCGCGCCTGCGAAGGCGGCGTCTACCTGCACGCCGGCCCGGAGATCGCGGTCGCCTCGACCAAGGCGCTGACCAACATGGCCGTCGGGTTCGCCCTGATGGCGCTCGCGCTCGGCCGGGTGCGCGATCTGTCCAATGCGGACGGTCAGCGGATCATCGACGCGATCCGCGCGCTGCCCGGCCAGATCAAGGCCATCCTGGACTTCGAGCCGGAGATCGCCGAGCACGCGAAGACCGTCGCCGCCGCGAAGAGCCTGTTCTTCGTCGGCCGCGTCCGCGGCTTCCCGGTGGCCAGGGAGGGCGCGCAGAAGTTCAAGGAGATCTCCTACCGCCACGCCGAGGCCTACCAGACCTCGGAGCTCAAGCACGGCCCGCTCGCGCTGATCGACGAGGCGCTCCCGACCGTCGCCGTCGTGCCGTCGGACGAGCTGACCGAGCGCAACCTGGCCGCGGTCCAGCAGATCAAGGCCCGCGGTGGCGCAGTTCTGGCCGTGACCCACGGCAACGTCGACTTCGGCGAACTCGACGTCCCGCGGATCGTGGTGCCCAAGACCGAGCCGGAACTCGACCCGATCCTCCTGACCATCCCGCTGCAGCTGCTCGCCTACCACGCCGCGCTGACGCTGGGTTACGACATCGACAAGCCGCGCAACCTGGCCAAGTCCGTCACGGTCGAGTGAGCGTCAGCCGAGGCGGAAGTCGGCCACCCGGATCGGCGAGGGCGTCGTCCCGCTCGAGACCTGCTGGTACAGCACGGAAATCACCCCGTCGGTGGCCAGCCGCGAGTCGTCGACGTCGACCTCGCCGAAGGCGCGGAGGTCCGGGCTGTACACCGTCTTCCAGTCGGTCCAGCCGCTCGCCTTGGTCGCCGCGACGATCCGCCCGTACGGCATCACCAGGTAAGCGTTGTCGCCGCGATCGAAGACCAGCTTCGTGCGCTGGGTGGATTCGGGTGCGACGGGCACTTCGCGCTTGGTCCAGCTGCCGTCGACCGCCCGGCTCAGGAAGAAGGTCCGGCCGTACTGCTTGCGCTGCGCGGAGTAGTTCGTGACGCACTGGGTGAACCGCCCGGGCACGTAGCTGACCACGACGTGCGGCTGCCCGGCGGAGTCGACGGCCTGGCTCTCCTGGTTCATCAGCGCGTGGTCGACGCCGAGCGGGTCGACGACCGTGCCGGGCGAGGACACGGCCACCGGCGTGCCGCCCGTCGTGGCGACGACCGCGCCGGCGTTGTTCCGCCACGTCCGGCCGCGGTCGTCGCTGTAGACGTAACCGGTGTCGTGGTTGGCCAGGCCACCGGAGTTGCACAGCACCCCGGAGTTGCCTTCCCGCCAGGTGAATGCGGCGTGCAGCCGGCCACCGGGCCCGTAGGTGATGCCGTGCAGGTACATGTTGCGCGTTGTGCTGGTGACGCCGTTCGACGTCCACGAGCCGGTCGCCGACGACCACTTCCCGAGCTTGCGCCAGCTGCCGCCGCTGTACTCCGCGAGCTCGTTGGTGCCGTTGCCGGAGGCCCCGGTCCGGTAGCTGAGCTGCAGCTTGCGCTCCGGCGTGACCACGAACTGCGGGTACGTGATCGCCCCGAGGTCGACGCCGTTCAGCGTGCGCTGCACCGCGCCGAACGCCGAAGACGTCCAGGCGTGCGAAGCGGGCGCGGACAGCAGCCCCGCCACCGATTCGGTGTAGTAGACCTGGTTGCCGTGGGTGTCCATGGCCACGTGCAGCCGGCCGTCCTCGGGTGAAACCCCCATCGAGATGACGTTGTGCGAGTCGTCCACGGTCAGCTTGTGCGGCAGCGTGACGGTCTGCCAAGCGCCCGCGGACCCGGCCCGCCGGGCCACCACGGCACTGCGGTCCGCGGTGTACCAGGCCGCGTACTGGTAACCCGCGTAGCCGAAGATGCCGCTCTGCTGGAAGGAGTCGTTGTTCACCAGCCCGTCGTAGGACACGAAGTACAACGCTGTCGCGTCGAGCTGGGTGTCGGCGACCTTGACGACGGACACGGCCGCCTCGGCGGGCGTGGCGGGCAGCAGCGGCAGCGCCGCGGCCACCAGCACGCCGAGGATCCGGGAAAGCGCTCTCTTCGCGGCCATGGCCCACCCTTCCCCGCGCGTGAGTGTTAACGCGAACAAGGATCGGCCCACGCCGGACCGCCGTCAACCGGCGGATGGGTGGGGTTCCGCTCAGGCCCTCCCGGCGAGGACCGCCCCGGCGATGTCCTGGCGCCGCTGCCGGGCCTGCTTGGGCATGTTCCAGCCGAGCACGCCGGTGACGGCACCCCCGCGGCGGTACTGGGCGACGAACCGCCCGTCCGGGACCGAACCTTCCACAATGGACACTTCGGCGTCCGCGGTGAGGGTGCCGTGCACGTGGATCCGGACGTCGAACTGGTGGGTCCAGAAGTAGGGCACCGGCGTGTACGGGCGGTCTTCGCCGAGGACGTTCCCCGCGACGGCGACCGCCTGCTCGGTGGCGTTGGTCCGGTTTTCCAGCCGCAGCAGCGCGTCGAGCCCTTCGTGGTGCCAGCGGGCGACGTCGCCCGCCGCGTAGATCCCGTCCGCCGCCCGGCACCGGGAGTCGCACACGACCCCGTTGTCGCACCGCACTCCGCTGCCCGCCAGCCATTCCGTCACGGGCGCGGCACCGAAAGCGACCACGACGACGTCGGCGGGCAGCACCTCGCCCGTCGCCAGCCGCACCCCGGCGACCCGGCCGTCCTCCGCGGCGAGCCCGGTGACCGCGGAGCCGAGCCGCAGGTGGACGCCCCGGCTCGCGTGCACCTCGGCGAGCAGCCCGGCCACCAGGGGGCCGAACTGGTAAGCCAGCGGCGCGGGCTGGGGACCGGCCAGGGTGACCGGCACACCCGTCCCGCACACCGTGGCGGCGATCTCCGCACCCAGCACGCCGTCCCCGACGACCACCACCTGCTTGCCCGGCGCGAGGTCCGCGCGCAGGGCGAGCGTGTCGTCGAGCGTGCGCAGCACGTGGACACCCGCGAGGCCGTCCTGCCCGGGCAGCGTGCGCGGCCGCAACCCGGTGGCGAGCACGACCGCGTCCGCGGTCAGGGCCCGGCCGGCCGCCGTGTGCACCGTGCGCGCACGGGCGTCCAGCCGCACCGCCGGGTCGCCGAGCACGAATTCGGCGGCCAATGCGGACAGCGCGGCCGGCGTCCGCAGCTGTCCCTGCTCCGGCGTCCAGCTCCCGCCGAGGATCTGCTTGGACAGCGGCGGCCGGTCGTAGGGCAGGTGCGCCTCGGCGCCCAGCACGGTCACCCGCCCCGCGTACCCCTTGCGACGCAAGGCTTCCACGGTCGCGAGCCCGGCGGCCGAGGCACCGACGACCAGAACGCCGTCGATCATTGCCCCTCGCTCACGGAGATCGCGACGCCCGGGCACACGCTCGCCGCCTCGCGGACGGTCGCGTGCAGTTCCGCACCGGGGTGTTCGTCGAGCAGGATGACGATGCCGTCGTCGTCGCGCTGGTCGAACACGTCCGGAGCGAGCATCACGCAGGTGCCGGCGCCGCAGCACTTGGCTTCGTCCACGGTGACCTTCATGGCTGTTCCCTTCATCGGTGGTACGTCGTGACCGGCGCGAGCCAGAGCCCGGCCAGTGCGTCGGTGAGGCCGGCCGCGGCCTCGCGCCAGGTGGAGCCCGGGGTGCCCACGCCTTCGGCGAGGGCGCGTTCCCGCTCGGCCATCGTGTGCATCAGCACCAGCCGGGTGCTGTCGTTGCGTTCGGCGCGGACTTCGGCGGGCAGGCCCGGCAGGCACCGGGCGAGCCCCTCGACGGTCCGCGCCAGCGAGGGGGACGTCAGCGTCTCCTCGACGATGACCGCGCGCAGCGACGGCTCGGTCATCACCTGGGCGGCGAACCGGGCGAACCAGCAGGGCGTGCCCAGCTCGGCCAGGTGCTCGGTCGTGGGGTACACCAGGCACCCGAGCCAGTCCCGCAGGTCCGCGTGGTCGCCGAGCCCGGCCAGCCGGCGATCGCGCAGCCGGTCGGTCGGCCCGGCGTGCTTGCGGACGATGGCCCGCACCAGCGCGATCCGGGTGCCGAAGTGGTAGCCCACCGCGGTGTTGTTGCCCTGTCCGGCGGCCTCGCTGATCTGCCGGTTCGACACGGCGAGCACGCCGTGCTCGGCGTACAGCCGTTCCGCCGTCGCCAGGATCAGCTCCCGCGTCGCCTGCGCCCGGCCCGTCACCAGCGGACGGGCAGTTCCCGCAGCCCGCCGACGGCGAGTCCTTCGACCCGGCGCAGTTCGTCCGCCGGGACAGCGAGCTCGAGCGACGGCAGCTTGCGCAGCAGCACTTCCAAGACGACCTGCAGTTCGGTGCGGGCCAGCGGCTGGCCGAGGCACGCGTGCGCGCCGGCCCCGAAGGCCAGGTGCGGGTTCGGGCTGCGGCCCAGGTCCAGCTCGGCGGCGTTCTCGAACGCGCCTTCGTCGCGGTTGGCCGCGGCCATGCTGCACATCGCGGTGGTCCCGGCCGGCAGCACGGTGCCGCCGACCTCGAAGTCCTCGGAGAGGTAGCGCAGCATGCCGACGCCCGCGTTGGCGTCCGCCCGCAGCGCTTCCTCGACCGCCGTGCGCACCAGCGACGGGTCGGCGAGCAGCCGCTCCCACCGGCTCCGGTCGGCCAGCAGCATCGCCGTCATCTTGGCGATCATGTTGGCGGTGGTCTCGTGCCCGGCGATGAGCAGGCCGATGCCGGTGGCGGCCAGCTTCGCGTCGGACCAGCCGGCGCCGTCGGCGATCAGCGCGCTGAGGATGTCGCCGCCCGGTTCGGCCCGCTTGGCGGCGATGTGCCCGCCCATGTACCGGCCGAACTCCGCCTGCGCCGCGTCGAACTCCTCCTGGGTGTAGCGGGTCATGCTGAGCATGACGTCGGACCAGTGGGCGAACCGCTCCCGGTCGGTGTCCGGCACGCCGAGCATGTCGCAGATGACCCAGACCGGGAGCGGGAAGGCGACGCCCGCCTTGAGGTCGCCCGGCGCGCCCTTCGCGACCATCTCGTCGATGAGCTGCTCGGCCATCGCCGCCATGCCGGGCCGCAGCGCGTTCATCCGCTTGGCGGTGAACCACTTGCCGATCATGCGGCGCCACACCAGGTGGTCCTCGCCGTGCTGCGGGAGCACGGACGCCATCTCGCTGTTGAAGACGCCGCCCGATTCGGTGTCCGCGACGCGGGCCGCGTTGTCCGCGGCGGTCGGCCGGGTGAACCGCGGATCGGACAGGACGCTCTTGACGTCGTCGTAGCGGGTGATCAGGGCGGCTTCGTCCCCGCTGGCCAGCGCGACGCGGGCGACCGGGCACTTGTCCCGGAATTCGGCCCACTCGGCCGGCGGTTCCAGCGCAGCGCCGGCCTCGAACGGGAAGCGCGGCAGCGGGTCGGTGTGGCTTGACGTCATCGCGGACCTCTCGTCGGTGAATGTCCCGAGCATGGCGGCGAACAGCTGTTAAGTCAAGCAGTTGACTTAATCATCGGGGAGACCCGGGTGCGAGCCCGGCCCGGCGAGAGCTACTCGCGCTCCACCTTGCGCAGCCCGCCTTCGGGCGTCCACCACTCGACGACCAGCAGCGTCGCGGCCTCGTTCAGGTGGGTGTGCACGACCTCGGCGACGTCGGCCTCGAACCGCTCGCCGTCCTCGGTGCGCACCCGCCCGGAAATCTTCGCCTCACCCGGCCACTGCGCCTCGGCGCCCGCCACCGGGTCGACCGTCGCGCTGTGCAGCGCGAACCGCGGGTCCCGACACAGGTCCGCCCCCTTGCGCGCGTTCGGCATCGAACCGAAGACCAGCTCACCGTCCTCGAAGGCCGTCTCGATCCCCGAGATCCGCGGCGAGCCGTCCGCCCGCAGGGTCGCGATCGTCTTGTGCTTGTGCGCGTCGAACAACGCCCGCACCCGCCGCGCGAACTCCGGCTCCGCCGCCTCGCACTCCCGCCACGTCGTCATGCGTCCATGGTCTCGCACCGCAGCCCCGCGATGAGGATCCGGACCAACCGGCGCGCGTCGTACCGGGGATCGGAGTCCGCGCCGATGCAGAGGTTGCCGACGCCCCGCATGAGTTCCAGCGGCCGCACCTCGGCCCGGATCTCGCCGGCCGCGATCGCCGCGTCGAGCAGTTCGGTGCACACCGGCACCAGCTGCTCGAGGAAGTACGCGTGCAGCGACTCGAACCCGGCGTTGTCGGACTGGAGCACGCCGGCGAGCCCGTGCTTGGTCACCAGGAAGTCGACGAACAGGTCGATCCACCGGGCCAGCGCCGTGTGCGGCGATTCGTTCGCCGCCAGCAGGGCCGGCCCCGCCTCGGCGCAGGCGCACACCTGGTGCCGGTAGACGGCGATGATGAGGTCCGCCCGGGTCGGGAAGTGGCGGTAGATCGTGCCCATGCCGACGCCGGCCTTCGCCGCGATGTCGCGTACCGGCGCGTCCACGCCGGAGGCGACGAAGACCGCGGCCGCCGCGTCCAGCAACGTCTTTTCGTTGCGCCGGGCATCCGCCCGCTTGGGCTTGTGTTCGCCCACCGATCCTCCCGGGGTTGCTAAACGGAACACGGCTCCGTATCGTTAGCGGAGCAACGTTCCGTTTGCTCATGATGCCACGGAGGCACTCCCCATGCAGTACCGCACCTTGGGCCGCACCGGTGTCCAGGTCAGCACCCTCGCGCTCGGCGCGATGAACTTCGGCGCGATCGGCAACACCACCCAGGACGAGGCCACCGCCATCGTCGACGGCGCCCTCGAAGCCGGGATCAACCTGATCGACACCGCCGACATGTACGGCCAGGGCGAGTCGGAAGTGATGGTCGGCAAGGCGATCGCCGGCCGGCGCGACGACCTCGTCCTGGCCACGAAGGCCACCATGCCGATGGGTGAAGAGCGCAACCACCGCGGCAACTCGCGCCGCTGGCTGGTCCGCGCGCTCGACGACAGCCTGCGCCGCCTCGACGTCGACCACGTCGACCTCTACCAGATCCACCGCTGGGACCCCACCACGAGCGACGAGGAAGCGCTTTCCGCGCTGACCGACCTGCAGCGCGCGGGCAAGATCCGCTACTTCGGCTCGTCGACCTTCCCCGCGTACCGCATCGTCCAAGCGCAGTGGGCCGCCCGCGAGCACCACCTCGGCCGGTACGTCACCGAACAGCCCAGCTACTCGATCCTGCAGCGGGGCATCGAAACCCACGTGCTGCCGGTGACCGAGGAGTACGGGCTCGGCGTGCTGGCGTGGAGCCCGCTGGCTTCGGGCTGGCTGTCGGGCGCGATCCGCGCCGGCCGGGAGATCACCACCAGCCGGGTGAAGGTCGTGCCGCAGCGCTTCGACCTCGACGTCCCCGCCAACCGGGCCCGGCTCGACGCCGTCGAGAAGCTGGCCAAGGTCGCCGACCAGGCCGGGCTGACCCTGATCCAGCTCGCGCTCGGCTTCGTCACCGCGCACCCGGCGGTGACGAGCGCGCTCATCGGCCCGCGGACGCTGGAGCACCTGCACTCGCAGCTCGCGGCCGCCGAAACCGTGCTGCCCGCCGACGTGCTCGACGAGCTCGACACCGTCGTCGCCCCCGGCACCGACCTGGCCCCGGACGAGAAGTTCGACACCCCGCCCGCGCTGCTCGACCCGTCCCTGCGGAGGCGACGATGACCCCCAGTTTCGGTATCATGACCCCGCCGCAGCAGGTGGGCTACGACGAGATCCTGCGCGTCTGGCAGGAAGCCGACACCGTGCCGGAGATCGAGCACGCCTGGCTGTTCGACCACCTCATGCCGATCGGCGGCGACCCGGACGGCCCGATCTTCGAGGGCTGGACGCTGCTTTCCGCGCTCGCGGCCCGGACGTCGAGGATGCGCGTCGGCCTGCTGGTCACCAGCAACCGCTTCCGGCCACCCGCGGTGCTGGCGAAGATCGCCACGACCGTCGACATCGTCTCCGGCGGACGGCTCGACTTCGGCATCGGCGCGGGCTCCCGCCCCAGCCACCCGGCGGCCCGGCGCGAATACGACGCGCACGGCCTGCCGTACCACGGCCAGGCCGACGCGGTCGCGGCTCTGGCGGAGGCGTGCACGGTCATCCGTCGCTCGTGGACATCGACGGAGCCGTTCGACTTCGACGGCGAGCACGTCCGGCTGAGCGGAGCGTTCGGGAACCCGAAGCCGGTGCAGCGTCCGCACCCGCCGATCATGATCGGCGGCCGGGCGAGCGCGACACTGCGCGTGGTGGCCGAGCACGCGGATCTGTGGAACATCCCGGGCGGCGGCGACATCGCGGACCTGGCCGGCCGGAGCCGGTTGCTGGACAAGTACTGCGCGGAGATCGGCCGCGACCCGGCGGAGATCACCCGGTCGATCTTCCTGCCGGTCGACTACGAGCGGCCGGGGAACACCCGGGGCAAGATCGCCGAGGCGGTGGACGCCGGGTTCGGGCACGTCGTGCTCGGGTTGGGGAACCCGTATCCCGAGGGGGTGGCGCAGTGGGTGGCCGATGAGCTGATCCGCCGCTCGTGACGGCCGCCGCTCCCGACCGCCGCGATGCACCCGATGTGGCGTTCGGTGCATCTGACGCACCCAACGCCACATTGGGGCGCATGCCCGGCGGCCGCCGGGGTCAGTCCGAGTTGGCCAGGTGGGCCAGGGCCGGCCGCAGCAGCCGCCGGGCTTCCGGGGGGAGACCGGCCAGCTTCCGGTCCTCCACCTCGCGGATCGCGGCCCGGACCGCCGCGTACCGCCGGGTCCCCTCCGGCGTCAGCCGCACCACTCGCGCGCGGCGGTCGGCCGGGTCGGGCTCGCGGCCGACCAAGCCCGCCGCTTCGAGGCCGTCCAACAGGGCGATCAGGCGGGTCTTGTCGTAGCGGATCTGCCCGGCCAGCACCAGCTGGCTGGGCGCCGCCCCGTGAGCCAGCGCCGACAGCACCACGTACTGCCACATCGAGAGTCCGTGCCGCTCCAGTACCGGGCGCTCGGCTTCGGCCAGGCTGCGGCCCGCCCCGGCGCAGAGGGCCCCGAGATCGTCGTCCTCGTTCACCGGCGGGATTTTACGCGTGGACAGATCATAAGCACCTGCGTATCGTTTTGGCCATGACACCCTTCACCCCCGGGCGCGCCGAGACGCGCACCATTTCCCTGGCCGCTCCGCCGGAGCGGGTCGTCGGTTACCTGGCCGATCCGCGGCACCTGCCCGAGTGGGCGCCGGCGTTCGCCACCGCCGTCGACCACGACCACGACGACATCTGGCGCGTCCACACCGAAGCCGGGCCGCAGCGGATGGCGGTGCGGGTCGCGGCCGCCCACGGCGTCGTCGACTTCGTCAGCGCCGACGCGCCGAACCTGGGCCTGTTCACGCGCGCGGTGCCGAACCTGACCGGTGCCGAGCTGATCTTCACCCTGTTCTTCCCCCACGACACCGAACCGGCGGCGATCGACGCGCAGATGGCAGTGGCCGGAGAGGAACTGCGGGCCGTGCGCGAACGCGTCGAGAACGGCCGGTGACGCCGGGTGGGTGGCAGCGCCTGCCACCCACCTCGGCTGCTCAGCCCGCCGCGCAGAGAACCCCGTTGAGGGTGAACGCGGTGGGCAGGATGTTCGGCCCGCCGTAGTCGGCGGTGAACCCGACGTCCGCGCCCGACGCCGTCGGCGCCGACGACGAAACCGTCACCGTCGTCCCGTTCTGGGCCCAGGTGCCACTCCAGCCACCGGTCAGGTGCTGCCGCGCGGTGGGCCAGGCGAACGTCAACGTCCAGTCCCCCACCACGCCGGTGGCGGTGACGTGGATCCCGCCGACGAAGCCGCTCGCCCAGTCGGTGACGTCGGTCATCCGGACCGTGCAGCTGCTCGTCGCCGGCGCGCCGGTGGTGAACGTCAGCGGCGGTGACGCCGCGGACACGTTCCCGGCCGTGTCCCTCGCCAGCACGTTGACGGTGTACCGGCTGCCGGGGACGAGGTTCCCGACGTCGAGCGACGTGCCGGTGGTCTCGCCCCACTGTTCACTGGTCGTGCCGGCCTGGCGGTAGACCTCGTACTTCGCGATCGGCCGGCCGCCGGGTGCGGCCGCGGGCCAGCTGATGGCCGCGGTGCGGTCGGTCGCCGTGGCGGACGGCTGCCCGGGCGCCCCGGGTCCGGTGGACACGGTGGCCGCGGGGTGCAGCACCAGGGTGGTGAGCGAATACGGCGGCAACGTCCGGGACGTGCTCGTGCCGGACGTGGCGCTCGAGATCGCCGTCGCGCCGTTGGTGAAGGTGAACACCTGGGGCGCGGCCGCGGCCGGGGTGTAGCCCGCGTAGTCCAGGGTCACCGCCCTGGCCTGGTCGGGGTCCTTGTTGAGCAGCAGCACCGCGAGGTCGCCGTTCGCCCGGCGGACGGCGTGCGCACCGACGAGCGGGTCGTCCGCACCGGCGCGGACGAACTGGTCGCCGGGCCGCGCGAACGTGCTCAGCAGCTTCAAGCCGTAGTAGGGCGCGAAGGGCGTGTTGAGCGGGGGCTCGCAGGAGCCGTCCTCGAGGCAGGTCGCGCTGGAGAGCAGGCCGGAGTCGCCGTAGTCGGGGTATCCGGCCACAGTGGACAGTTTCGCGCCGCCGTTGTGCGTGTCCCACCAGTCGACGGTGAACACGCCGTTCTCCAGCAGCGAGCTGTAGGTGTCGGCGGCGAACAGGGCGCCGGGCTGGGTGTCCATGCCGACCGGTGTGTTGGTTTCGGTCATCGCGATGCCGATCCGGCCGGCGTTCGCGCCCGCGTAGCGCGTGATCTGCTCGCGCGCCGCGAACACCATGTCGTTGATCTGCTCCGGCTTGGCGAGCGCTTCCGCCGCCGTCGAGCCGGTGGGGTACCAGTGCAGGATGACGAAGTCGACGTGCGGACCCGCGATCGACAGCACCGTCTGGTTCCAGGTGGCCGTGTCACCGGAGCCGACGATGCCGTCCGGCCAGTTGCCCGGGGTCGTCAGCACCGCGCCGATCTTGACCGACGGGTCGACGGCCTTCATCGCGTCGGCGTAGGCCACGACGCCGTTGGCGTAGGCGGTCGGGCTCTTGTCCGCGTGGTTGTCGGCTTCCCAGTTCGCCCCGTAGTGGCCGTTGCCGTAGAGCTCGTTGCCGATCTCCCAGTACTTGACGCCGTAGCCCTTGGTGACGTTGGCGTACCGGACCCAGTCCGCGGCTTCCTGCGCGGTGCCGGTGCCGTAGTTGGCGATGATGATCGGCTGGGCCCCGGCCCGCCGGACGCCGCCCATGAAGGTGTCGAAATCGGTGTTCGGCGCCACGTAACCACCCGGCGCGGTGTTGTCCTTCCAGTGGTAGATGTCGCCGTAGGAACCACCGGGGTACCGCATCGTGCGGACACCGGCCGCCCCGTACAGGTCGGCCACGGTGTCGGTCCCCAGCTGGCTGTCCCACACCGCGTGGTTGACACCGATCCCGGTGTCCGGCATGGACGCCAGACCCGCACGGGCGTTGACGGTGACCGTCGCCGTGGGGGTGGTCGCCGCTCCGGCGGTGCCGGCCACCGGCACCGCCGCGACGAGCACGGCGATCACCGGCCACGCTGCCCAGCGCAGACGTCGAGCTGTCATGAAGGTCCATCCTCACTCGTTCGTACGAACAGGGTGCAGGCTGGCTGAGAGCGCTCTCAGAGAGAGAACCACCGGGCGTCCCGGAAGTCAACGAAAGTCCCGGGACGGGCCCGTGGCCATGGTCAGGTCGAGGCGTTCGAGCCGGTCGGCGACGAGCGTGACGACGCCCTCGGCCGCCTGGACCCGGCCGCGGACGAGCAGGGCGGCGCTGGTGCGGGCGACGAGCCGCTGCCGGTGCCAGAGCCCGGGCGAGACGAGGACGTTGGCCATGCCGGTCTCGTCTTCGAGGTTGAGGAAGGTGATCCCGCCGGCGGTCGCGGGGCGCTGCCGGTGGGTGACCGCGCCACCGACCCACACCCGCGTCCCGTCCTCGGCCCGCGCGAGAGCGGCGGTGGTGATCGCGCCGCGTTCGTCGAGGAGTTCGCGCAGGTACTGCACCGGATGGCTGTCCGGGGAGACGCTCGTGGCCCACAGGTCCGCGGCCGTCACCTCCAGCCGCGTCATCCCGGGCAGCGCCGGGGCGTCGAGGCCCGGGGCGAGGCCGGGCAGGTGCCCGGGCCGGGTGGCCGCGGCCGCGCCGGCGGCCCACAGGTCCTGCCGCCGGTCGCCGCCGAACCCGCTGAACGCCCCGGCCGTGGCCAGCGCTTCGGCGGCGTTCTTCTTCAGCCGCACCCGGCGGGTCAGATCGCCGATGCTCGGGTACGGGCCGTGGGCGTCGCGTTCGGCGACGATCTCCGCGGCGGTGTCCTCGCCGAGGTGCCGGACCCCGGCGAGGCCGAGGCGGAGCGCGACGCCGCCGGTGCTGCCGGGATCGGGTTCGAGGGTGGCGCCGGCGAGGCTCGCGTTGATGTCGGGTTCGCGGATGAGGACGCCGTGGCGGCGGGCGTCGGCGACCAGGGACTGCGGGCTGTAGAAGCCCATCGGCTGCGCGCGCAGCAGCCCGGCGCAGAACGCGGCCGGGTAGTAGCGCTTGAACCACGCGCTCGCGTAGACCAGCAGCGCGAACGACATCGAGTGCGCTTCGGGGAAGCCGTAGCCGGAAAAGGCGTGGATCTGCTCGAAGATCCGGGTGGCGAGCTCGCGGTCGAGGCCGTTGGCTTCGCAGCCTTGGAAGAACCGCGCCATCAAGGCCTTCATCTTCGCGCTGGACCGCTTGGCGCCCATGGCGCGGCGCAGCTGGTCGGCCTCGGCGGGGGTGAAGCCCGCGACGTCGACCGCCATCTGCATCACCTGTTCCTGGAACAGCGGCACCCCGAGGGTGCGGTCCAGGGACGCGGCCAGCAGCGGGTGCGCGTGCTCCCATTCTTCGTCGCCGCGGCGACGCCGGATGTAGGGGTGCACCGAACCGCCCTGGATCGGGCCGGGCCGGATCAACGCGACTTCCACGACGAGGTCGTAGAACTCCCGCGGCCGCAGCCGGGGCAGCGTCGCCAGCTGGGCGCGGCTTTCGACCTGGAAGACCCCGACGGCGTCGGCTTCGCAGAGCATGTCGTAGACCGCCGGGTCGGCGAGGTCGAGTTTCCCGATGTCCACTGTGGTCCGGTGGTGGCCGGCGACGAGGTCGATCATGGAGTGCAGCGCGGAAAGCATGCCCAGGCCGAGCAGGTCGAACTTGACCAGGCCGACGGTGGCGCAGTCGTCCTTGTCCCACTGCAGGATGCTGCGGTCTTTCATCGTGGCCCATTCGACCGGGACCACTTCGGACACCGGCTGCTTCGAGATCACCATGCCGCCGGAGTGGATGCCGAGGTGGCGCGGGAAGTCCTCGATCCGGGCCGCGAGGTCGAGGACGTCGTCCGGGATCGCCCCGGCCGCCTGTTGTTTCGTGGCGGCGACCCCGCCCCAGCGATCGACGAGCTTGCCGTAGGCGTCCTGCTGTCCCGGACTGTGCCCGAGTGCCTTCGCGGCGTCACGGATCGCCGAGGGCGCCCGGTAGGTGATGACGTTGGCGACCTGCGCGGCGTGGAACCGGCCGTGCTTTTCGTAGACGTACTGGATCGCTTCCTCGCGCCGGCCGGACTCGATGTCGACGTCGATGTCCGGCGGCCCGTCCCGCTCCGGTGCGAGGAACCGCTCGAACAGCAGGTTCCACCGCACCGGGTCGGCGTGGCAGATCCCGAGCGCGTAGCAGACGGCGGAGTTCGCGGCGGAACCCCGGCCCTGGCACAGGATGTCCGCCTCCCGGCAGAACCGGACGATGTCCCAGACGACGAGGAAGTAGCCGGGGAAGCCGAGTTTTTCGATGACACCGAGTTCGTGGTCGAGCTGGGCGTAGGCTTTCGGGTTCTCCTCCCGGGGCCCGTAGCGCTTCGCCGCGCCCCGCCGCGTCAGCTCGATCAGGAACGACATCTCGTCGTGCCCGGCCGGAACCGGGAACGGCGGCAGGTCCGGGGCGACGAGGTTCAGGTCGAACGCCACCTCGACCCCGAGGACGGCGGCCCGGCCGACCGCGCCCGGGTAGCGGCGCTCGAACCGGCGCCGCTGCTCCATCCCGGACCGCAGGAACGCCTGCCCGGACGGCGGCCGCCACCCTTCGAGGTCCTCGGCCGACCGGCGGGCCCGGACGGCGGCGACCGCGGCCGCCACGACGGCGTCGTCCGGGCGGGCGTAGTGCACGTTGTTGGACACGACCGTCGGCAGCCGCAGCTCCTTCGCCATCGCGGCGAGGAGGTCGTTGGCCGCGTCGTCCCGTGGCTGCCGGTGGTCGATCAGCTCCACGGCGACGTGCGACCGCCCGAACCGGTCCACGAGCCGCGCCAGCTCGGCGTGCGCGGCGGCCGGGCCCCGCTGGGCGAGCGCCTGGCGGACGGCGCCCTTCCGGCAGCCGGTGAGCACGACGACGTGCCCGGCCAGTTCGCCGGCCAGCTCGTCGAAGTCGTACACCGGCCGCCCCTTCTCGCCGCCGGCGAGCTGGGCGCGGGAGATGACTTTGCAGAGCCGGTGGTACCCGGTCTGCTGCCGGGCGAGCACCAGCAGGTGCGAGCCGGCCGGATCGGGTGCCCCGGCCTGCGGAGCGGGCAGCCCGAGGGACAGTTCGGCCCCGAACCCCACGCGCACACCGAGTTCCCGGGCGGCGTCGTTGAACCGCACGGCGCCGTACATGCCGTCGTGGTCGGTGAGCACCAGCGCGTCGAGTTCGAGCCGGGCGGCCTCCTCGACGAGGGCCTCGGGGTGGGAGGCGCCGTCGAGGAAGCTGAAGTTGGAGTGGACGTGCAGCTCGGCGTAGGGAGCCCGGATCCGGTCCCCGCCGTCGTCCCGCCCACGCCGGTTCCGCAGGTCTTCGGGTGCCCCGGCATACCCTTCGCGTTTGCGCGACCACGCCGGGGCGTCGTTGCCGTCCCCGGGAACGGGTGCGCGCCCGGAAGCGATCCGCTCCACTTCGGACCACGGCACGCCGGGGTTGTTGAAGGCCACCACAAGCTCCCACACACAACGGGTTCGCTGTGGGGAAGCCAGCGACTACGGTTCGAACACACGGACGAATACTGTGGTCCGATCCTGCGGCGGGCGTACCGCCGGTGTCAACTGTGGACGGACCGGAGTCGTGTCGGTCACAGCGACGCGCTCGACCGTGAACGCCCGGGTCAGCCGGACCACCTGCTGCCGCCGGCGGAGGTCGGAGCCGGTCACCGCGACGGATGTCCACCGGAGGGCGGTGACGAGCTCGTATCCCCCGGCCGGGGGATACGAGCTCGTCAGCGCGATGGCAGACGGCGCGGCCGGCACCACCGCCGCGGCGCTCAGCAGCAGCGTGGCGGCGAGCACGGCCACGGTTCGGCGCCGGGCCCCCATGCCTCGTTGCACACCGGACTCACGGCCGGCTGCGGCACACGGATTCGCTCTTCCAGCAGTCGTCGGAGGCCCGCGCGCCCCCGTTGGGGTCGTGGGTCACGTCGGTCAGGTCGATGATCACGTGCTGGATCCCGCCCGGCACGTCCGTCGGCAGGGTCAGGTCCGGCAGCGGCGTGCTGCCCGGCCGGCAGGTCTCGAAGCCGGGGATGCCGGTGACCCGGGTGTTGCTCTGGTATCCGGCGTAGGCACCGCGCACGCACTCGCCGTCCCGGACGTACAGCTGCTGGTTGGTGAAGATGACCGTCCGGCCGGAGGTCGACCAGCTCAGGTTCCCCTGTACCCGGCCCACCAACGTGCCGGAAGCGTGGTGCACCGACACGTCGAAGCCGGACGGCGCGGCGACGGTCGCGGGTGCCGCGCCGGCCGCCGGCGCGCCGGCCAGGACGGCCGCCGCGGCCGCTGCGGCGACCGCCGTCACCTTCATGCTGATTCCCATCGTGGATCCCCTCTCGTCAACACGTGCCCGGTTGGCGACGGGAGCCTCGCAGCGATCACTGCACTCGCACTGCAGTCTTACGGAACGTGGCCGGTCGGAGGTACTCTCGGCCACGGGAGGGGGTGTTGGCATGCCTGGTATCCGGTTCGGCGTGCTGGGTCCGGTCGCGGCCTGGCGCGGCACGGCTCCGGCCGAATTGGGGTCCGGCAAGTGCCTCCGGGTGCTCGGGGTCCTGCTGCTGCACGCGAACCAGCGGGTCGACCGCGAACAGATCATCGAGGGGGCCTGGGGCGGGAAGCCGCCGAGGAGCGCGGTCAACCTCGTCCAGAAGTACGTCGGCGAGGTGCGCAGATCGCTGGACCTCGACGACGGCTCGCTGCAGACGGTGGGCGCCGGGTACCTGCTGCGGGTGGCCCCCGACCAGCTCGACAGCGCTCAATTCGCGGGCCGGCTCGCCCGGGCACGGGAAACCCGGAGCGACGGAGACCTGACGGCGGCCCGGCAGCACCTCGCCGAGGCGATGACGCTGTGGCGCGGGCCGGCCTTCAGCGGCATCGACACCCCCGCGGCCACCACCGAACGCGCCCGGCTGGACGAGTACCGCTTCGGCGCGCTGGAAGACCTCGCCGAGCTCGATCTGCTGCGCGGGGAGCACGCGCTGGCCATCCCCGAGCTGAGCCGGCTCACCGACGAGCACCCGTACCGCGAACGCGCGCGGGAGCTGCTGATGATCGCGCTCTACCGCAGCGGCCGCCAGGGCGACGCGCTCGCCGTGTTCCACGACATCCAGCGGCTGCTGGCCGAGGAGCTCGGCGCCAACCCCGGGCCCGGCCTGCAGCGCGTGCACGGGCAGATCCTGCACGCGGATCCCGCGCTCGACCTGCTCACCGCGCCCGGGGAGCAGCGGCCGATCGCCCAGCTGCCCGCGGACATCCCGGACTTCACCGGCCGGGCCGGGCCGCTGGGCGAGCTCCTGGACCTGCTGGCCGACCGCCGGGTGGTGGTCGTCGCCGGCGCGCCCGGGACCGGGAAGTCGGCGCTCGCCGTGCGCGCACTGCACCAGGCCCGGGACGCGTTCCCCGACGGCCAGCTCTACCTCGACCTCGCCGGGACCTGCACCGTGCCCCGCGACCCGGCGATGATGCTGGCCGAACTGCTGCGCGCGCTCGGCGTCACGGACGCGGTGATGCCGCCCGGCCTGCACGAACGAGCCGCCCTCTACCGGTCCCGGCTGGCCGGTCGCCGCATGCTGGTGCTGCTCGACGACGCCGCCGGCGCCCAGCAGGTGCGGCCGCTGCTGCCGCCGTCCGGCGGTTGCGCGGTGGTGGTCACGAGCAGGCAGCGGCTGGCGGACCTGGCCGGTGCCGAGCACGTCGAGCTGGACGTGCTGTCCACGGAAGACGCGCGGAGCCTGCTGGCCCGCATCGCCGGGGCGGAGCGCGTCGAGCGGGAACCGGAGGCGGCCGACGCGATCGTCCGGCTGTGCGGGCGCCTCCCGCTGGCCATCCGGATCACCGGGGCCAAGCTCGCGGGCCGGCGCGCGTGGACCCTGCAGGTGCTGCGCGACCGCCTGGAGGACGAATCCCGGCGGCTGTGCGAGCTGCGGGTCGGCGACCTCGACGTGCGGGCCAACTTCGACCTGAGCCTGCGCCTGCTCCCCGAAGAAGCGGTCCGGGCGTTCCGGCTGCTGGGGCTGCTGGGCGCGGAAACGCTCCCCGCGTGGGTGATCGGCCCGCTCCTCGGCCACCCGGCCACGGACGACGTGCTGGACGCCCTGGTGGACGCCTACCTCGTGCGCCTGGTGACGACCGACCGCGCCGGCCAGCCGCGGTACCGGCTGCACGACCTCCTGCGCGCCTACGCGTCGGAAGGCGCGCAGGACTGCTACCCGGTCGAGGAACGCCGGGCGGCGGTGGAGCGGGTCCTCTCCGCCTGGCTCGCCCTCGCCGAGCAAGCCCGTGCCCTGTTCTACCCCAGCCTCTTCCGGCCGACGCCGGGCCGCTCACCACGCTGGACCCCGGACTACACGGTCGTCGATCCCATCGCCTGGTTCGACGCCGAACGCGGGACGCTGCTGCGGGCGATGGAACTCGCGGCCGCATGGGGTCTGGACGAGGTGGCCTGGGAGCTGGCGATCGCCGCGGTGCCGTACTACGACCACCGCAGCCTCTACCAGGACTGGAACCGCAGCCACCAGATCGCGTTGGACGCCGCCGTCGTGGCCGGCAACACCCACGGTGAAGCGGCGTTGCTGCAAGGACTCGGCCAGGTGCACATCTACCTCGACGAAATGGCCGAGGCCCGGCACGACCTGCACCGTTGTGCGCAGCTGTACCAGGCCATCGGCGATCGGCGCGGTGAAGGGCTCGCGCTGGCGAGCCTGGGCACCGTGCACCGCGTCCGCGGCGAACTCGACGCGGCGCTGGCCGTCGACAAGGAGGCGCTGGCCCACCTGGCGGCCGCCGGGCACCGGCAGGCGGAGGCGCAGATCCGGACGGCGATCGGCATCATCGGCTTCGAACAGGGCGTCGCCGACGCAGGGCGGTGGATCGAGGACGGCCTGCGCATCGCGCGGCACCTCGGCGACCGGCACCGGCAGGCGGTGATCCTCCGCACGCTCAGCCGGTACCACCTGGGGATCGGCGATACGCCGGCCGCGCTGCGCGACCTCACCGAAGCGCTGACGATCTTCAACGAAATCAGCGACAAGCGTTGCGGCGCCTACACCGACCAGCGGCTCGGGGTGATCTACGCGGAGCTCGGTGACCGGTCCCGCGCGGATTCGGCCCTCCAGCGCGCGGCGCACGTCTTCCGCGCCAACGGCGACCGCAGCAACGAGGCCGCGTGCTGGCAGCAGCTCGGCGAGCTCGAAAGCGAACTCGGCGACCCGGCTGCGGCCCGGCGTCACCTGGGCTTGGCGGTCGAACTGTGGCGAGCCGTCGGTCTGCCCGAGCGTGCCGACTGCGCGCAGGCCGCGCTGGACGCGGCGGACGGTGACGTCCGTCGAGTTCCCGCCGCTCCGGTCCACCCGGCTGTTCGACGACGATGAGCCGGCTTCGGCTCCGCTGGTCCTTGCGCAGGTACCGCACCAAGACCGCCGTGGGACCAGCCCGCCCCCAGCGCCCGCTCGTCGTGGATGAGGTCCGAGGCGATCGGGGAAGGGCTGTTCGTGGGCATGCGGTTACTGTGCGCCGCTAGTCGTAGCAGCCCTCGACCATCCATTGTGGATTGTCGCCGACGGCCGCGCCGAGCAGGAGCGCGATGTTGCCGTCTTCCGTGGTGTCGCCGTCCAGGACCACCTGGATCCGCACGAGGGGCCACTCGCCGCGGCGGGCGGGGAGCGGCGGGTGCACGATCCACGGGCCGGCCGAGCCGAGGACCCGGCGTGGCGGCCCGCCGTCGACGGCGACCGTCGACGGCGGGTAGCCGAGTTCGCCACGCGCGGTGCAGCGGACGACGTCGCCGACCGCGTCGAGCACCTCGGCGGGCACCGGCCGCGGCGGCACGACCGTCGGCGAGGGCGCGGGCAGCCGGCCCGGCCACGGCCGGTCCGCGGCGAGGGGACGGCGCGGTTCGCCCCACGGGATGAGCCGGACGCGTTCGGCCGGGCCGCGGCCGCCGTCCAGCAGCGGCGTGACGACCGCGTCCGGGCCCAGCAGGCCCTGGATCCGCACCAGGGCCCGGCCGGCGCGGTCGGCGGCGTCGGCGTCCCGGCCCATCGACCCGAGCTGCAGTTGCAGCGCTCGGCCGCCGACGACCTCTTCGGGGTCGAGGCGCAGCCGGACGATGCCGGCGGTGGGCCGGTCCCGGGTGGTGAGCCAGCCTTCGCACTGCCACCGCACGCGGTCGGCCGTCGAACGGGCGGTGAGGGGTTCGGCGCAGCGCCAGACGCGTACGCGTTCTTCGCCGGCTTCGGTGACGGCGATGATGGCCAGGCGGGTGCAGGCGAGGCCGTGGCCGGCGAGTCCCGCGAAGAAGCGTTCGCCGAGGGTCTTCGCGACGAAGGCGGCTTCGTCGATTCTTTTCAGAGGTTCTTCGAAGGTCTCGGTGACGGCCAGGTCCGGCGGGAGGGCGCGGCGCAGCGGCGGGCGTTCGGAAAGGCCGCGGGCGAGCCGGTGCGCGGTGATGGCGTCTTTCGGGAAGCGCCCGGCAACGTCGCGGTCGGCCAGCGCGGCGAACGCGCCGAGGGTGCGCAGGCCGAGCCGCTTGAGCAGGTCGACGAGCTCACCACGGTCGTCCCCCGGCTGGTTCAGTTCGGCGATCGAGAGCGGGGCGAGGAAACTTCCGGTCCGGCCGCGCGGAACGATGACGGCGCGCCGGGCGGCGAGGATCGCGGCGAACAGCCCGTCGGCGATCCCGACCTGGCATTCGACCCCGGCCCGGGCGGCGACTTCGTCGATGAGCAGCTCGGCGAGGGCCCCTTCCCCGCCGAAGTACCCGGCGGCACCGTCGACGGGCACGGCGACGAGCCCGGGCCGCACGACCTCGACACCGACGGCCTGCGCTTCGACGGCGGCGGCGACGGGTTCGAACAGCCGGGCATCGCGATCGGGATCGTGCTGGTGCACAACGAGTTCCGGACAGCGCGACTGGGCATCCCGCCGGCGCATCCCCCGCCCCACCCCGCTGCGCCGCGCGGAAGCGGAGCAGGCCACCACCCGATTGGCGGAGAAAACAGCAGCGGCCGAGGTGGGCGGAGTACCCGCAGCGGCCCCGGCGGCAACGACCGGCCAGTCCGGACACCACAGCACGAGCAACCGTGGCGCATCGGTCATCCGGCGACCAGCGCCAACCGCCGGACGGAAAAGGGGAGCTCCGCGGGAAAAACCCGATCCGGGGTGCGCTCCGCCGGCTTCGAGGCTGCGTTCACCCTGCACCTCGGACGGCCCGAAGCCCCGGGGTCAGCCGCGGACGTACGAAGCTCAGCCGGCCGCGCCGACCAGCGGCCGTTCCGGCAAGCCGCTCCGGTCCCGGCAGCCCCGACCGCCCCGGCCCCCGGCAGCAAACCACCCACCTCACCCGGCCACCCCGACCAGCCGCCGCCCCGGCAGGCCGCCGCCGCCCTCGGCGAGGGCTCCTTCCAGGCCCGGCAGCAACAACCCCACCGATGAGGGCCGGGCCGCCGCACCACGGCCTCGGCTCGTCGCCACCACGTCGCGGGCGGTCAAGTGGCCGTGGCCGTCCTGGGTGATGCCGTGCCAGCGGCGGCGGGACACCTTCAACTCCAGGTCCGCTCCCGGCCACGGCCCCGCCGTCAGCAGGACCGTCCCCCGGTTGCGGACCCGGCCCGCCAGCCGGCGGGCCGTCTGGGGCTGGACCGCAGCCGAGCCGAGGACCACCAGGTCGAACCCGTCCACCAACGCCGAGAGCACCGCGACCAGCTCCGCTCCCGGGTGCGGCACCAGCGCGAGGCGCTCGAGGTCCACGCCGAGTTCCGCCGCCGCGGCCAGGCCCAGCTCCGGCAGGGCCGTCACCGCCGCCCAGGAACCGTTGCGGGTCGCCGCCGCCAGGAGGGCCAGCACCAGCGACGTCGCTCCGCGCACCGCGATCGTGCTGCCGCGCCGGAGCCCGCCGTCGGGGAGCAGCTGGGCCAGCTCCGGCAGCACCGTCAGCAGTTCACCCTGGCCCGGCTCCCGCAGCTGCGCGGCCGTGCGCACCCCGGGGATGGCCGTGAGCGCCTCCGGTACCGCCACCGCCGCTCACCTCCAGCACCACGTACTCGTACCGGAGACACCCGCGTGAGGAAGCCACAGGCGAACCCAGAACAATCATCGAACACTTGTTCGCATACTGCGAGACGCGCGGCCCCGCTGTCAAGCCGGGCGCGACATCCGGGGGAGGACGCCGCTGACGTACCGCACGTCACCCGTGCGCAGGTCGTCGTCCTCCAGGGGCGCGAGGCCGTGGGCGGCGAGCAGCTCCGGGACGGTGCTCCCGGTCAGCTCCCAGCCGCGGGCGGCCAGGTAGTGCGCCGCTTCGTTGCGTTCACCGTAATAGCGCAGCCTCGCCAGGTCCGTGTCAAAGCTCTGCTCGCGCCAGCGTCCGGAGATCCGGTCCAGGCCTGTCTTCGTCCGGTCCTCGTCACCCGGCCGCGGGGTGGGCCGGTTTTCGGTGGCCACCCGGCTGCCCGGCGCACTGAGCCCGGTGATGGTGTTCAGGAGGCGGTCCTGCGCTCCGGGCGGCAGGTAGCCCAGCAGGCCTTCGGCGCTCCACGCGGTCGGCCGCGCCGGGTCGAAGCCGGCGGTGCGCAGCGCGGCGGGCCAGTCCTCGCGCAGGTCGGCCGCCACCACCCGCCGGTCGGCGGCGGGCTCGGCGCCCAGCCCGGCCAGGGTGCGGGTCTTGAATTCGAGCACCTCCGGCCGGTCGATCTCGCGGTGTGGCTGACGCAGGCACTGTTCGGCCGCGACATCCTCAGCCTGGCTTCGGTGCAGCACCCACGAGAAGCAGCGCCATCCGAGGCTTCGCCTCGGACCGGGGGCTCCGCCACCCGGACCCCCGAAAAGCCGGCCTTCGTCGGGGCGGGCCTCACCGTCGCCGGCGAGGCCCGCCCCGGGCAAGATCAGCCCGCGAACGGGCTGGCGTCGATCGTGCAGGTCTGGCTCGCGGCCGGGAAGGTCCCCGAGATCAGGTAGTCCCGCTTGACCTTCTCGGTGCACGTGCTCGGCACGTACATCGACGAGTGCCCGTAGCCCTCGGTCACGAACACCCGCGCCCGCGCCAGTTCCGCCGCACCGTCACGCGCGCCGGGCAGCGGCGTGGACGGGTCGTAGTGGTTGTTCAGCACGAGGATCTCCGCCGACGTCGGACGGTTCCACGGGCCCGTGTAGCGGTCGGTGTCCTTGGCCTTCCAGTACGCGCAGCTCATCATGTCCAGCACCGCGATCCGCCCGAAGTACGGGACACGCTGGTCCTCCGACTCGGCGTAACGGCTGTAGACCGCCGGGTCGGTGGGCACGTCGCTGTCGGAGCACTGGATGGCGTTGAACGACTCGGTCCGGTTCGAGGTGTACTGCTCACCGGCGACAGCGGCCGCGGTACGCAGGCCCGCGGCGGGCGGAGCGTCGTAGAGACGCTGCAGCAGCGCGGCGATGTCCGGCCAGCCCCGCGAGTCGGACAGGTCGGCCGCCGCGTTGATGATGCCGGAGTAGGTCCACGTCTCGCCGTCGCTGACGATCGGGGCCTGCTTGGCGCGTGCCGTGAGCGCCGCCCACTTCGCCTTCGGGTCACCCGAAGAGAACGCGCACTTGGGGCCCGCTTCCGTGCACAGCCGCAGGAACTGCTCGAAGGTCTGCGCGATGCCGGTCGCGACGTCCTGCCGGGTGTCCAGCGGCACGCTCTTCCCGTTGCCGTTCTGGCCGGTGGAGTTGCCGGCGAAGTCCATCGTGCCGTCGAACACCATCGCGCGGATCCGGTTCGGGAACAGGTTGGCGTAGGTCGCCCCGAGCTGGGTGCCGTAGGAAATGCCGTGGTAGTTCAGCTTCGGGTCGCCGACCGCGCGGCGCAGCATCTCCAGGTCGCGGGCCGTGTTGGCCGTGGAGACGTGCTCCAGGATCGGGCCTGCCTTCGCCGAGCAGCGGTCGGCGAGCTCCTTCGACTTGGCGTAGAAGGCCGCGTTGCCGCTCGCGTCGCCCGGCATCTCCGGGAACGACCCGAAGAAGTCCTGCTGCTCGGCCAGGGAGTCGAAGCACCGGACCGCCGTGCTGTTGGCGATCCCGCGCGGATCCCACGAGACCAGGTCGAACCGCGCGCGCAGCTCGGCGGAGAACAGCCACGGCCACTTTCCACGTTCCCGCAGCCGCTGCAGGCCGGACGCGCCGGGGCCGCCGAAGTTGACGAACAGGGTGCCGATCCGGTGCGTGGGATCGGTGGCGGGCAGCTTGATCAGCGCGAGGTCGATCTTCGCGCCGGACGGCCGGTCGTAGTCGAGCGGTACGGAAGCCTTGGAGCACTGGAACCCGTCGGCGCAGTCGGTCCAGCTCAGCTGCGGCGTCGGCACCTTGTCAATGGAGGCCGGTGCCGCGGACGCGACCGCGGGACCAGCCGCGACGGCCATCGAGACACCGAGCGCGACGACCACGCCGCGAACGATGCCTCCCCCAGAAAATCGACGCACGAAAAGTCCCTTCGGAGAGAAACGATCACTTTGCCTCCACAGACGCCGCACCCGCGGCGAGGTTGGCTCCGGCGCCCGAAAAAGATCACTGGCCCCCTCCGCCCTACTTAGCTATAGTGCTAGGTAACTAGATAAATGGAGTTGCCCATGATCGAGTTCCACCTGGACGCGAGGTCCGGCCTGTCGCCGTACCAGCAGCTGGTCCAGCAGGTGCGGCACGCGCTGCGCCTCGGCCTGCTGAACAAGGGAGACCAGCTCCCGAAGGTCAAGGACGTGGTCGCGAGCCTCGCGATCAACCCGAACACCGTGCTGAAGGCCTACCGCGAACTGGAGCACGACGGCCTGGTCTCGGCCCGGCCCGGCGTCGGCACGTTCGTGACGGCGACGTTGAACGGCGGCGCGTCGTTCGCCGCGCTCGGACCGCTGCGGCGCGACCTGCGCCGCTGGCTTTCCCAGGCCCGCAAGGCCGGGCTGGACGAGGAGAGCATCGAAGCCTTGTTGATGTCCACGTTTCGCGACTCCACCAGAGAGGACATAGCGTGACTGTCCTGAAAGCCCAGGGACTGGGCAAGAAGTACGGGCGCAAGCAGGCGTTGACCGGCTGCACGCTGGAGATCGAGGCCGGTCACGTCACCGGGCTCGTCGGGCCCAACGGCGCCGGCAAGTCGACGCTGCTGAACATCGCGGCCGGCATGCTGGAGCCGACGGCGGGCACGATCGAGGTGTGCGGCGGCCGTCCGGGCAGCGGCCCGGAGCAGCTGGCCAAGGTCGGGTACGTCGCCCAGAACACACCGGTCTACAGTGGACTGTCCATCGAAGAGCACCTGCGGCTCGGCGCCCACCTCAACCCGGGCTGGGACGCCTCGCTTGCGGAAAAGCGCATCGAACGGCTCGGCCTGGACCCGAAGCAGCACGCCGGCAAGCTCTCCGGCGGCCAGCGCGCCCAGCTGGCGCTCACGATCGGCATCGCCAAACGCCCCGAACTGCTGCTGCTCGACGAGCCGGTGGCGGCGCTGGACCCGCTGGCCCGCCGCGAGTTCCTGCAGGACCTCATGGAAGCCGTCGCCGAGCACGGGCTGTCCGTCGTGATGTCCTCGCACCTGGTCAACGACCTGGAGCGGGTCTGCGACCACCTCGTCGTGCTGGTGGCGTCGCAGGTCCGCGTGATCGGCGAGGTGGAGACGCTGCTCGCCACGCACCACCGGCTGTCCGGGCCGCGCCGCGACGTCGAGACGCTGCCGGCGGACCAGCACGTCGTCTCGGCGAAGCACACCGACCGCCAGACCACCGTCCTCGTCCGCACCGAGGCGCCGATCCTCGATCCCGTGTGGACGGTCGCGCAGCTCGGCCTGGAGGACCTGGTCCTCGAGTACATGAGCAACCCCACCGCCGCCCGCCCCGCCCTGGAGGTCCTCCGATGACCTGGCTGACCTGGCGCCAGTTCCGCATACCCGCGTTGTCCGTGTTCGCCGGGCTGATCGCGATCGCCGTGGTGCTGGCGATCACCGGGCCGGGTCTGATCGGCCGCACGAACTTCTCCGACCAGGACACCCTCTTCACCGGCACGATCCTGGTGCTTTACCTGCTGCCCGCGGTGATCGGCGTCTTCTGGGGCGTGCCGATGATCACCCGTGAGCTGGAAAGCGGCACGCACAGCCTGGTGTGGAACCAGACCGTCACGCGCAAGCAGTGGCTCACCACCAAGCTCGGGTTCGGCCTGCTGGCCGCCATGGTCGCGGCCGGGCTGCTCGGCTGGGCGGTGTCGTGGTGGGCGAGCCCGATCGACGCGCTCGCGGCGACGCAGACCGATCGCGGGATGCTTTCGCGCATCATGCCGGTGGTGTTCGGCGCCCGCGGCATCGTCCCGATCGGCTACGCGGCCTTCGCCCTCGCTCTCGGTGTCGCGGTCGGGATGCTGCTGAAGCGCACAGTGGCCGCCATGGCCGTCACCCTCGCCACGCTCGCCGCCGTGCTGATCCTGGTCCCGGCGTTCGTGCGCCCGTACCTGCTGCCGCCGCAGACCGAAACGGTCGCGATCGTCGGCAAGGACATCACGAACATCACCGGCAACGACGACCAGGGGATCACCGAGATCGGGATGCGGCAGCCGGCCGGTGCGTGGGTGCTGGCGAACGAAACCGTGGACTCGGCCGGGAACGTGGCCGCCCCGCTGCCGGACTTCGTGCAGACCTGCGCCCCGAGGCCGGGCGCGGGGCCGCCGGAGCACGGCTCCATGGAAGCGTGCATGGCCCAGCTGGGTGCCCACGGCTACCAGCAGCGGCTGACCTTCCAGCCGGGTTCGCGGTTCTGGCCGCTGCAGTGGCTCGAGCTGGCGCTCTACCTCGCCATGACCGCCCTGCTCACCTGGTTCTGCTTCCGTCGTCTCCGCCACCTGTCCTGATGATTCCGACTGGGGGAATCATGCGCACTCTCGCGGTAGCCACCGCACTCACACTCACGTTGTCCGCGTCGCCGGCCTCGGCGGCCACGACGCCCTACCTGCCCGCCCCGACCGGTCACCAGCCCGTCGGCGTCACCACACTGTCCCTTAAGGACACTTCGCGGCCCGACCCCTGGGTGCCCACGGTGCCCTACCGGGAGCTGATGGTCTCGGTCTTCTACCCGGCGACCTCGGCGAACGGGCCGAAGAAGCAGTACATGACCCCGCTCGAGTCGGAACGCAACCTCGAGCGGCAGAACATCCCGGGCCTGCCGCTGGACGTCTTCAGCACGGTCCGGACGAACGCCGTCGTCGACGCGAAGCCGGCCGGGCGGTGGCACAGCCTGCCGCTGGTCGTGCTGTCCCCGGGCTGGACCCAGCCGCGGGCCACGCTCACCGCGCTGGCCGAGGAGCTGGCCAGCCGCGGGTACGCCGTGGCGGCGATCGACCACACCTACGAGAACCGCGCCACGACCTTCCCCGACGGCCACGTCACCGGCTGCGCTGCCTGCGAAGTCGACGAACAGGCCGGGTTCTGGGAGAAGTTCGCGCAGGTCCGCACGAAGGACACGTCGTTCGTGCTGGACGAGCTGCTGCGCTCGCGGTGGGGCGCGCTGATCGACCCGCGGCGCATCGGCATGACCGGCCACTCCGCGGGCGGCGCGGTCACCACCCAGGCGATGTTGGCCGATCCCCGGATCCGCGCCGGGGCCGACCTCGACGGCAGTGTCCACGTCCCGATCCCGGCGTCCGGGCTGTCCCGGCCGTTCATGTTCGTGGGCAGCATGGACGACTACACCCCGGGCGCGGAGGGTCCCTACGACGACTGGGAAACCGACTGGACCCACCTGACCGGCTGGAAGCGCTGGCTCATGGTCTCCGGGACGGTGCACTCGTCGTTCACCGACCTCGGCGTGCTCGCCGGCCAGCTGGGTGTCGACATCGGCGACTCGATCGACCCGTACCGCGCGCTCGCCATCACGCGGACCTACGTAAGCGCTTTCTTCGACCTGAACCTGCGCTGCCGCCCGCAGCCGCTGCTGAGCACACCCTCGCCCGCTTACCCGGAAGTGACCTTCATCGGATGAGAATCAAGAGCACCATGGTCATCGCCGCCCTCACCCTCGCGCTGGCGTCGCCGTCCGCGTCCGCGGCTCCGGCGCTCACGCTGGCGAAACCGACCGGCGACCGGCCCGTCGGCACCACCGCCCTGTACCTCAAGGACACTTCCCGGCCCGATCCGTGGGTGCCGTCGGTGCCCTACCGCGAACTGATGGTTTCCCTCTTCTACCCGGCGGTTCCGGCCGACGGGCCGAAGAAGCAGTTCATGTCCGAAGCCGAGGCGAAGGCCGTCTTCGACGAAGCCGGCATCACCGGTATCCCGCCATCGGTGCTGACCACGGTCCGCACCGACGCCGTCGTCGACGCGCGGCCCGCCGGACGCGGCCTGCCCGCCGTCGTCCTGTCCCCCGGCTTCAAGCGGCCCCGCGCCGAGCTGACCTCGCTGTCCGAGGACCTGGCGAGCCACGGCTACCTGGTCGTCCTGGTCGACCACACCTACGAAAACGTGGCCACCACCTTCCCGGACGGCCGGGTCACCGGCTGCGCGGCCTGCGGAAACTACAACGTCGAGTTCTGGCAGAAGCTGCAGCGCGGCCGGGCGAAGGACGTGTCGTTCGTGCTGGACTCGCTGACGCACTCGAAGTGGGCGCCGCTGCTCGACAGTTCCCGGATCGGCATGGCCGGGCACTCCGTCGGCGGCACGAGCACGGTGAACGCGATGGTGACCGACCCCCGGATCAAGGCCGGGATCGACGTGGACGGCACGCAGAGCGATCCCCTGCTCGCCCCGGGCCTCGACCGGCCGTTCCTGTTCTTGGGCCGGCAGAGCCTGTACGCCCCGGGCACCGGGGTCGAGTCCGCCACCTGGGACGCCGACTGGAAGCAGCTGACGGGCTGGAAGCGCTGGCTCACCGTGGCCGGCATGCAGCACCCGTCGTTCACCGACCTCGGCCTGGTGGGCGAGCAGCTGGGCCTCGACTTCGGGGCGACCACCCCGGCGGTGCGCGGCCAGGCGATCACCGCGGCGTACGTCCGGGCGTTCTTCGACCAGCACCTGCGCGGCCGGCCGCAGCCGCTGCTGGACCAGCCGTCGGCGCGGTACCCGGAGGTCGCCTTCGCCCGGACGTCGACGCCCTACCTGCCCGCCCCGACCGGCGACCGGCCGGTGGGCAGCACGGCGGTGTACCTGAAGGACACTTCGCGCCCCGACCCGTGGGTGCCTTCGGTGCCCTACCGCGAACTGATGGTTTCCCTCTTCTATCCCACTGCTTCGGCGAAGGGCCCGAAGACGCAGTACCTGACCCCGGCGGAGTCCGCGGCGTTGCTGAAGGACAGCGGCCTGAACGTGGCACCGGACCTGCTCACGGGGATGGTGACCAACTCCGTCGCCGACGCCCGGCCGGAGGGCCGCGGGCTGCCGCTGATCGTGCTGTCGCCCGGCTACACCAAGCCCCGCGCCACGCTGAGCGCGCTGGCCGAGGACCTGGCGAGCCACGGGAACGTCGTCGCGGTGGTCGGCCACACCTACGAGAACGCCGGGCAGAGCTTCCCGGACGGCCGCTTCGCCGGGTGCGCGTCCTGCGACGTCCCGCACGATGACGCGTTCTGGGAGAAGCTGGAACTCGGCCGGGCCGCCGACGTGTCGTTCGTGCTGAACTCGCTGACGCACTCGAAGTGGGCGCCGCTGCTCGACGCCTCCCGGATCGGCATGGCCGGGCACTCCATCGGCGGTGCGAGCACCCTGCCGGCGATGGTCGCGGATCCGCGGATCAAGGCCGGGATGGACATCGACGGCACGACCCACGTCGCGCTGACCCCGCCCGGGCTGTCGCGGCCGGTCATGTTCCTGGGCCACCAGCTCGGGGAAACCGCCTGCGTGCCGGGCGACCCGACGTGGGAACGGGACTGGGCGCAGCTCGCCGGCTGGAAGCGCTGGGCCGAGGTGCGGGGCGCGCAACACGCGTCCTTCACCGACGTAGGCCTGGTCGGCGACGAATTGGGCGTTGACTACGGCGCGAAGACAACCGCGCTGCGGACCCAGGAAATCGCGCGGAAATACGTCAACGCTTTCTTCGACCAGCACCTGCGGGGCGAAGCGCGGCCGGTGCTCGATCGGCCGGGCTACCCGGAAGTCACGTTCTGCCACTGAAAAAGACGGCGGAAGCGGCGCACTGGGGGTGCGCCGCTTCCGCCGTTTCTCAGTGATCGAGCCCGAGGAACGAAATCGCGTACGCCAGCTGGCCGGTCAACGGCAGCTGGTGCCCGACGCCGGCGACGCTGACACCCTCCACAGTGGCCTGGGTGCCGGTGTTGCCGTACCGGGTCCGCGTCCACGACGACTGCGGGTGGTCGGTGAACGCCGGTGTCTGGCTCAACCCGTTCAGGTTGGTCCACTGCTTGATCTCTTCACCGAAGTTCGGGTACGACAGCGTCGTGTCGGTGGTGCCGTGCCACAGCTGCATCCGCGGGTAGCGGCCGGTGTAGCCCGGGTACATCGCCCGGGCCAGATCGCCCCACTGCTGCGCGGTCTTGATCGACTTCCCGCCCGAGCAGGTGCTGTTCCACAGCGAGCCGTTCGTGGTGGCGAAGCACCCGGCGGGCACGCCGGAGAACGCCGAAGCCGCCGAGAACACGTCGGGGTACTGGGCGGCCAGCACGTTCGTCATCATCGCCCCGGAGGAAAACCCGCTGACCACGACCCGCGCCGGATCGACGTGATAGCGGGACTTGGCGTAGGCGACCATCGACATGATCCCGGTCGAGTCGCCGCCGCCGTTGCGCCGCAGGGCGTTCGGCGTCGAGACGTCGAAGCACTTCTCGCTGCGGGTCGCTTCCGGCAGCACGATGACGTACCCGTACCGGTCGGCCGCGGTGACGTAGTCCTTGCCGTTCCAGCCGAAGATCGAGCTCGCCGAGCCGCCGCAGTAGTGCACGAGCACCAGCATGGCCGGCTTGGCCGCGACCCGGTCGGGCACGTAGACGTACATGTTCAGGTTCGTCGGGTTGGTGCCGAAGCCGGTCACCTTGGTCAGCGCGGCCGCCTGGGCGGGCGCGGCCAGGCCGATGGCCATGAGCACCAGCGCCACGAGGGCGCACAGCACGCGTTTCATCGTCTCTCCCTCAAAGCTGCATGAAAGCCTGGAACGTGGCGGTGTAGGCCGCCTTCTTGGCGTAGTTGCCGTCGAACAGCAGCGGCGTGCTGCCGCTGCGCCAGGAGTACTTGTCGGTGACGCCCCACGTGGTGAGGCTCGTGCAGCGCGAAACCGCGAGGCAGGCCCGGACGACCTGGGCGTAGGTGGTGGCCTGGGCGCCGCCGGAACCGCCGACGTCGAGCTCGGTGATGTTCACGTCGACGCCGAGGGCGGCGAACCGCTGGAGGTTGGCCGCCAGCGTCGACAGGTTCTGCCCGGCCGACAGGTGCGCCTGGAACCCGACGCAGTCGATGGGCACGCCGCGGGCCTTGAAGTCGCGCACCATCGCGTAGACGCCGTTGCTCTTGGCGTTCTGGTTGTCGGTGTTGTAGTCGTTGTAGCAGAGCTTCGCGGAGCCGTCGGCCGCGCGGGCGGCGCGGAACGCCTCCTCGAGGTAACCGGTGCCGATGCGCTGCTGGAACACCGACGCGCGCCGGGTGCCGTCCTCGTTGAACGCCTCGTTGACGACGTCCCAGTAGGCGATCTTCCCGCGGTAGTGCCCGGCCACGCCGGCGATGTGGCTGCGCATCGCCGCGAGCAGGTCGGCGCCGGAGCCGAGGCCGCTCACCCAGGCCGGCAGCTGGCTGTGCCACACCAGCGTGTGGCCGCGGACCTTCTGGCCGTGGCTCTGGGCGTGGCTGACGATGGCGTCGCCGCCGGTGAAGCGGAACGCTCCCCGCGACGGCTCGGTCGCGTCCCACTTCATCTCGTTCTCGGGGGTGACGCCGGTGAACTCACGGTCCAGCGTGGTGGTGTACGCGGCCTCCCCGAGGTGGCCGTTGGCGACGGCGGCGCCGAACGTCCGGCCCGTCGCCCCGGCCGCCGCACCCAGGGTCGCCGGGGCGAGCGCCTCGGTGGCGCCCGTCTCCGAGGCCACGGCGGTACGCGGGTTGCCGATGCTCCCCGGGACCGACCGCAGGGCGTTGTACCAGACGGCCGCCATCTTGTCGTACCCGCCGGCGTTCGGGTGGACGCCGTCGGGGAGTTCGGCGGCGGTCACTGCGCTGTGCATGTCCACCAGGTGCACGTGCTTGCCCGCGGTCACCTTGTTCCGGACGATCCCGGGCAGCGCGTTGTTGAACGTCCGCACGGCGGCGTCCCCGCTCGCCCACCCGATCGGGATGAGCTGGGCGACGAAGACGTCGGCGCCGGGTGCCGCCGCGGTGATGTGGTCGATCAGCGTGGACAGCCGCCCCGGTGCGCCCGCGACGTTGTAGTTCTGCAGCACGTCGTTGGTGCCGATGTGCAGCAGCACCGAACGGGGGTTGTAGGTGCGCAGCCAGCCGGTGACGTTCGCGTCGATCTGGTCGATGCGCCAGCCGGGGTGCCCTTCGTGGTCGTGGTCCCAGAGACTGCCGGGCCCGTTGAACTGCGAGCCGACGAAGTCGTTGGTGTAGCGGCCCGCCGCCAGGCGTTGCCACAGGCCGATCCGGTACCCGCCAGGCACGCCCGTGCCGTAGGTGATCGAGTCGCCCAGCGGCATGATCCGCACACCGCCGTTCGATTCCGCGTTCGCGACACCGGCCAGGCCGGTGAACGCGATCGCCAGGGCCGCTGCGGCGGCCAGGAACCTCTTCATCGCCGTCCTCTCCTCAGCAGGTCGAGTTCGTCTGGGTGAGCAGGCCGAGCCGCCAGGGCAGGCTGTTGTAGTCGCCGCCCGCGTTCGGGTCCTTCCCCTGGTAGAGGTACTGCAGCCGGCACGGGTTGACCGGCAGCGTCTGGTCGTTGCCCGACCGGATCATCTCGCCGTGGCTGATGTCCTTCGACCACTGCCCACCGGGGAACGTCACGTTGTTCGCGCGGGCGAAGGGGTTGCTTTCGCTGGCCGCCAGCGGGCTCCAGGTGCCGGCGATGCTCGACGACGTCCAGGAGCGGAAGTAGCGGCGCCCGTCCGAGCCGATCGCCTCGACCAGCAGCAGGTACTGGTTCTGGCCGGCGATCTTGTAGACGTTGCTGGCTTCGAACAGGTTGTTCTTGTTCGAGTCCCGCATCGCGATCACCGTGTTGCCGAAGCCGTTGGGGAAGTTCGCCACCGTGGTCTGCGACCGGTACAGGTGCCCGTTGTCGTCGGAGGAGAACAGGTAGCAGTTGGCGGAGTCGCAGATGACCCACATGTCGACCCAGTACCCCGACCCGATGTTCTGCTTGATGATGTCCGGCATCGCGCCGTAGAAGTTCTTCGGCGCGCTCCAGCCGTTCGGGTTCGAGATGTCGCTGTTGGTGGAATAGGCGGCGTTGCCGTTCTGGTAGACGAGGTACCACTTTCCCTGTGGCGCGAAGTAGAAGACCTGCGGCGCCGCCCGGTAGCCCGAGCCGATAGCGGTTTTGTCCAGGTAGTGCTGGGTGGCCGAACCGGCTTGGGACCAGTCGGAGAAATTGAGGTAGACGAGGTTGTAGCCCGCCGCGTTCGCGGTGCTGGCGAACACGTGGTACTTGCCGCCCGAGTAGACGACCGTCGGGTCCTTGATCCCGGCGATGCTGTGACTGGCGTCGGACTTCGGGCTGATCAACACCCCGCTGGAGCTCCACCGGAAGCTGCCCGGCAGCGCGGCGGCGTTCGCCGCGGGAACGTTCAGCAGGGTGGTCAGCAGCACCGCGGCGATGGCCATCAGGTACCGGATCCGGGGTTTCACAAGACCTCCTGGGGACAGGCGGAAGTACGCCGGTGGCGACCGAAACTTTCGCCATCGGTTCCGAAATTCGACGAGTTTCCGAAACTTTCGCTGGTCCTGTTAGCGATAACATTCATTTGTTGGCGACAGCTTAAACCTCGCGCTGTCCGATGACAACGGTCAATGACGGACCCGTCACGGGCGGCAATGATGGATCGTCCGATGTGGACGGTCACCTCGCCATCGATGACACGGCTCGCACCTTGGAAGCGCTTCCAGCCTGCTCAGGCCGCCGGCCGCAAGCCACGATTTCCGGAGAAGCGGGCGCCCCGCGAGGGCCGTGGCCGCCGGATTCACCGGGTTCTCCCAGAACTACCAGGAACCGGCCAGGCCGGCGGGCCACGCTCGCCGCATGACGACCATCGAGATACAGGGCCTCACCAAGCGGTACGGGCCCGACACCGTGGTGGACGACCTGTCGTTCACCGTCGAACCCGGGCAGGTGACCGGGTTCCTCGGCCCGAACGGCGCCGGCAAGTCCACGACCATGAAGATGATCGTGGGCCTGGCCGCGCCGGCCCGGGGTTCGGTCACCGTCGGCGGCCGCCGCTACCGCGAGCTCCCCGTCGGCGGCGGCACGGTGGCGGGCCGCGCGGTGCTCGAGGTGGCGGACGAGGGCCCGGGCTTGACCGCCGAGCAGGCAGGCCGCGTGTTCGACCGCTTCTACCGCGCGGACCGCTCCCGGGCGCGTTCGCCGGGCGCCGACGCGGGCTTGGGGCTCTCGATCGCGCGTTCGCTGGCCCGGGCGCACGGCGGCGACGTCGAGCTCGAGACGGCCGTCGGCGAGGGAGCCTGTTTCCGGCCGGCCTTGCCGCTGCTGGACGATCAGTCGTCGTCGGAGTCGTAGACCGGCTTCTCGTAGCCGCCGCGTTCGAGCGCCTCCCAGTCCTTCGGCGTCGGGTCGCGGTAGGCGCGCTGGTGGATCTCCGCGAGCTCTTCCTCGTACGTCCGGTGGTCCGGGAACTTCCCCGTGCGCGCGGCTTCGCGGGCCGCGTGGAGCTCCCGTGCGTCGTGCGTGCTCAACGGCGGAGTGGTGTCGTTGACGCCCTTGCCCGTCGCGTACGTGACGCCCTTGCCCACCGATTTGTCGACCATGTTGTGGTAGGAGTTGTCGGCGACGTTCCCCTCGAGCTTGCCGGTCACGCTGTGGAACGCCGGCTGGTGGGCGTAGCCGAGCTGGTTGAGCTGGAGGGCCGTGTTCGGGTCGCCCGCCTCCAGCGCGGTGCGCTGGGAGTTGCGGTAGGAGTGGGCGGTGAACCCGGACTCCGCGATCCGGGAACTGGTGCCGGTACCGATGTGCTCCCGGTGCGACCGCAGGTCCTCCTGGTACGCCGGGGCGTGGTTTTCCAGCAGTTTCTGCTGCTCCCCGGCCCCACGCTTGGCGTCACTGCCGCGGCCGAGCACCTCGTAGCCGATCGGGTGTTCCGACTGGTGGGTGTCGCCGCTGATCTTCTTCTTCGCCGGACCGCCCGGGGCTTTCAGCTCGTTGTCGAACAGCTCCGTGAGCCGCTTCTGCTCCCGGCCCTTCGCGCCGTGCGTGCCGTCGTCGTAGCTGGTCTTGGCCCGCTTCGCCGGCTGGGGCCCCGACGAACCGGGCGGCAGCCCGGGGTTGCTCTGCGGTGGCCGCTTGCCGCCGCCGCTCCCGCTCGCCTGGCACGGCGTGACGCCGGTGAGCCCGAGCGGGTCGATCTGGCGCGTCGGGTTGGGCACGTACGCCAGCGAGTCCGGCGCCGGGCCGAGGCCGAGCGGGTCGTGCGTCAGGTAGCGGCCGGTTTCCGGGTCGTAGTAGCGGTGGAAGTTGTAGTGCAGCCCGGTTTCCCGGTCGTGGTACTGGCCGGGGAAGCGCAGCGGGGTCCAGGCGCGCCCCGGCTCGTCGGCGACCTTGCCCCACAGCGTGCTGCGCGGGTGCCAGGCGACCTCGCCCGCCTCGTCGACGAGTTCGGCCGGAGTGCCGACCAGGTCGGTGACGATCGTGTGGAACCGCTCGCCGGTTCCCCACCGCTCGGTCTGCGCGATCGGCCGCCCGGCCCCCGGCTCCCGGTCCCACCCGACGGTCATCCCGGCGTGGGTTTCTTCGGCCAGTTCGGTGCCGTCCCAGGTGAAGCCGATCCGCTCGGCGACGCGGCCGCCGCCGTCGAGCCGCAGCTTCGCGACCCGGCGCCCGAGCGCGTCGTAGCGGTACACCCACTGGGTCCCGTCCGGGGTGCCGACCGCGGTGAGCCGGTCGTCGGAGTTCCAGTGGTAGCGCCAGATCCGGCCGTGCCGCTGCCGCTCGACCGTGCGGCCGAGTGCGTCGTGCCGGTAGGCGGTGTCCCCGGCGGCGGTCAGCAACGTGCCCTCGTACCGGCGCGGCCCGACCGCGGCGTCCGGCCCCGCGGGCCAGCCCGCGTGCGTGGTGGTGCCGGCGGCGCTGTAGGCGTAGTCCTCCCGCCACCCGGGGCCGGCCACCGAGCGGACCCGCCCGGCGACGTCGACCTCGAGCGCGCGCGGCCCGGACAGCGCGTCGGTGACCGCCGCGAGGTGGCCGTCGGGCAGGTAGGTGTACTCGCGCCGCTGAGTCGTCCGCTCGCCGGCGCGCACCGCCTGTCCGAGCAGCCGGTCCTGGGCGTCCCACCACTGCCGCAGCTCCGCCTCCCCCAGCCGCCGGGACAGCTCGCGGCCGCCCCGGTCGTGCGTGAACCGCAGGACCCGGGTGCCGGTGCGCAGCGCGACCGGGCGGCCCGCCGCGTCGTAGGTGCAGGTGGAGTGCCCGCCCGCGGGCGTCCGCCGGCCGGTCCGGCGGCCGAGGGCGTCGTACTCCGAGTGCACCACGCGGCCGTCGACGGACTCCGCCACCACCCGGCCGAGCGGGTCGTACGTGAAGACGACCTCGGCGGCGTCGTTGCGCGCCGAGATCAGCCGGTCCGCGGCGTCGTAGGCGAAGACGGCCACGTCGGATCCCGCGCGGCGGGTGACGACCCGGCCCAGGACGTCGCGGTCGAGCAGGACGGTCCCGCCGTCGGCCCGGTCGATCCGGACGAGCTGCCCCGCGGCGTCGTAGCCGTAGCGCGTGGTGCGGCCGTTGAAGTCGGTTTCCGCGATCGGCTGCCCGGCGGCGTCGTAGGTGTAGCGCCACGCCAGCCCGTGGGCGTCGGTCACCGCCACGAGCCGCAGTTCGGTGTCGTAGGTGTACTCGAGCCGGTGCCCGCCCGGCCCCTCCTCGGCGACCGGCAGGTCGAAGGGGCCGAACTCGGTCCGGCTGACCAGGCCCCGCGCGTCGACGGCCTCTTCGGCGGTGCCCGGATCGATGTCGGACCAGCGCCAGGCGGCGCCGTCCGGATCGACCCGTTCCCGCAGGTCGCCGCCGGGCGTCCAGCGCATCCTGGTCACCGCGCCGAGCGGGCCGGCGACCGTGGTGACCCGGCCGAAGCCGTCGTATTCGTAGCGGGTGACGGCGCCGAGCGGGTCGGTCACCGCGACCGGCAGCCCCGCCGCGTTGTTCTCGAACCGGGTGACGCCGCCGAGCGCGTCGGTGACGGCGGCGATGCCGCCCGCTTCGTCGTAGCCGTACTCCGTGACCGCACCCAGCGGATCGGTGGTGCGCACCAGCTTGCCGCGCGGGTCGTACTCCCGCCGCCAGACCGCCCCGTCGGGACCCGTGCGCAGCACCGGACGGCCGTGCTCGTCGTACTCGGAGACGCCGGCACCGCCGTCCGGTCTGGTCACGCGCACGACGTTGCCCGCGTCGTCGAGCTCGTAGGTCGTGGTGCGGCCCAGCCCGTCCGTCCGGCCGAGCACCCGGCCGTACCCGTCGAGGTCCACTGTGGACGTCCGGCCCAGCGGGTCGGTCTCGGCGACCACGCGCAGCCGGGCGTCGAGCCGGTAGGTCGTGGTCGCGCCGAGCGAGTTCGTGAGCCGCGTGACGCGGTCTTCCCGGTCGTACTCCAGCGTGCAGTCCAGGTGGCCGCCGTCCCCTTCGGCGCGGACGCACCGGCCGAGGGCGTCGAAGCCGTAGCGGTACCACCGGCCGGCGCAGTCCTCCCAGCGGACGATCCGGCCGTCGGCGTCGTAGGTGAACTTCGTCGGGACGCCGCGGGCGTCGGTCACCGCGGTCAGCCGCCGCTGCGCGTCGTAGGTGTAGCGGGCCAGCGGGGCCTCCGCGTCCGGCAGGCGCAGGGCGGTGACCAGGCCGTTTTCAGTCTCGATGAGCAGCCGGTAACCGCCGGAGTGCCGCAGCTCGGCGGGCAGACCGGCGTCGTCGAAGCCGAGCACGACGCGGTTGCCGTCCCCGTCGCCGAGCGCGCGCAACGGCATCGTGCGCCCGTCGCCCCCGCCGAAGAACAGCAGCCGTTCGGTGGCCGGATCGCCGACGACGTACCCGTCGGCGTCCCGCCACAGCCGCAGCCGCGGGCCGCTGTCCGGGACCACCGGGGTGTCGCCTGCCGGCACCGGGAAGGTCAGCAGGGTGCCGTCGGCCAGCGCCAGGTGCAGGCCGCCGGGCCCGGCTTCCAGGCGCTGGTCGAGCGTCGACGCCCAGGACGGCCCGAAGAGGCGGCCGTACCGGTACGCCGAGAGGTGGGTGCGCGACACCACGAGCGGCAGGGCGCCGGCGAACTCGGCGTCGTCCTGGCTCAGGACGACCCAGCCGGTGGCGACGTCGATCGGGTCGGCGCAGAGGGTGCGGTCGGCGACCGGGACGCCGTGTTCGGCGGGGTGGCCGCGGTCGCTCAGTGAGCGGGTGGCCGACGTGGGTCTGGTCGCCGGTGTGCTTGCGGCCGGGGTGGTGGCGGGGGTGGACGGGGTGTCCGAAGTGGACGGAGTGGACGGTTTCGGCGGAGTGGCGGAGCCGGGGCTCACCGGCTGGGGCTCACCCGCGTGGGCCGGGGTGGTCGAACCACCGCCCGGGGCCGCCGTCAGGTCCCCGCTCGCGTGGGCAGGGGTGACCGCACCGCCGTCGCCGGGCAGCTGCTCGACGGCGCCGGGCCTCGTCGGCAGGTCGCCCACCGCACGCGACGGCGTGATCGATCCGCCGTCGACGCGCCGCAGCGCCGTGGACGCGTCGCCGAAGACGTCGCCCGCCCGCTTCAGCAGCGGCATCAGCCTGTGCAGTGCGTCGATCACCCGGCCGGTGAGGCTCGCGATCTTCGTGGCGGTCGACGCGACGGCGCGGGTGACCTGCGGCACCACCCAGGTCAGGCCGAAGCCCAGGGTGCCGAGGACCTGCAGCGCCCAGCTGATCATGCGGCCGACCAGCTCGGCGATGGTGTCGCGGACCAGCGAGCGGACCGCCGCCACCAGTTCCCCGGCGGCGCGCACCCCGCCCGCGGCCCCCTCGGCGGCGTTCTGTGACGCGAGGAGCAGCTTCACCGTGTCGGCGGTCCGCTCGCGGTAGGCGTCGGCGGCCGGACCGGTCCAGCTCGGGGTGTCGGCGGCGGCCATCGCGGTCAGGTCGGTACCGATCTCCGCCAGCTGGGTCCCGACCGACTGCCACGTCTCGGCGTGCGCGGAGATCTGGCCGGGGTCCCCGGCGAGCGCGTCCAGTGCCTCCTTCAGCGGGCCCACGTGTTCCATCAGCCAGCCGACGCCCTGGGCGAGGATCGTGCCGAACGGGTCCATCACCGCGCCCAGCGCGTCGAGCCCGGCACTGGTGGCGGCGAGGGCGCCGGCGGCCCAGTCGCCGCTGTCGATCGCGGCTTTGAGGTCGCCGGCGGATTCCAGCAGCGATGCGCCGCTGAACGCGGGGTTGGTCACGTCCGGGTCCGTCTCACGCGAAGGGGCAGGGGGTTACCACGGCTCGTCGTCCGAGGTGGCTTCTTCGTCGTCACCGCTGTCCGGCGGCGGCGGCGGTTCGTCGTCCGGATCGGGGAACCGGTCGCGTAGTTCGGCGAGCATCAGCTCCCGGGTCTGCGGGTCCGCGTCGCCGAGTTCGGTGGTCAGCACCTCGCCGACCCGTCCGGCGATCCCGGCTTGGGCCCGGCGCATGGTGCCGAGGATCAGCTCGGCCAGCTCGGGCATCGGGACGCTGCGGGCCTTGGGCCCGAATTCGAGGTCGGTGACGCTGCCGTCGGCCCGGACGGTCACCCGCACGAAGTTCGACACGCTGCTGGCGCTCAGGCGCAGCTCACCGGTCTGCCGCGCCACCGACTCGTACTTCTCGGCCTTGGCGGTCAGGCCGGCGGCCCACTGGTCGAGCCGCGCGCGGGCCTCGTCGGGGCTCCCGTTCATCGCCATGACGCCGGGTCCGGTCATCTTCGGTCCTTTCAGACGAGGTAGCCGCGGAAGGGCTGGGCGGAGGTGTCCTCGCGCTGCTGGTAGCTCGCGGCGGCGGTGCGGACGTTCGCGGCGGTGGTCCGCACGGCTTCGACGGTGGCGGCCAGCGCCTCTTTTCCCTTGTCTTCCACGGGATTGACGAAGGGCGGCAGGAACGAGCAGAGCAGGCCGTAGGCGTTGCCGGGCATCGACGCGGCACCGGCCGCGGCGGTCACGTCCGCCAGCCGGGAGCCGAGCGCGTCGAGGTGGCCGGCGTGCACGGTGAGTTCCTCCGAGGCGACTCCGAATCCCGTCACGGCTTCTTCCTCCAGTCCTTGTTCTTCTTCCAGTCCCCGAGCGTGGGCGGGACGACGGGCTGTTCGGCGGCGAAGAGATCGGGATCCGCTTCGAGGTAGTCGGCGACGCGGTGTTCCAGGTCATCGGGCGGCTTGCCCCCGGCCCGCGGGACACCGGTCGGCGACGCCTGCGCGCCTTGCGGACCGGCCGGGGTGCCCGCCGGCCCGGGCACCGCGGGGATGCCGGCGGGGGCGCTGTCCGGGACCGCCCCGGACAGCTCCGGTGCCCGCGGGCCGCCGGACCGCAGAGCGTCGTCCCGGCGGCCGGCCCCTCGCCCGCCGGAAGCCGCGCCGCCCGGGAGGAGCGGAGGTACCCGGCCGGGTCCGGCGCCGCTGATCGTGGGCCCCACCGGCGGAATCGGCGGCACCCGGCCCGGGCCGCCGGTTCCGCTCACCGCGGTCGGCTCCGGCGGAACCGCGGCCGCGAGGGCCGGATCCGGTGGCGGGATGGGCGGCACCCACCGGGCTCCGCTCGCGGCCGTCGAGTCGGAGTGCGGGAACGGCGGAATCCGGCCCCCGATCCCCCCATCCGGCTGCCGGAGCGGCGAAGGTCCTTCAGGCAGCGGCGAATCCGGCAGAGTCGAATCCGGCAGCGGCGGAACCCCGCGGTCCATCCCCGAACCCTGCTGCGGCAACGGCGGAATCCCACCCGCCCCCGAATCCGACCGCGAGAACGGCCGAGCCCGCTCCGCCACCGTCGAATCCGGCTGAAGCACCGGCGGAACCCCCGTCGCCACCGGATCCGGCCGCGAGAACGGCCCAGCCCCGCCCGCCACCGTCGAATCCGGCAGCGGCGGAACCCCGCGGTCCACCGCCGGACCCGCCTGCGGGAGCGGCGGAATCCCACCCGTCCCGGTATCCGACCGCGTGAACAACCCAACCCCTTCCGCCACCGTCGAATCCGGCACCGGCGGAACCCCACCCACCCTCGAATCCGACCGCGAGACCGGTACCACCCCGCCGACCGCACCGACGGCCGCCGCATCCGGCAGCGGCACCCCGCCGGCCCCGCTCGCCACCAGCAACTCCGGCCGCGAGACCGGCGACACGGGACCGGAACCGCCCGCAGCCGCCGGCACCAAACCCGGCGTCACCGCGGCCACCTTCTGTCCACTCCGGACAGCCGACCCCGGCAATTCCGGTGGCGCGGCGAAGAACGGCGTCACCACCGACTGGGCCAGCGCCCGGTCGAACTCCGTCATGATCCGCACCGCCTCGGCGTGCGCTGCCTCCTGGGCCTGCCGGGTCCGCGTGTCCTCGGCCAGCCGGCGTGCGTACTCGACCGGGTCGGTGGTGCCCTGCAGCCGCGCGTTCGCCGCCTCCGGTGAGAACTCGACCGGCGGGTCGGCCGCCATGCGCCGGCGTGCTTCCTCCAGTGCCTGCGCGTGGAGCTGCTGCTGCCGTCCGGTCTGGAGCGCGCCGCGTGCCGTGGTGGCGAGCCAGTGCGCGACCGCCGTCAGGTGGCGGCGGACCGCGTCGCCGCCCGCGCCTTGCCAGTCACTCCGGCTGTCCTCGATCGCGCGGGTGAGCGCCCGCTCGTGCAACTGGAGCTCGTCGCCGATGCGAAGCCATTCCCGCGCCGACTCCGCGACCGCCGCCGGGTTCGCGTTCGTCGAGATCTCGGTCGTCATCTGCTCGTGGGAAACGTTCTCCCACACCGTCGCCGGCACCCCCGTCGACGGCCGCAGCTCCAGGCCATCCGCGCCGGCCGGTGCGGGGTCCGGGGCCCGCAGCAGCGTGCGCCGGAACTCCCCGTGCCACGTGCCCGCGCCGTCCGGCTCCCGCGATTTCCCCGACACCGTGTGCCTCGCCGCTCAGGACTCGGGGCCGAGGCGGCCGAGAGCGTCGCGCGTCGCCGCTTCGCGCCCGGCGTAGTTCTTCGCGGCCGTCTCGATCGCCTCGACGTACCCGGGGAACGCCGTCCGGGCCCGCTCGAGCGCGGTGAGCAGGCCACGCTCGTCCGTCGCGGTGGCGGCCATCCGGGCGGCGGTGAACCGGCCGGCCGGGGTCGCGCCGAGCGGCGGCGCCCCGCCGATCACCGCCCACCGGCCCGCTTCCGCCGCCAGCGTCGCGGCGACGGCGTCGAGCGCCTCGGCCAGCTGGGCACCGACCTGGCCGCCGACCGCGAACCCACCGTCAGTAGACATGCGCCACCGCCCGTCCGATCGCGTCGGCCACGGCGTGGCGGCCGGCGGGTTCGTAGTGCGCCGACACGGCCCCGTCCGGGCCGGCCTGCGCGTGCACCAGGTACCGGCCCACCGCCGTGTCGACCCAGCCGAGCGTGGGCGCGGCCGCCCGGCGCCCGGTGCGGTCCCGGCCGGTCACCACGATCTGCCCGCCGCCGAACCGGGTGCCCGCGAGCAGCCCGGCCAGCTCGTCCGCCTCGGGTTCCGGCGGCTCGCCGGGGCCGAGCCGCGGGCCGACGTCGAGGGTGTCGAAGGCGCCGGTCTCCTCGCGGTCGTGCTCGGCTTCGGCCAGGCGCCGCCGCCGCATCGCCGAGACCCGGGGGCTCGCCCGCCGCTCGACGGAGACGTCCGGGCCGCAGGCCCCGTCCACCGACGGCAGGACGCCGGCCAGCACGTCGACGAACTCCTCGTCCGAGAACAGTGAGAATTCGAGCCGGTCGTCCGCGGCGAGCTGCGTGATGCCGAGTGCCTGGGCCCCGTCGGTCAGCGCGACCACCGCGATGGTTGCGCCGAGCCCGTCGATCCCGGCGATGGCGACCAGCACCCGATGCCCGGCGAACAGGGAAAACGCCGTGCGCAGACGGCTGTTGAGCCGGCCGCGCACGGACAGCCGCCGCCCGGCGAGCGCGGCCTCGACGTCGTCCGCCAGCGCGGCCAGCCGCTCGCGATCCCCCGGCGTGGCCCCGAACCGGAGGGGAAAGAGCCGCGCGGGCACGCCGAGCGCCTGGCCGAGGACGTCGGCTTCGACCGGGTCGAGGGTGAAGTCGAACCGCTCCGCCATCGCTGCCACCTTCCGCGGCCCCGTCGCCGGCGAGAACCTCACCATTACGCCCATTGGCGGCACGGCGCTAGCCCAGGTGGACCAGAAGCGGCCGACCGACGGCAAATGGTTGCACGCCCGCAACCCGACCGAGGCCGACGTCCGGCCGGACCACCCGATTTCGCCGCAGGATCGCGCGAACAGGTGAAACGGTCGACGGCGGCGCCCCGCGGGCAGCTGCCGAGGCGAGCACCACCCGGGCCGATCGCCACCCGGGCAGGCAGCCGGTCAGGCGGTCCTTCCCGCCGTCACAGCCTCCCGCCCGCGATCGGCGGCATGGCCGGGGCGTCCCCGGCCCCCGCGGCCCCTTCGCGGAACAGGTGGTTCTCGACCTCGAACAGGTTGCCGCCGGCCCGCTCGACCACGGTGAGCAGCGTGGCCATCTGCGCCACCTCTTCCACCTGTTCCTTGAGGAACCAGTGCACGAACTGCTCGCCGAGGTAGTCCTCCTCGGCCCGCGCGACGTTCGCCATCGCCTCGATGTCCGCGGTGACCTCGCGTTCCTGGGTCAGGGCCAGCTCGATCGCTTCGTGCACACTCGAAAAGTCGTTGCACACGTCGCCGGTGCCGGGGATCGCCACCGGCTCGCCGCGGTCGAGCAGGTAGCGCACCATCGCCAGCGCGTGGTTCCGCTCCTCGATCGCCTGCCGGTAGAAGCGCTTGGCCAGCCGCGGCAGATCGCGGGCGTCGAACCAGACGGCCAGGGCGATGTACTGCTGGGCGGCAGTGAACTCGTGGCGGATCTGCGTCTGCAGCAGCTCGGCGAACTTCCGGGTTTTGGCCATGCCCACAAGGTACGACGGACCGGCGGCGCACGACGAAGAACGTGACCACCTCCTGCTAGACTGAAACGTGTTCTAGTTCCGGGCCCGGGGAGCGCGATGTCCGAAAATCCGTTTCCGGTCGTCGACGGCGTGCCGCCGGGGCGGGCGCTGCTCGGCTCCCGGATCCGCGAACTGATCGAAGCTTCCGTGTGCGTGCGCGACGGCGAAGCCGATCTCGTCGCCGCGGCTCAGCGGGTCGAAGCGGTCACCGAGGCGCTGCGCGCGGCCGGCGGTGCGTCGCCGTTGCTGCTGGCCGCCCTCGACGGCGGAGGCCACCTGAGCATCAACAACCCCGTGGAAGGGCCGGGGAATCCCCTGGCACCGCCGCTGTCGTGGGCGCGCGTGGGACCGGAGTCGGTGTGCGCCGACGTCCTGCTCGGCGCCGCGCACGAAGGCCCGCCCGGCCGCGTGCACGGCGGCTGGGTGGCGGCGGTCCTGGACCACGTGCTGGGCCGCGCGACCGCGGCGGCCGGCTTCCCGGGGATGACGGCGTCCCTGACGGTCGACTACCACCAGGGGACGCCGTACGCGGTGCCGCTCACCGTGGAGGGCCGTCTCGTCCGCCGCGACGGCCGCAAGCTCCACGCGACCGGTGAGCTCAGGGCGGGTGACGTCGTCTGCGCGACGGCGACGGCGATCCTGGTCCACTTCAGCGCCGACCGCTTCCCGGTGTCCATCCCCGTGCGTCGCGAATGAGTCGCCGGCCGCAGCGGTCACGGGACCAGCGTCGTGTGCCGGGGCGCCTCCGAACTCGACGTGGCCATCAGGACCGCGCAGATCGGGACCGCCATCGCCAGCGCCGCCAGTACGAACACCGGGAACAGGAACGAGAACACCTCCGTGCCCGCCGGGTCGGGCGCCGCCGGGTCCAGGTGCACGCGCACCGCCGCCATGCCCGTGTAGTGCATGCCCGTGACCGCCGCGCCCATCACCAGGCCCGCCGCCAGCCGGGGCAGGAGCTTGTCCAGCCCGACCGTGAACCACAGCGCCGCCGTCGCCGCGACGACCGCGATCACCATCGAAAGCGCCACCAGCGTCGGGTCGTAGCCGATGGTGCCCTTGATCTGCACCGCCCACATGCCCGTGTAGTGCATGACGTTCACCGCGAGGCCGGTCAGCAGGCCGCCGAGCAGCAGCCGCTTCCAGGCGAACCGGTTGCGGACGCCGAACACCAGCAGCCCGCAGAACACCGCCACCACCGACAGGACCGCCGACAGCGCCGTGCGCAGGATGTCGTACCGCACCGGCAGGCCGGGCGTCGAAAAGCCGAGCATCGCGATGAAGTGCATGACCCAGATCCCGACGCCGCCGATGGACACCGCCGCGAGCACGAGCCAGGTCAGCCGGGCCCGCGGGCTGTCGGTGGACCTCGCCTGCAGCGTGCAGGCGAGGCCGAGGGCGCAGCCCACCACCGAAGTGAGGTAGGCGAGCACGACGAGCCAGTTGCCCATCGCGAAATCTTCGTGGTCCATGGGCATTTCGGACTCCTTCAAGCTTTCCGTGATCTGGGGGCGTGGTGTTCGGCCAGCGCGTGCTCGGCCGCGGCGATGAGGGTCCGCTTCGTCGACTCCGGCGAGCGCGCGTCGCAGGCGACGACCTCGACCGCCGGCGGGATCTTGAGGGCCTCGCGCACCTGCTCGGGCCCGTGCTGGCGGGTGTCCTGGAACTGGTTGATGGCCACCAGGAAAGGCAGGCCGCGGGACTCGAAGAAGTCGATCGAGGCGAAGCAGTCCGCCAGCCGGCGCGTGTCCACCAGGACGATCGCCGCCACCGCACCGCAGACGAGGTCGTCCCACATGAACCAGAACCGGTGCTGGCCGGGCGTGCCGAACACGTAGAGCACCAGGTCGTCGGCGAGGGTGAGCCTGCCGAAGTCCATCGCGACCGTGGTGGCGAACTTCCCCGGCACCGCTTCGGTCCGGTCGACGCCGACCCCCGCGGACGTCATGATGGCTTCGGTCCGCAGCGGGGCGATTTCCGAGACGGCACCGACGAACGTCGTCTTGCCGGCCCCGAACCCCCCGGCCACGACGATCTTCGCCGAGGTGATCCGGCTGCTGGGGGAAGCACCGCTTTGAGAAACTCTTTCAGAGCGCACGTAGTCCACTGAGGACCCTTTCGAGCAGGTCGTTCCGGTCGTCCCAGGAGGCGTCCGCGGTGAGCGTGTCGCGGATCGACACCTGGCCGGCGCTGAGCAGGTCGCCGATGAGCACCCTGGCCACGCCGAGCGGCACGCCCAGGTGGGCGGCGACCTCCGCCACCGACCGCTGGTGCAGGCACAGCTGCGTCACCACCGCCAGGGGGTTGGTCGGGCTGAAGGGCGCCGTGCGGCCCTCCGCCGTCGTCTCCACGAGGGCTTCCACCGCCAGGTCGACCGTCGGCCGGGTGCGACCGGCGGTCCACGCGTAGGGGCGGGCCAGCGACGCCGCGTGCCGCCCGCCTTCGCGTCGCCGGCCTTCGGTCACCGGGCCGCTCCCGGGGAGGCCGCCGGCCGCGCCGGGGTCTCGACCACCTTCCCGACCCGGTCCACCAGCAACGTCATCTCGTAGCCCACCAGACCGATGTCGCAGCCCGGGTTCGCCAGCACCACCAGGTTCGAGCCGTCGCCGACGTTCATCAGGAGCAGGAAGCCCTGCTCCATCTCGATCACCGACTGCACCACTCGCCCCGCGGTGAACAGGTCGGCGGTGCCGAGCGCGAGGCTGGAGAGGCCGGACGCGATCGCCGAGAGCTGGTCGGCGCGGTCGCGGGGCAGGGCTTCGTCGGACGCCACGAGCAGCCCGTCCGCCGAGACGAGCGCGGCGTGCGCGACGCCGGGCACCTCCTGGGTGAACGCCGACACCAGCCAGTTCCGGGACCCCTCGGCCACTTTCGCTCCTTCCTGCCGGGTGCTCATCGCTGCTCCGCGTCCGGCTCGCCCGAGACCCGGTGGCGGGCCGCGCGCATGCCGCTGTAGTGCCGGGAAAGGTTGTTCCGCACCGCGGCCGGGTCGCGGAAGGACGAGTCCGGTGGCTGCTGCGGGCGCGGGGCGACCGAGCCGGGCGCGAGCTGCGCGCCGGGCTGCCGGGCCGGCAGCCCGGAGTCGGTGAACTCGGCGTCGTCGAGGGTGCCGACCGCGGCTTCGGCGGCCTGGCGGACCTGGTCGGCCGGCGTCGCCCAGGTGCCGGCCGGGGCCGCTTTCGCCGGGGTGTCGGCGAACCAGTGCGACACCATCTGGTCGAAGATCGGGGTCGGCGGGTCCACCACGGCCACCGACGGCGGTTCTTCGGCGGGCCACCGGGGTTCGAGCTCGTGCCGGGCGGTGCCGTTCATCGCCGGGGACCGCCCGGGCGGCAGCTGCCGGGGCGGCAGGTCGACCAGGATCAGCACCCCGGGGACGTGCACGCTGGCGGTGATGCCGGCGCTCGCGGTCCGCGTGGTCGTGGGCCGCAGCCGGACGGTGATCCCGTGGGACGCGGCGAGCCTGCTCACCACGAACAGGCCCATCCGGCGAGTGGTCTCGGGGCTCACCGCGGCCCCGGCGCCGAGCCGGGCGTTCGCCGCTTCGAGGTCTTCGCGGGTCATGCCGAGCCCGACGTCGACGACCTCGATCAGCAGGCCGCCGTCGAAGCCGCGGTCGGCGGTCAGCACGACCTGCTCCTCCGGCGGGGACGACCGGATGGCGTTCTCCAGCAGCTCGGCGAGGATGTGCACGACGTCCGCCGCGGCTTCGGACTGCACCGACCCGCGCGGCGCGTTGCCGAGCGAGACACGCTGGTAGTCCTTCACCTCCGACGTCGCGGCCCGCAGCAGCTCGACCGTCGCGACCGGCCCGACGTCCCGCCGCACCGGCTTGCCGCCGGCGAGGACCTGGAGGTTCTCGCCGTTGCGCCGCAGCCGGGTGGCGATGTGGTCGATCTGGAACAGCTCGGCCAGCCGCTGCGGGTCCTGTTCGTCGGCTTCGAGGTCCTCGATCACCGACAGTTGCAGCTCCACCAGCGACTGGCTGCGCCGGGACAGCGTCATGAACATTTCGCTGACCTGGATCCGCATCTCGGCCTGCTCGCCGACGGCCAGGCGGACCGCCTGCCGGTGCATGTCGTCGAAGGCCCGGGCGAGCTGGCCGATCTCCTCTTCGGAGTCGACCGGGATCGACGCGGTCGTCCGCCAGTCGACCTCGTCGCCCTCGCGGATGCGTTCGATCGTGGCGGGCAGGCGGCGGCGCGCGGTGTCGAGCGCGGCCGCGTGCAGCCGCCGGATCGGCGCGACCACCGACCGGGCCACGGCGAGGGCGACGGCGAGGGCGCCGAGCAGGGAGGCGAGCACGAGGGCGGCGTCGCGCAGCGCGTCGGACCGGGCGGTGTTGGTCTGCGCGCCGACCGCGTCCGAAAGCGTTTTCACCTGCTCGGCGAGGATGGTGCCGAGCATCGCGCGCTTCGCCTCGACGTCCCCGGCGCCCGTGCTGGTCGCCGCGGCGAACCGGGCGGCCGCAGCGCCAGTGGGCAGCACGCGCCGGATCTGCCCGGTGAGCACGGTTTCTTCGGCCGCGGCGCGCTGGCCCGCCGCCGCCGAAGCGCCGTCGGAGCGGGCGGCCGACGCCTGTTGACCGGCGAGACTGGTCCTCAGCTGCACCAGTGATTCGGCGATGGTGGCCAAAGCACCGAGATCACCATTTCCGGCCTGCCCGACGACACCGGAGATCACTTCGCTCAGCGCGACGGTGAAGTCGTGGTAAGCCGCGGTTTTCGCGGCCGGTGAACCGGTCTGCTGGCGCAGGTCGGCCAATTTACCCAGCTGATCTTCCAATGACCGCGACAGCGCCGGGTTGAGCTGGGAAAATGCGGCGTCATGACGGACGATCGCGGCTTTCTCGTCGACCGCGGCGGTCTGCGCGGCGCCGCCGTCGTGGATCATCTCGTCGTCGACCAGCCCGGCGAGTTCGGAAATCCCTTGCACGACCGGCATTTGGTCGCGGACGGCACTGAGCGCGCCGGCCTGGCCGAGTTCGGCCTGCACCCGTCCGCCCGCCAGCAACAGGGCGACCATGACGGGCAGCAACAGCACAACGGAGATCTTGGTTCGCAACCGCCAGCTTCCAGGATTCCAGGAAGCGACGGAACGGCGGGACGAGGGTTCGTCTTCTTTCATCGGTGGCGTGGCTCGATTCGTACCGGTGGCCCGAGAACGATTTCTGGTTCATTTTCCGCGGAATTCAGCCCGAGACGTAACCCTGGTGACCGAGGTGTTGTCAAGGAACACCGGCCGTTTCCCCCGTACGCATCAGCTACACAGCGTGAACTGCCACGGCCCGGCTTTTTACCCTTGCAGAGGGTGAAGGCAGCCGTCCGAAGCACGCGGAAACCCGGGCCGGGTCCGTGATTTTCCGGCGGGGACCGCACTGACGTGAGCCCGGGCCGGGCCGGTTACCCTCGGCCCGGAAGGGGGTGCGCGGGCGATGTTGAAAGTTCACTTCACGGAAGCGGACCTGGCGAAGGTGACCATCGCCGAGGACGCCGAGCCGATGTGGGAGCTGCTGATGAGCAGCTACCGGATCCGGCGGCCGGAGGGGGAGCCGTACTTCGGCCGCTGGCGGCGCGGGTCACGCTCCGCGGTCCCCCAGTCCGGACGGCTGCTGATGTCCGCCGTCCCGCCGTACGGCTACTGCCCGGACTTCCTCACCCCGGCCGGCGCCCGCACGATCGGCGAGGGGATCTCGGCGGTGCTCGAGACGCCGCAGCACACGCTGGCCACCGACGTCGCCGAGCTCACGGCGCAGGGCACCCACGTCCCGGCGTGGCTGCGCCGCGTCGGCGACGGCGAACCGCGGGAACTGCGGCGGCTCGGCACGGCGCTGCACGACTACTACCGCCAGTGCGTCGCCCCGGACTGGGCGACGGTCCGTCGCGCGGTCGCCCGCGATCGCCAGCGGCTGCAGGCCAACCTGGACCGGGGCGGGCCGCAGCTGCTGCTCTCGACGCTGCACCCCGAGGTCACGTGGTCCCCGCCGGTGCTGCGGGTGCGGTTCCCGATCGAGCAGGAGCTGCACCTGAACGGCCGCGGGCTCCGGCTGATCCCGGCGTTCTTCGCGCACGGCATGCCGACCACCTACAAGGACCCCGCCCTCCCGCCGGCGCTGGTCTATTCGATCAGCCATCCGCGCTTCGACAGCGACGCCGAGCCCGGCCCGTCGCTCGCCGCGCTGCTCGGCCAGACGCGGGCCCGGGTGCTCGTGACGATCGCGACGACCCGGTGCAACACGAGCGAGCTGGCGGAACTGACCGGCATCTCCCCGGCGACGGCGAGCCAGCACGCATCGGTCCTGCGGGCGAGCGGGCTGATCAGCAGCGCCCGGTCGGGCAAGTCGCAGATCCACGAGATCACCCCGCTCGGCCTCGGGATCATCCGGGCGAGCTGACCGGCCGCGATGTCGGTCAGCTCGGCCGCGCTGCCTGCCCGGCCGTGCAGGTCGCCCGTGGTGCATGCTCGGCCGTGCCGCCCGCGCCGCCGGGGGTCGTGTTAGCCTGTCGCCGTGCAGCGCCTGATGTCGTCCTCGCGACTCGTAACCCGGCGCGCCGGCTGAACCCAGGTCGCCGGCGCGCAGCGTCGTCGATCGCCCGTTTTCCGGGACCTGGCCCCGATCTCATTCCTTCTTTCTCCGGGAGATCCGCCATGTCCACCTCTTTCGCCGTTTCCGCGCCCCGCTCGGCCATGCTGCTGCGACGCCGCATCGCCACCTACTTCGTCGGCGGTGCCGACGAGATCCCGGCCCTGGTCCGCGCGCTGGACGGCCACCTCGTCCACGAGCTGTCGGTCGACATCAAGGACGGCGTCCGCGAAAGCAGCATGGTCTGCGCCGTCCTGCTGGCCACCGACGAGACCGCACCCCTGCTCGACCGGCTGCGCGACCTGCCGTCGGTCGTTTCGGCCGAACTCGCCTGACCCGGGTTCCGCACCGCGGGTCGGTTATCCTCCCGGACCCCGGGTAGCCCGCCGGCATGACCGAAGTGGAAGTTCGGCGGAGCACGGCCCGGGCCGCCGCCATGGTGTTCGGGGTCGCGTTCCTGCTCGTGGGCGTCCTGGGGTTCGTGCCGGGGATCACCGTGGACTACGGGGCCCTGCGGTTCGCCGGCCACGAGTCGGGGGCGCAGCTGTTCGGCGTGTTCACCGTGTCCGTGCTGCACAACCTGGTCCACCTGCTGTTCGGGGTGCTGGGTGTGCTGGCCGCCCGCGGCAACGGCGGTTCGCGGGCGTTCCTGATGCTCGGCGGCGGCGTGTACGTCCTGCTGTGGGTGTTCGGCCTGGCGATGGACCGCGACAGCGCGGCCAACTTCCTCCCGCTCGACAACGCCGACGACTGGCTGCACCTGGCCCTCGGCCTGGCGATGATCGCCGCGGGCATCGCGACGACGGCGGCCGACCGGGCCCGCGGCCAGTACCCGGAGCCGGAGAAGCAGGGCCACTGAGGTCCGGGCGGGGCCCGGCCCGCGTCACGGACGGCGGCCGACCCCCGTGGAGATCTCGTGCAGCCGGTGGCGGTCCGCGGCCAGCGGTGCCGTGTCCGCGCCGGCACCGGCACGCAGGCCGGCGAGGAACTCCCGCACCGTCGACGCGGCGTCGTGCCGCGGCTGCCAGTCCAGTTCGGCCTCCGCGCGGGCCGTGTCCAGCAGCGGCAGGTGCATGACCGCGTCGAAGAGCCCCGGTGACGCGGGCACGGCGTGCACCCGCCAGGCCGCGGCGACCGCGGCCCGGACCGCGGCGGCCGGCACCGGCACCGTGCGCGCCCCCAGCAGGCCGGCGACGAACCGCGGGTCCACGACGGGGCTGGTCGCGATGTTGAACGCCCCGCGCACCGGGCGCGTCACCACCCGGCGGACGGCGTCGGCAAGGTCCTCCGTGTGCACCACCTGGGCCCGCAGCCCGGGGACGTCGGGCACGACCGGGATCAGTCCCGGCCGCACCAGCGACCCCGGCAGGAATGGCCCGGCGAACAGCCGGCGCTGTTCGGTCGCGGCACTGCGCTGGAAGACGAACCCCGGCCGCAGCCGGACGACGTCGAGCTTCGGGTGGCGGTGCTCGAACGCATCGAGATACCGCTCCAGGTAGGACTTCTCCCGCGTGTACGCCGCGCCGGGCCAGCCGTGCGTCGGCCAGTCCTCGGTCACCGGCTCGTCGTCCACCCGCGGCGAATACGCGCCGACGGACGAGGCGTGGACGAGCTTGGGCACGCCGGCCGCGGCCACCGCGTCGAACACCCGCAGCGACCCGAGCACGTTCGCGCGCCAGGTCCGTTCCGGGCGGTGCGTGGGCTGGAACAGCCAGGCCAGGTGCACGACCGCGTCGGCGCCGCGGAAGTGCGCCACGAGATCGTCCGCTTCGACGTCGGCCCGGACGTACTCCGCCTTCTCCGGCGGACGGCCCGCCGTCCGCCGGGCGAGCCCGACGATGGCTTCGACCTGCGGGTCGGCGCTCAACGCGCGGACGACCCCGGTCCCGATGTTCCCCGTCGCTCCGGTCACCACGATGCGCATCGGAGCCGGTTACCCGCGCCCCGCCCCGGCAACCCTGCCTCTTCGAAGTGCCGAGCGGTACTCGTCCCCGAAGCCGCCCGGCACCGTGCCGGGCGGGCTTCGGGGACGTTGGTCAGTGCTGAGCCGAGCCGCCCTCGGCCGAACTCATCCTTCTCGTGAAGCGCGCCGCGACGTCGCGGAGCTTGATGTTCGTGTGCTGGGACTCGACGATCAGCCGGTGCATCGCCGCGTCCTCGGTCACCCGGTGGATCAGCATCAACATGCCCTTGGCCTGCTCGATCACCGCGCGCGTCTCCATCGCGTTGCGGAGCTCGTCGGCGAGCCTGCGGGCCTCGCGGTAGCGGCGGGTCAGCCGCAGCACGGTCTCCACGCACAACGTGAACAGCCGCAACACCTTCGTGTCGAACTCGTGGTAGCCGTGGCTCTCGAACCCGAACAGCGTGATCGCGCCGACGAGGGTGTCGTCCACCCGCAGCGGCACGGCCAGGTAGCTGCCCACGCCGAGTTCGTTGGCCGCGGCGACGAACTCGGGCCACTGATCGCCCGTTTCGCCGACCGCCACCCGCACGACCTCGCCGGTCAGCGCCGCGAGCAGGCCGGGACCGTCGCCCGCGGCGTACTGGACGTCGTCGACGCGCCGGGCGCGCTCGTCGGTGAAGGCCGCGGTCTGCGTCACGCCGTCGCGGACCACCATGATGCTGGCCAGATCGGCGTCCGGGACCACCCGGACCGCTTCGCCGCAGACCGCGTCCAGCAGACCCGGGGTGTCCGACATCGATTCGAGGACCCCGACGAGATCGGCCAGCACGGCGTTCAGCTCGTCGACCCGCTCCGCCATGCCGTCGCCAGTGGTCGGCACAGCCCCACCCCTCCCATGCGTCAAGCGGCGAGCACGGGCAGAGCTCGCCAGCAGCGTCAACAGAGACCACCGCTGGCGTTTCAACGGGTCCGGGTGAACTCTACCGGCCGCACGCTCCGGTTTGCCGTCGGCCGCGCCGGGTAGCCGACGACGATGGACGATCCGGCTGTTGACGACGAACTGTGGACCGAGTTCCACCGCGTGGTGAACATGACGTCCCGGGAGCTGGCGGAGTGGCTGCGCACGCGCGACGCGGGCCCGGAGTCCGAGCCGCTCCCCGACGAGGCGGGCCCGCCGACGGGTCACCAGGTGCTGGCGATCCTGCGCAAGCGCAGATCCGACGTGGACTCCCGCGACGCGGACGTGATGCGCAAGGTCGTCGACCGGGTGCACGCCCAGCGCCGCGACGACCTCGAGCCGACCGCCGGCGAGGTCCACTGGCGGCACCGGCTGATGTCGATGGGCCACGACCCGCTCAAACCCGCCTGAACGCCGTGAAGGCCACCTCGAGGAACTTGACCTTCCTCGAGGTGGCCTTCACGAAGCGACGAGATCAGCCGGCGATGGCCTGCCAGCGCTGGTTCGGCCCGTTCGTCGGCTTGTAGAGGCCGATCCGCGCGCCGTCGTCCCGGGACTCGCCGACGACGTCGAGCAGCTGGCCGCTCGCCGCGTTCACGAACGTCCAGGTGCCGTCACCGGTGGTGGACAACGTCCACTGGGCCGCCGGGTCGCACGGGTTCGCCGTGGCCGTTGTCACCGCCCCGCCGGACGTGCTGAGCACCTGGCCCGTGCCGACGTTGGTGATGGTGAACCGGTCGCGGCTGCCGTTGCGGCCCGTGCGGTCGGTGAGCGTCCAGCGCTGCGCCGGTGCCGAAGCGTCCGTCGTGCGCTGGACCAGCGAGCCGTTTTCGGCCGAGAGCGACTTGCCGCTCTGCACGCCGGCGAACGTGAACGGCTTGCCGGAGCCGAGGCCCGTGCCCGCCGCCGTCGAGGAGACGCCGTTGACCAGGAAGCTCGTCACCGAGCGCGCCGGCACCCGCAGCGTCGCCTTGCCCGCGGTCACCCGCACCGCCTTGCCCCGCTTCAGCGCCCCGGTGACGTCGGTGACGACCGGGGTCACCGACGCGCCGGGCCGGACGTTCCGGAAGCCGGACAGGTCCAGCGTGACGTCCTGCTCGTCCGTGCCGGCGTTGGTGTGCACGACCGTCGCCAGGTCCTCGCCGCGCATCGCGGCCGTCGACGCGGTGTCGTTCACGCCCACCAGCCGGTCACCCGGCTGGATGTAGTGGGTGAAGTTGCGCATCGTGTTGAACTTGGTGTTCGTCTTGATCTGGCAGGTCGCCAGGGTGGCGTTCTTCGGGCAGTCGAACGGAACCTGGATCTCGCCCCAGTTCATCCCGGCCGCGCTCTCGCCGCCGGGCTTCATGTTGTTGTAGTCCTCGATCGGCTGCCAGCTGACCCACGCGCTCGGCTCGAGCAGGCGCAGGTCGTCGGTGATCTGCTTGGCCATCCCGAGGCCGGGGTCCATGTCGGTGAAGTCCTGCCGGTCCAGCCAGCTCCCGCCGACCTCGCTCATCCACAACGGCTTTTCCGCGCCCTTGGCCAGGTCCCGCGGGATCGGCCGGTTGCCGGTGCCGTAGGTGTGCACGTTGAGCCGCCCCGCCGCCGCGCGGGCGTCGGCCGACCAACCGGCCACGTCCGTGGCGAAGATGTCCGGGTTGGTCTCGTCGGGCGCGGAGACGATCGCCCGCGACCCGTTCCCCTTCAGCGCGGCGGCCATCGCGGGGATCAGCTGCGACTGGACCGACGGCCCGATGTGGGCGCCTTCCTGCCGTCCGCCGGTCGGGTTGCCGTCGGCGCCGAGCGTGGTCTTCCAGTAGTTCGTGTTGGGCTCGTTCATCGGGTTCACGGACGAGAACTTGATGCCGTGCGCGCGTTCGAGGGTGCGCACCACCTGCGCGAGGTACGCCGTGAAATCGCCGATCTTGCCGGACGGCAGCTGTTCGTCGGTGGCGTTGAAGCCGCCCGAGACGTAGCCGGACGCGGTCTGGAAGTACGGCGGCGAGTTGCTGAACGCCTCCCACTTCGTGACGCGGTTCTTGATCTTGTCCAGCCACCAGCGCTGGTTCGGGTCGGCCTTCGGGTCGAACTCGGCCGGGTTGCCCGGTGTCCACCAGTCCTTGTCGGCGCGGGTGGTGCCGGCCGGCGCCTTCCACCAGCCCGGCACCGCGGCGCCGGGGCGCAGGTACGCCGGGACGTCGGGGGCGTTGCCGCCGCCGATGTTGAACCGGGCGATGTTCAGGTTCAGCCCGTCGGGGCCGAAGACCAGGTCGGCCAGCCGGTTGCGGACGGCGTCGGGGTAGCCGCCGGTCGCCTCGGCCATCCACGCGAGGCTGGCGCCCCAGCCGTCGAACGGCTGCTGCCGGTAGGTCGGATCGGGCTTCACGGTCACCGCCGTGGCCGCTTCCGCCGGTGCGGCAACGACCGCGCCGCCTATCAGGGGTACACAAAGGACGGTGAGCAAACGCCGCAGGTTCATCGTCGAATCTGCCCTTCGGTGCGGTGGGGACTGGATCAGGCCTCGGTGTGGCCGAGCAGCGGCCGCGGCACGAACCGGGCCGCGGGGTCGAGCATCGTGCCGAGTTCGAGCACGACGAGTTCGTTGCCGCCCGCCCGGACCACCGGGCGGGGCACGTACAACGTCCGTTGCGGGCCGCGCCGCCAGTACCGGCCGAGCGCGAACCCGTTGAGCCAGGCCACGCCCTTGCCCCACTCCCCGGTGTCGAGGAAGAGGTCGGCGGGTTCGTCGACGACGACTTCGGCGCGCAGCACCACGGGCCCGGCCACCGGGCCGGACACGGCGGCCGGCGTGTCCGGGCGCAGCGAGGGCACCGCGGTCAGGTCGAGCGGCAGGACGTCCCAGCCGGTCAGCGGCTCGCCGTGCAGCGACGCCCCGCCGATGATGCCCTTCGCCTCGCCGATGCGCGGGCCGTAGTCGACGCGGCCCTGGTCCTCGACCAGCACCAGCAGCTCGCCGCGGGCACGCGGCAGCGGGATGGCGCGGTCGTGGTGCTCCCGGGAGAGCGTGCCGACGGGGTCGCCGTCGAAGAACACCGTCGCGCGGTCACGGACTTCGCCGAAGGTCAGCACGCCGGGCCGATCGCCCTCGACGGCACACCGCAGCAGCGCGAGCTGCGGCATCGGCGTGAGGTCGTCGAACGCCGGGAGCTCTTCGTGGAACTCCCAGGTTCCCCAGCGCTCCGGCGCGTCGAGCAACCGGACCGGATCGCGCAGCACCGAAGCCGGGGCGGGCGCGGGGCGCGCCGGCGGCGGGACGGTGTCGGGCACCTTGTGGTAGCGCGCGATCACGTCACGGAAGGCGTGGTACTTCGGTGTCGGGTCGCCGGCTTCGTCCAGCGGCGCGTCGTAGTCGTAGGACGTGACCAGCGGCTGGTAGACGCCCTTGTCGTTGGCGCCGTTGGTGAGCCCGAAGTTGGTGCCGCCATGGAACATGTACAGGTTGACCGACGCGCCCGCGGCGAGCAGCGCGTCGAGTTCGGCCGCCGAGTCCGCGGCCGAGGTGGTGTGGTGGTGCGCGCCCCAGTGGTCGAACCAGCCGTTCCAGAACTCGCTGCACATCAGCGGCCCGGTCGGCTGGTGGGCGCGCAGGATCGCGAGCCGCGCTTCGGCGCCGGAACCGAACGACGCGGTGCGGTGCAGCCCGTCCAGGCTGCCGGCCGCCAGCATCTCCGGCGTCGGCTGGTCCACTGTGGTCAGCGGCACGGTGACGCCCGACTCGCGCGTGTGCTCGGCAAGCGCTTTCAGGTACCGCTTGTCGTCGCCGAACGCGCCGTATTCGTTCTCCACCTGGACCAGCAGCACCGGGCCGCCACGGTCGATCTGGTGCGGGACGACGACCTCGTACACCTTCGTCAGGTACTCGCGCACCGCCTCCAGGTACTTCGGCTCGTACCGGCGGACCCCCACCGAAGGATCGCGGAACAGCCACGCCGGCAGGCCGCCGTTGTCCCACTCGGCGCAGATGTACGGGCCCGGCCGCACGATCGCGTACATCCCGGCGTCGGCGACGAGCCGCAGGAAGCGGTCGAGGTCGAGCCCGCCGGAAAGGTCGAACGCGCCGGGCTCGGGGGCGTGCGCGTTCCACGCCACGTACGTCTCGATGGTGTTGAGCCCCATCCGGCGGGCCTTGTCGATCCGGTCGGCCCACAGGTCCGGGTGCACCCGGAAGTAGTGCAGGGCACCGGACAGGATGCGGAACGGGCGGCCGTCGAGCAGGAAGTCGGTTTCCCCGATGGCGAACTCAGGCATGCGGGCCCGCTTCCGGGCTCAGCTGGAGCACGCTCCAGGACAACGGTGGCAGTGTCACGGTGATGGTGGTCCCCCCGGGATCGGACGTCACGGCGGTGCCGGGTAGCGGCACCGGCCGGACCGGTTGTGCGTCGGCGGTGTTGACGGCGTGGCGCGTCTCGCCGTCCGGTGTGGTCAGGGTTTCGGCGGCGTACACGCCGAACCGCGCGCCGCGGAGCCGGATGCGCACCTCGGTCGGCGACGCCGTGGCGCGGTTGGTCAGGAACACCGCCCCGCGCCCGGAGTCCTCGACCGTCGCGGCGGCGTCGACGAGGTCGACTTCGCCGTGCTGCGCGGTGCGCAGGGTCTCCCCTTCGACGGCCAAGCGCAGGCTCGACCCGCCGGCCAGCGTGGCCACCCGCTGGAACGGGTGGAACGTCGTCTGCCGCCACGCCGGGCCGCCCGGCTCGGAGCGGATCGGGGCGATGACGTTCACCAGCTGCGCCTGGTTCGCCATGGTGACGCGGTCCACGTTGCGCAGCAGGGAACTCAGCAGCGAACCGACGACGACCGCGTCGGTGACGGTGTAGGTGTCCTCGATGATCCGCGGGTGGTGCCGCCAGCCGCCTTCGGCGAGCCGTGCCTGGTCGACCTCGTTCCAGCGGCGCAGGTCCCAGACGTTCCACTCGTCGACGCTGATCCCGATCTTCTTGTCGAGGCCCAGCTCGGCGAGGGTTTCGTCGATGACCCCCGCCGTCGTGCGGATGTAGCGGTCCAGCGCGGCCCCGCTGGCGAGGTAGCTGTCGGTGTCGCCGTGCAGTTCCTGGTAGTAGGCGTGCAGCGAGATGTGGTCGACCAGCTCGGCGGTGTGGCGCAGCACCGTGCGCTCCCACGAGCCGAACGTGGGCATGTCGGCGTGCGAGCTGCCCGCGACGACCAGCTCGAGATCGGGGTCGATCATCCGCATGAGGCGGGCGGTCTCGGCGGCCAGGCGGCCGTACTCGTCGGCGGTCTTGTGGCCGATCTGCCACGGGCCGTCCATCTCGTTGCCGAGGCACCACAGCTTGAAGCCGAACGGGCGGTCGGCGCCGTTGGCGCGCCGCCGCTCGCTCAGTTCCGTCCCGCCGGCGTGGTTGCAGTACTCGAGGACGTCGGCGGCCTCCTGGATGCCGCGGGTGCCGAGGTTGACGGCGTACATCACCTCGGCACCCGCGGCTTCGGCCCACGCGACGAATTCGTGCAGGCCGAAGCGGTTGGACTCGACGCTGTGCCAGGCCGGGTCGAGCCGGGCCGGCCGGGTTTCGGCCGGTCCGACGCCGTCTTCCCAGCGGTAGCCGGAGACGAAGTTGCCACCGGGGTACCGGAGCACGGTCGGGCCGAGTTCCCGGACCAGCTCCAGCACGTCGCCGCGGAAGCCGCGATCGTCCGATGTGGAGTGGTCCGGCTCGTACAGTCCGGTGTAGACGGACCGGCCCATGTGCTCGACGAACGAGCCGAAGAGGCGACGCGGGACCGGGCCGATGACCTGGCCCGCGTCGCCTTCGATGTGGACGATCACCCGGTCATCCCGCGCTGACGGTGAAGCCCTGCTGGTTGCCGTAGTCCACAATGGCCTGCTGCCAGGCCGCCAGCCCGGCGTCGAGCGGGGTGGCGTTCAGGTAGGCCTTGCCGGCGGTGTCGCTGAAGATGCTGTTGGCGTAGGTCTGGTACGGCAGGTAGGTCCAGCCCGGGGCGACGTCCTTCGACGCCTGGGTCAGCACCTGGTTGATCTTCTGGCCGCCGAAGTACGGCACGGCCTCGTCGACGAACGCCGGCGAGGTCAGGTCGGCGGTGGTGGACGGGAAGCCGCCGCTCTTGATGAACGGCTGGACGCCGCCGGCGTGGTTGAGCCAGCGCACGAACCCCGCGGCCAGCGCCGGGTTCTTGCTCTGCTTGACCACGGACTGGGCGCTGCCGCCGTTCTCCGCGGTGACCGCCTTCTGCCCGTCGTAGGTCGGCGCCGGCGCCACAGCCCACTTCCCGGCGCCACCGGGCACCGAGGAGATGAAGTTGCCGGGCATCCAGGCGCCGGTAACCAGGCTGGAGATGGTGCCGTCACCGAGGGCGCGGAACCAGTCGTCGGACCATTCCTTGACCGGGGCGAGCAGCTTGCCCTGGATCATCTGGTCCCACATCGCGGTCCACTTCTTGGTGCCCGCGTCGCCGAAGTTGACCTTCACGTTCCGGCCGTCGACGGTGAACGGGTGCCCACCGGCCTGCCAGATCATGCTCAGCACGGCACCTGGGTCACCGGTGTCCGAAGTCATGTACTTGGTGGGGTCGGCGGCGTGCAGCTTCTTCGCCGCGGCGAGGTACTCGTCCCACGTCTTCGGGACGGTGATGCCGTTCTTGTCGAAGACTTCCTTGTTGTAGAACAGCGCCATCGGGCCGGAGTCCTGCGGCAGGCCGTAGACCCCGTTGCCGTTCTTGACCTGCGCCCACGTCGAGGCGCTGTAGTCCTTCTCGAACGAACCGAATCCGAACTGGTTGAGGTCGGCCAGTGAATCGGTGAGCGCGAACTGCGGGAGGGCGTAGTACTCGATCTGGGCGACGTCGGGGGCACCCGAGCCGGCCTTGATCGCGTTCTGCAGCTTGGTGTACTCGTCCTTGTTGGTGCCCGCGTTGACGTAGTTGACCTTGACGTTCGGGTATTCCTTCTGGAACGCGGCCACCTGGTCCTTGGCCGACGGCGTCCAGCTCCAGTACGTGATCTCCCCGCCGGCCTTCAGCGCGGCGTCGACGGAGTCCTGGTTGCCGGTGGCGGCGGCGGGCGCGGTGGACGAGCCGCCCCCGGACGAACAGCCCACCGCCAGTGCGGCGGCCAGCGCGATGGCCGCGGCCACCTTGGCGCGGGTGCGGAATCTTGACATCGAATGTCCCTTCACGGCGGTGTGACGGCGGATTTCTTTACTGCTTGACGCTGCCGGCGCTCAGCCCGGACTGCCAGAACCGTTGCATGAGCAGGAAAGCGACGACTAGGGGGATGATCGTGAGCAACGACCCGGTGAGCACCAGGTTGAAGATCGGCTGGGCGCCGGCGCCGTTCGCCTGGGCGCTCCACTGGTTGAGCCCGACGGTCAGCGGGTACCACTTGGGCTCGCTGAGCATGATCAGCGGTAGGAAGTAGTTGTTCCACGTCTGCACCATCGTGAACAGCGCGACCGTGATGATCCCGGGGACCAGCTGGCGCAGTGTCACGGTGAGGAAGATCCGGATCTCCCCCGCACCGTCGATCCGCGCCGCTTCCAGCAGTTCGTCGGGGATGGCGTCGGCGGCGTAGACCCAGATCAGGTACAGGCCGAACGGGCTGATCAGCGACGGGATGAGGACCGCCCACGGCGTGTTGGTCAGCCCGAGCTTGCTGAACATCAGGAACGTCGGCACGGCCAGTGCCGTCGGGGGCACGGCCACGGCCCCGAGGACGACGGCGAACACCGCGCGGCGGCCGGGGAAGCGGTACTTGGCCAGCCCGTACCCCGCCGCGGTGGCGAGGAGCGTCGCGCCACCGGCCCCGACCACGACGTACAGCAGGGTGTTCCCGAGCCAGCGGAAGAAGATCCCGCCGTTGTACGTGAACGTCTGGCCGATGTTGTCGAACAGCGCGAACGTGCCGCCGAAGGACAGTCCCGACGTCGAGAACAGGGCCGGCTGGGTCTTGCTCGCGTTGATCACCAGCCACACCAGGGGAACCAGGGTGTAGAGCAGGTACAGCGCCATGAAGCCGGTGAGGACCCGCGACTTGCGGGGGTTGGTCACCGAGAACCGTGTCGTCGAAGACGTGGCCACGTCACACCTCCTTCCGGGAGCCGCGCAGCTGCACGACGTAGGCGATGACCGCGGTGATCACGCCCATCACGATCGCGACGGTGGCGGAGTAGTTGTACTGCTGCCCGTTGAAGGAGAGGTTGTAGGCGTACATGTTCGGCGTGTAGAACGTGCCGATCGTGTTCGGGACCAGGTTGCGCATGATGTTCGGCTCGTTGAACAGCTGGAAGCTGCCGATGATCGAGAAGATCGTCGCGACCACGATGGCGCCTCGGATCGCGGGGAGCTTGACCGACACGATCGTGCGGAACGTGCCGGCGCCGTCGATCGCGGCCGCCTCGAACAGTTCCGTGGGGATCACCTTCAACGCGGAGTAGAAGATGAGCATGTTGTAACCCACGAACTCCCACGTGACGATGTTGCCGATCGACGTGAGCAACCAGCTCGGCGACAACGGCGCTACCGCGGTGCCGAGCAGGTGGTTCAGGTCGGCCGCGAGTCCGAAGTGGTCGCCGTAGATGAAGCCCCACATCAGCGCGGCGACGACGGCGGGGACCGCGTACGGCAGGAAGATCACGATCCGGAAGAACCCGGCGGCGTGCAGCCGGGCGCTGTCGATCGCCAGCGCGGCGATCAGCGCGAGCACCAGCATGATCGGCACCTGCACGGCGAGGAACACCAGCACGCGCCGGAACGCTTCCCAGAACTTCGGGTCGCCGAACACCTGCGCGTAGTTGTCGGCGCCGACGAACACCGTGCCGCCGAAGAAGGCCTGGTCGCGAAAGAGGCTCAGCACGAACGCATACACGACCGGCGCGATGAAGGTCAGTGCGAAAACCAGCATGAACGGGGCGACGAAGAGCCAGCCTCGCCATTTCCGCCGCGGCCGGCGGGCCGCGGGCGCCCGGCGAGCCGGCACCGGGGCGGGCGGAGCCGCTGTGGACGTCATCGTCTCTCCGAGTGGTCATGCGGCCGGGCACTGGACCCGGCGAGATGTTTACGTCAACATGGGACGGCCGCAGAGTAACTTGTTGACGTAAACATGTCCAGGACACCAAGGAGTGATCGTGCCGCGCCAGACAGCGACGTCGTCCGCATCCGGCCGCACCCGGCGGCGGGGGCCGTCGATGGCGGACGTGGCCCGCGAGGCGGGCGTGTCGGGCCAGACCGTGTCCCGGGTCGCCAACGGCAAGACGAACGTCGACGACGCCACGCGCGAACGGGTCCTCGCCGCGATGCGCCGGGTCGGCTACCGCCCCAACAGCGCCGCCCGCGCCCTGCGCAACGGCCGGTTCCGCAGCATCGGCGTGATCATCTCGGCGCTGCCGACGTTCGGCAACAGCCGCACGCTCGACGCCATCGCGGCGGCGGTCGTCCCCGAAGGGTTTTCGATCGTCCTGATGCCGGTGGCGCGACCGACGCAGGGTGAGGTGACGGGGGCGTTCAGCACGCTGAACGAGCAGGCCGTCGACGGCGTCATCATCCTCATCGAGCAACACCAGCTTGACCAAAGCGAAATCGAACTGCCGCACGGGCTGCCGGTGGTGGTGATCGACTCCAGTGCCCGCTACGACTACCCGGTCGTCGACAACGACCAGGCCGACGGCGCGGCCCGGGCCACCGGGCACCTGCTCGACCTCGGGCACGAAACGGTCTGGCACATCGCGGGCCCGCCGCAGTCCTACTCCGCCGAGCGGCGCCGGAAGTCGTGGCAGGCCACTTTGGAGCGGGCGGGCCGCGTGGTGCCCCCCGTTTTCCCCGGCGACTGGTCCCCGGAGTCCGGCTACCAGGCGGGCCTGCGGCTGGCGGCGGACCCGGCGGTGACGGCGGTGTTCGTGGCGAACGACCAGATGGCGCTGGGCCTGCTGCGCGCGCTGCACGAGACGGGCCGCGCCGTGCCGGCCGAGGTGAGCGTGGTCGGCTTCGACGACATGGAGGAGTCGGCCCACTTCTGGCCCCCGCTCACCACGATCCGCCAGTCCTTCGAGGCGGTCGGCCGCCACGCGGTCGAGGCCCTCCTGGCCGAAATCGAGACCGGCGCCGAAGCCGGCGAACCGGTGACCCTCCCGACCGAACTGGTGATCCGCTCCAGCACCGCCCCACCCCCCTGACCAACCCGATTGAGCCGGCATCACGCGAGATACGCCTCCAATCACGCGAAATGCGCCTCCAGTCACGCGAGATACGCCTCCAGTCACGGGCGTTGCCTCGGCGGGGACGGGAAGTCCGTTTCAGCAAGCGGGACCGGGGGCATTACCGGCCACCAAGCCGGGACGCCCGGCACCGCGAACGTCGTAGTGGTGTGGACCATTCGGCCCCACCCACGGAAACGAGGCCGTCATGCTCGCCATTCTCGCCGCCGTGCTCTTCGGGCTCGCCCTCCTGATGGAGCTGGCCGGGTTCGGGCTCGGCCCGGTGATCACGACCGGGACGCTCACCACCGCCGGGCTGCTCTGCGTCGCCCTGCACCTGGCCGGGGTCGCCACCGACCGGTCGCGGTTCACCCGGCGGCGCCGTCGCTGACCTCCGCCGCGCGCCGCAGCACCTGCGTGAACACCTCGGGCGACTGGGCTCCCGCCACGCCGAACCGCTGGTCGATCACGAAGAACGGCACGCCGGTCGCGCCGAGCGCGCGAGCCTGTTCGCCGTCCGCCGCCACTTCGGCTTCATAGGCGTCGGACTCGAGCACGGCTCGCGCCTCGGCGGCGTCGAGGCCGGCTTCGGCGGCCAGCTCCACCAGCGAGCCGCGGTCGAACAGCGAGCGCCGCTCGGTGAAGTGCGCGCGGTAGAACCGGTCGACGACGGCGTCGGCCAGCCCGCGGCCGGCGGCGAGGTGCACGAGGCGGTGACCGTCGACGGTGTTGCCCATCCGGACGCCGTCGAGGTGGTACTCGAGGCCGTCGGCGGCGGCGCGCTCTTCCATCTGCGCTTCCATCGCGTCGGCTTCGGCCAGTGTCCGGCCGTACTTCTCGGCCAGGATCTCGCGCGTCGGCCGCGAAGTCCCGCGCGGGAACGACGGGTCGAGCTGGAACGAATGGTGGACCACCTCGACGTCGACGCCGAGTTCGGTCACCGCCCGCTCGAAGCGGCGTTTGCCGAGATAGCACCAGGGACAGACCAGATCGGACCAGATGTCTACGCGCACGCGAACCACGCTAACCGAGGGCACCGCGCGCACTTCAAGGTAACCGGCGGCCACCTGCGGTGCTGCGAAGCTGTGACATCCGGCTCCGCCCCGAGCCGGGGCTCCGCCACCCGAACCCCCCGAAGTTAGGGTGGGCCGGTGACCGTCTCGACCGACGACATCGTCCGGCACGCGGCGCGGCTGCTGATGGCCGGCACCCGCCTCGACCTCGGCCGGATGGCGGCCGAGCTGGGGATCTCGCGCACCACGTTCTTCCGCCGCGTCGGCAACCGCGAGGACCTGATGGGCGCCGGGCTGCGGCTGCTGTCCGACCGGACCTGGCAGCGGGCGCTCGACGGGTGGCGCGCCGAGCACGGCGACGCGGTCCGCGCGCCCGGCGGCCGGCTGCGCTGCCTGTGGGTCATGGAGGACTACCGCCGCGAAGTCGCCGGGAGCGACGGCATGCGCAAGCTGATCGAGGCGGAGCCGGGGGTCGCCCTGCGCGTGCTGACCGATCCGCGCGGTGCGGTCCAGCCCGTGCTGGTCGACGCGCACGTCGACCTCTTCCGCGCCGACGCCGACGCGGCCGGGCTGACCCCGCTGGTCGGCCTGCCGGATCTGGCGTTCGCGGTGGTCCGGCTCGGCGAATCGTTCCTCTACTCCGACGTCCTGGCTGCGCGCTCGGTGGACCTGACCGTCGCGACGACCCTGGTGGACACCCTGGTGCGCGGGGCGCTGGACCCGGCCGTCGTTCACTGAGCGACCGCCCAGTCTGTCACCTACTCACCCGTACGGAGGATGTGGAACATTTCGCCGAGGTGTTTCATAGGCCTCGGGAAAGCGGTTACCCCGCATCCCGCACGCGGCACGCTTCCGTTGCCGTGCACCGTTCCATCGGTCCGCCCGCCCGTTTCCGGGCCCGCTTTCGCCTGCCCGGGGAAAGAGAGCGATCCATGTCCGCACTCACCAGCCCGCCGACGTCGTCCGGCTCGAGTGAGCAGGTTTCCCGCCACCGTGGGTGGCGCGCCAAGGCTGCCGGCGTGGTGCTGGCCGCACTGGCGCTGACCACCGGTGTCGCCGCGCCGGCGCCTGCCGCCGCGAACCCCTACGAGCGGGGCCCCGACCCCACCACCGCCAGCATCGAAGCCACCCGCGGCTCCTTCGCGACGAGCACCGTCACGGTCTCCCGGGCGGCCGTCTCCGGCTTCGGCGGCGGCACCATCTACTACCCGACGACCACGACCGCCGGCACGTTCGGCGCTCTCTCGATCGCGCCCGGCTTCACCGCCACCCAGTCGAGCATCGCCTGGCTGGGCCCGCGGCTGGCGTCGCAGGGCTTCGTCGTGTTCACCATCGACACGCTGACCACCAGCGACCAGCCCGACAGCCGGGGCAGGCAGCTGCTGGCCTCGCTGGACTACCTGACGCAGCAGAGCTCGGTACGGTCGCGCATCGACAGCAGCAGGCTCGGCGTCGTGGGGCACTCGATGGGCGGCGGCGGCACCCTCGAAGCGGCGCGCTCACGGCCGTCACTGCAGGCCGCGGTGCCGCTGACCGGCTGGGACCTGACCAAGAACTGGTCGACGCTGCGGGTGCCGACGCTCGTCGTCGGGGCGCAGTCGGACACCGTCGCGCCGGTGGCGTCGCACTCGATCCCGTTCTACACGAGCCTTCCGTCCACCTTGGACCGCGCGTACCTCGAACTGCGCGGGGCCAGTCACTTCGCGCCGAACTCACCGAACACGACGATCGCGAAGTACACGCTGTCCTGGCTCAAGCGGTTCATCGACGACGACACGCGGTACGAGCAGTTCCTCTGCCCGATCCCCGCCACCAGCGTGTCCATCTCGGACTACCGCGGCAACTGCCCGCACAACGGCTAGGAAGGTCCGCCGGGGGTTGACGGCGACGTCGCCCCCGGCGGGCGATCGCCCAGCAGGTGGAACTCCCGCGGTCCCCGGCTCTCCCGGGGGCAGAATCGGCCCTGTGTCGCGATCACTGCGCAAGCTCGGCTTCCTGACCATCGGCCTGTTCGACGCGGCGGACCCGCGCCGGGGCCACGAGTCGACGCTGGAGATCATCGAACTGGGCGAGCGGCTCGGGTTCGACAGCGCCTGGGTGCGCCACCGGCACCTCCAGTACGGCATCTCGTCGCCGGTCGCCGTGCTGGCCGCCGCGTCGCAGCGGACCAGCCGGATCGAGCTCGGCACCGCCGTCATCCCGCTCGGCTGGGAGAACCCGCTGCGGCTGGCCGAGGACCTCGCCACCGTCGACCTGCTCTCCGGCGGACGGCTCAACCCGGGCCTCAGCGTCGGGCCGCCGATGCGCTACGACGAGGTCAAGGGCGCCCTCTACCCGGACACCTCGGACGTCGAAGACTTCTCCTACGACCGCATGCGACGGCTGCTGGACTTCGTGCGCGGCGAGCCGGCGACGGAGTTCAGCGGCACCGCCGGGTTCGAGGTGTTCTCCGACCGGGTCCAGCCGCAGTCGCCCGGGCTCGGCGACCGCCTGTGGTACGGCGGCGCGAGCCTGCGCTCGGCCGAGTGGGCGGGACGGCACCGGATGAACTTCCTGACCAGCAGCGTGGTCAAGGCCGAAAGCGAGAGCACGGACTTCGCCGAGATCCAGCTTTCGCACATCCGGACCTTCCGCGAGCACCACCCGGCCGGACGCATCTCACAGGGCCTGGTCGTCATCCCGACCGACAGCGCGACGCCGGAACAGCGGGCGAAGTACGAGGCCTACGCCGAAAAACGGCTGCCACGCACCGCGGCGCCACAGGGCCCCGCGCGCATGCTGTTCTCCCCCGACTTCGTCGGCACGTCCGCGGAAATCGCCGGGCGCCTGCACGAACACGCCGCGTTCCGCGAGATCGACGAGGTGGCTTTCGCCCTGCCGTTCACCTTCGATCACGAAGACTACGTGCAGATCCTCACCGACATCGCGGAACGGCTCGGCCCGGCACTGGGCCGGCGCCCCTGACTACTTGTTGGTGCCCGGCGTCAGCACCTTGTCGATCACGAAGACCGTGGCGTTCTTGGTGGGGATGTTGCCACAGAGGATCTTCGCGCCGTTGATCGTCATGTTGTCGCCGGTGCCCTCGATCTTCACGGGACCGCCGGCGGTGTTCAGGGTGTCGACCGAACCCGCGGTGGCGAGGCCCTTGGCGTCGTAGCGCTTGCCGACCACGTGGTACTGCAGGATCGGCGCCAGCTCGGCGGGCTTGCCGGCCAGCTCGTTGAACTTGGCGTCACCCAGCGCGGCGAACGCGGGGTCGGCCGGCGCGAAGACCGTGATGGCCTCCTGGCTGTTGAGCGTGTCGACCAGGTTGGTGGCCTTGACGGCCGCCACCAGCTTGGTCAGCAGCGGGTTCGTCGACGCGGCCGAGGCGACCGGCTGCGGGCCCATCGAGTCCAGCGAACCGGGCGCGGACCCCTGCGGCAGCTGCGAACAGGCCGGGCCGAACACGTCGGCGTTGGTGGTCATGCCGTCCGCGGCAACGGGGCTGGGAGCCGCCATCGACGACGACGGTGCCATCGAGCTCGCGGAACTGCCCGACGAAGCGGTGTCGCTGCTGCTGCACGCGGTCAGCGAGAGGGCGGCGACGGCGGTGAGGCCGATTCCGGCGACACGGAGCTTGGTCACAAAAATCACTCCAATTAGCGGCTGAGAACTGCTTCTTGCTGTTGATTCGAACCTGCGGGGAAATCGGCTTGCCCCCATTCGGGTGATTGAGGTCACCGCGTCGTGAAGGCGATGCTGTGCCACCCGGTCGCCCCGTCGGGGACGGTCCCGGCGCGCGTTTCGGTCTGCGTGTACCCGCTTTTGTCGGTCGCCCGGCAGACGACCTGGTGACCACCGGGCGCGAGGTCGAACTCGAGCCACCACATGCGCCAGGTGCTCACGTTGACTTCCTGCGTCAGCACGGCTTCGCGCCACGGGCCGTCGTCCATGCGCAGCTCGACCTTCTCGATCCCGGTGTGCTGCGCCCAGGCGATCCCGGCGACCCGCACCTTCCCGGAAGAAACGGTTTCAAACCCCTTCGGCGTATCGATGCGTGATTGTGTCTTGATCGGCGCTTCCTGGCTCCACCCCCGTTTGAGCCAATACGCTTGCCGCGCCCGCCAGGTCGTGACCTCCAGATCGGTCACCCATTTCGTCGCCGACACGTAGCCGTACAAGCCGGGAATGACCAGCCGGGCCGGGAAACCGTGCTCGAGCGGCAGCGGCTCGCCGTTCATGCCGATGGCCAGCATGGCCCCGCGCGACCGGTCCAGCGCCGCGGCGACCGGGCTGCCGGACGTCCACCCGTCCACACTGGACGAATAGAGCTGCTCGGCGCCGGGACGCACCCCGGCCTCGTCGAGCAGGTCGGCCAGGTCGACGCCGATGAAGTTCGCGGTGGACACGTAGGTGCCGCCGACCTCGTTGGAGACGCAGGTCATGGTGATGGTGCGTTCCACCAGCGGCCGGTTGCGGAGGTCGCCGTAGCGGTAGCGCACCTCGCGGTCGACCATGCCGTGCAGCCGCAGGCTCCAGTCCTCGGTCCGCACCTGGGGCACGGTCAACGCCGTGTCCACGCGGTAGAAGCCCGTGTTGCGCGTCACGAACTCCGGCGTGCCCAGCTTCGCGAAGTCGGCGTCGGCCGGGATCATCGGCGCGGTCCGGGCGGGGACGAGCCGGCCGACCGCTTCGCGCGACGCCGTCGCGTCCCGGGTGCCGGCCAGCAGCTGCCCACCGAGGCCGGCGACCCCGGCTCCGGCGACGACTCCGGCCCCGGCCAGCAGCACCGTCCGGCGCGAGGAACCGGCCTTGGCGTCCGGGGCGGTGTCACGCCGGGCCAGCCGGTGCAGGAAGGCGAACGTCGCCACCCCGGCGACCAGGCTCGCCAGCGGGGCGAGCAACGCCGTCGCGCCGAGGTCGGGGCGGGCGTACACCGCGACGAGCCCGACGAGCCCGAACCCGGTGATCACCACCAGCCCCGGCACCGGCGTGCGGCGGGACAGGAGTCCCGCCACCGCCGAGACGAGCACCATGACCAGTGCCATCCCGGACAGCAGCACGAGCTTGTCGTACGTGCCGAAGGTGCGGACCGCGAAGTCCTTGAGCTGCACGGGCGTGAGGTCGATGGCGCCGTTGCCGACCGCGAGGTACGGCGAGGCGTTGACGCCGACGAACCCGGCGACGAGGTGGCCCGCGGCCAGGGCCGTCGCCAGGGCCAGGACGCCCAGCAGGGCGGCGGGCAGGCGGCGCAAGCGGGGTTCGGGTGTCGGCATCGGTGCTCCCGTTCGGGTGCTACGCAAGGGAAATCCTGGTGACGGCGGGGGTCGTCGGGCCGGCCGAGCCGCCGGCGGGTTCGACGGTGATGCCGATCCGGTCGACGTCCGGTGGGAGATCGGCCACGAGCATCCGCTGCGACCGCTCGGACGTCATCAGCCCGGCCGATCGCGCGCCCCCGGTGCCGATGAGCCACACCTGGTAGGCGTGGCCGGCGTCGAGCGCGGGCAGGTCCGACGCGAGCAGCACGGCCTGGTTCCGGCTGCGCGAGACGACGAGCGTGGCGTGTCCCTCGCCGACGCCCTGGATCGCGGCGGCGTCCGGCGCACTCAGCACCGAGTCGACCGGAGCCGGTGTGACGGGCGCCGGTGTCGTGGCGACGCCGAGGACGACCGCCACCACGGCCGCCGCGGCGGCGCCGAAGAGCGCGGACCGCACTTGCCACGTCTTCGCGTGGCTGAGCTTGCGGACCACCGGCACCCGGGGCGGCAGCTGGCGGGTGCGGGCCACGGCGGCGAGCACCGCCGGCTTCAGCTCCGGCGGCGGGTCCACCGCCACGGCCACGGCGAGCCGCGCGCCGGTCGCCCGCAGCTCCGCCACCTCCTGGCGGCAGGCGGCGCACTCCCCGAGGTGGCGTTCGAACTCCGCGCGGTCCACATCGGACACCGCGTCGAGGGCGTACGGCCCGGTCAACGTGTGCAGCTCGGCGGTCATCGGTCCACTCCCAGGCAGTCGCGCAGCCGGATCAGGCCGTCGCGGATGCGGGTCTTCACCGTGCCCGGCGCAACCTTCAGCACCTCGGCGACCTCGGGGTAGGTGTAGCCGTTGTAGTAGGCCAGCACGATCGACTCGCGTTGCAGGTCGGTCAGCGCGGACAGGCACTGCCGCACCCGCTGCTGCTCCAAACCGGCCAGAGTGGACTCGGTGACCTCGTCGAAGGGCCGCCGCACGTCCATCAGGCCGGCCCGCTCCTCCCGGTCGACGCCGGCCTGGTGCGAGCGCACGCGGTCCACGGCCCGGCGGTGGGCGATGGTCAGCACCCACGACAGCGCGCTCCCGCGCTCCGGCTCGTACCTCGTGGCCTTGCGCCACACCTCCACCAGCACCTCCTGCGCCACCTCTTCGGCCTGCGCGTGACTGCGCAGCACGCGCGTCGCCAGGCCGAGCACCGGACCGGCGACGAGGTCGTACAGCGACGCGAACGCCGGTTCGTCCCCCGCCGCCACCCGTTGGAGCAGCTCTTCGGCGCTCGGCAGGAGCGCCGGCGCCTCGTCCGGTTGCAGCCGCAACCGCCCACGCTCACCCATGCCCGGCACCCTCCGTGTCTTCGGCTTCCCGAGCAGGGTTCGCGGCCGGACGGCGACCCGGACTGGTGTCCGGAGTTCTTTCCCACCCGGACGGCGCAACTCCGGCGCCGGAACCCATCCGGCGGCGGCACGGCTCCGAACTCCTGTCACCGTCGATCACGCTGAGTGCGGAAGTTGCCCGTTAGGCCACGCCAGTGGTGACCTCGGACACTTCTTGATCACCCCAGAGTGTGAAAGTTTTTCGGATCGCTGGGCGTTGAACTCACCATGGGTTATCTCTGGAACAGGATCGACCCGACCGACGAGTAGCAAAGGGGCCACCATGGCCGACCCGCACACCGTGACCAGCGCCGGCATCGACTTCGCCCTCCGCACCTTCGGGGCTGAACCGCGGCCGGTGCCGGCCGAGCTGGAGTACGACACCCGCGACCCGTACGCGGTCGCCGTGGTGCTGCACGCGGGCCCGAGCGCGGTCCGCTGGCTCTTCGGCCGGGACCTGCTCGCCGACGGCCTGCTCGCCCGCTGCGGCGACGGCGACGTGCGGATCGGGCCCGCCGGCGACCCCGCACTGGTCGTCGTGGAGCTGAGCTCCCCCGACGGCGCCGCCGTGCTCGAAGCGCCCGCGAAGGAGATCGCGGCCTTCCTCGACCGGACCTACGACGTGATCCCGGCCGGCGGCGAGACCGGCTGGTTCGACTTCGACGAGGAACTGGCGAAGCTTTCGTACCAGGACTGAGTACCGTCCGGGAGCGTGAGCTTCTTCCTGACGAAGGTCCTCGCCGCCCTCGACGACGGCGGTGACCGCGTCCTGTTCCACGCCGGCGGCGTCATGACCTACCGCCAGGCACGGGACCGGCTGCGCCGCCTGCACGGCGGGCTGGGCACCGTCGAAACGCTCGCCGTCGACCTGCGCAACCGGCCCGAGACGGTCCTCGTCCAGCTCGCCGCGCTCCTGCGCGGCGCGACCGTGCTCATGGTCCCGGCCTCGGCGCCGGCCCGGGACCGGCTCGCCGCGGCGAGCGGCGCCACCGTCGTCACCGACCGCCCGGCCGACTGGCCCGGAACCGACGTCCGCACCCTCGACGACCTCGACGGCGAACCCGCGCCGCTGGACCCGCCGGACACCGTCCGCCTGCTGTTCCCCACCGGCGGCACCACCGGCACCCCGAAGCTGATCCGCCACAGCGGCATCTACGACGGCATGGCGTACATCTTCACGCCGTCACCGGACGGCCCGGGGCGCACCCTGCTGGTCGCCCCGATGACGCACATGACCGGCAACGCCACCGTGCTCGGCGCGCTGCTGCGGCACGACACCGTGGTGGTCCACGACGGCTTCGACGCGGAAGCGGTCCTCGAAGCGATTCAGGCGCACCGGATCGACACGCTCTCGCTCACCCCGCCGCGGCTGGCCGCGCTCCTCGACCACCCGGCGCGAACGAGCACCGACCTCGGCAGCGTCCGTTCGCTCTCCCTCGGCGCCGCGCCGCTGCCGCCGCACCGGCTCGCCCAGGCCCTCGACGTCTTCGGCCCGGTCGTCGGCCAGGGCTACGGCCTCACCGAGGCCCCGATGATCGCGAGCATCTCCGCCGCCGAGCTGCTCGGACGGCCGGACCGGCTCGGCTCGGTCGGCCGGATCGTGCCGGGCATGGAGGCGCGGATCACCGGAGACGGCGAAGTCGAGGTCCGCGGGCTCTCCATGATGGACGGTTACCTCGGCGGGCCGGAGATCGGCGCGGGCTGGCTGCGCACCGGCGACCTCGGCCGCTTCGACGACGAGGGCTACCTCTTCCTGCTCGACCGCGCGGACGACGTCGTCGTGGTCGGCGAGCACGGCACGAAGGTCCCGTCGACCGTCGTCGAACACGCCCTCGCGACGCACCCCGCCGTGCGGAGCGCGGCCGTCATCGGCGTCCCGGGGCTCGACGGGCAGCTGCTGCACGCCGTCGTGGTCGCCGACGGCGAAGTGAGCCCCGAAGAACTCCGGCAGCACGCGCGGGAAGCCTTCGGCCAGGAGCACTACGTTCCGGCGGGCGTGGACTTCGTGGACGCGCTGCCGCTCACCGACGTGGGCAAGGTGGACAAGCGCGCCCTCGTTCAGCTCGTGACGGCTCCGTAGGACGACGACCCGACCAGCTTCGCGTACTTGCCGAGGACACCGCCGGTGAACTTGTTCGGCAGCGGCTCCCAGCCCTCCCGGCGGCGGGCCAGCTCGGCGGCGTCGACCAGCAGGTCGATGCTGCGCGCCTTGATGTCGACGGCGATCCGGTCGCCGGTGCGGACGAAGGCGATCGGGCCGCCGTCGACCGCTTCCGGCGCGACGTGGCCGATGCACAGGCCGGTGGTGCCGCCGGAGAACCGCCCGTCGGTCAGCAGCAGGACGTCCTTGCCGAGCCCGGCGCCCTTGATCGCCGCGGTGATCGCGAGCATCTCGCGCATGCCCGGGCCACCCTTGGGGCCTTCGTAGCGGATGATGACGACGTCGCCGGCCTCGATCCGGCCGTCGTTCAGCGCCGCCATCGCCTCCTGCTCGCGCTCGAACACGCGCGCCGGGCCCTCGAAGTTGGCGGTGTCGAAGCCCGCGGACTTCACGACCGCGCCCTCGGGGGCGAGCGAGCCGCGCAGGATGGTGATGCCGCCGGTGGGGTGCAGCGGGTTGGCCGGGGTGCGCAGGACCTCGCCGTCGATCGGTTCGGGGTCGAGCTCGGCGAGGTTCTCGGCCACCGTGCGGCCGGTGACGGTCAGCGCGTCGCCGTGGATCAGCCCCTCGTCGAGCAGCGCCTTCATCAGCACCGGGATGCCGCCGTGGCGGTCGATGTCGTTCATGACGTACTTGCCGAACGGCTTGAGGTCGCCCAGGTGCGGGACGCGGTCGCCGACGGTGTTGAAGTCGTCGAGGGTCAGCTCGACCTTCGCCTCGTGCGCGATGGCCAGCAGGTGCAGCACGGCGTTGGTCGAACCACCGAGGGCCATGACCACGGTGATGGCGTTCTCGAACGCCTCGCGCGTCAGGATGTCCCGCGCGGTGATGCCCTTTTCCAGCAGGCCGACGACGGCTTCCCCGGACAGGTGGGCGTAGTGGTCGCGGCGGCGGTCCGCGGACGGCGGCGCGGCCGACCCCGGCATGCTCATCCCCATCGCTTCGGCCGCCGACGCCATCGTGTTCGCGGTGTACATCCCGCCGCAGGCGCCTTCACCGGGGCAGATGGCCCGTTCGATCCGGTCCAGATCGCCGGTCCCGAGCCGGCCCGCCCGGCACGCGCCGACCGCCTCGAAGGCGTCGATCAGCGTGACGTCCTTCTCGGTGCCGTCGGTCAGCTTCACCCAGCCGGGGGCGATCGTGCCCGCGTAGAGGAACACCGACGCCAGGTCGAGGCGCGCGGCGGCCATCAGCATGCCCGGCAGCGACTTGTCGCAGCCGGCCAGGAGGATCGAGCCGTCGAGCCGCTCGGCCTGCATCACCGTCTCGACCGAGTCGGCGATGACCTCGCGGGAGACCAGCGAGAAGTGCATGCCGTCGTGGCCCATGGAGATGCCGTCGGACACCGAGATCGTGCCGAACTGCAGCGGGTAGCCGCCGCCGGCGTGCACGCCTTCCTTGGCCGCCTGGGCGAGCCGGTCCAGGGACAGGTTGCACGGCGTGATCTCGTTCCAGGAGCTGGCGACGCCGATGATCGGTTTCCGCCAGTCGCCGTCGCCCATCCCGACGGCGCGGAGCATGCCGCGCGCGGGCGCGGCCTCGATCCCGTCGGTCACCGTGCGGCTGCGGGGCTTCGGGTCGATCGTCATCGCGGGCCTCCGATTACGACGTTCGGGCGCTGGTCATGTTACCAACGCGCGTGCGGTCCGCTGACCGGAACGATTTCCTATCGGCGCTCACGAGGACCGGCGAAAGCTCAGGCCATGATCGCCACAGTGGTGTGGGGCACGGGCAACGTCGGCCGTGCGGCAATCCGGGCCGTCGACGCCCATCCGGCGCTGAAGCTCACCGCCGTACTCGTCCACGATCCGGCGAAGGTCGGCAAGGACGCCGGGGAGCTGGCCGGAATCGAGGCGCTCGGTGTCGCCGCGACGGACGACATCGACGCCGTATTGGCCACGGGCCCGCGCGCGATCGTGTACGCCGCCTCGGGTGACGTCCGGTTCGACGACGCGCTCGCCGACATCGTGCGGGCCGTCCAGGCGGGCGCGATCGTCGTGACACCCGCCCTGTACCCCCTCTACGACCAGCGGAACGCGCCCCCGGAGCTGCGCGACCCGGTGCTCGCGGCGATCAAGGAGGGCGGCGGCTCGCTGTTCGTCTCCGGCGTCGACCCCGGCTGGGGCAACGACGTGCTGCCGCTGCTGATCAGCGGGCTCGGCACCGACGTCGACGTGGTCCGCTGCCAGGAGATCTTCGACTACTCGACGTACGAGCAGCCCGACTCGGTCCGGTACCTGGTCGGGATGGGCCAGCCGATGGACTACGCCCCGCCGATGCTGATGACCGGCGTGCCGTCGATGGTCTGGGGCGGCCAGGTCCGGCTGATCGCGCGCGGCCTCGGCGTGGAGGTGACCGAGCTGCGCGAGACGCTCGACCGGCGGCCGCTCGAGGAAACCGTCACCACGCGGACCATGGGCGAGTTCGAGAAGGGCACGCAGGGCGCCGTGCGGTTCGAGGTGCAGGGCATCGTCGACGGCGAGCCGCGGATCGTCATCGAGCACGTCACCCGCATCCACCCGTCGTGCGCACCGGACTGGCCCACGCCACCCAGCGGTGACGGCGCCCACCGCGTGATCATCGAAGGCCGGCCGCGCATCGAAGTCACCGTCGAGGCGACCGACGAAGGCGAAAACCGGTCGGCGGGCGGCAACGCCACCGCCGTCGGCCGCCTGGTCGGCGCCATCGACTGGCTGGCCGCGGCGGAACCCGGTCTCTACGACGCACTCGACGTCCCGCTGCGCCCGGCAGCCGGCAAGCTCGGAAGGAGGCGTCCGTGAACATCGACATCCCCGCGGGCAAGGACCCGATCGGGTACGTCTGGGGCGAGATGGTGCCCGGCATCGGCATCGCCGCGTCGAAGTTCTCGCTGGCGGTGTACGAGCACACGACGCTCGGACTGCGGGAGTTCGAAGCCGCCCGGCTGCGGATCGCGCAGCTCAACGGCTGCGTCTTCTGCCTCGACTGGCGCACCGAGCGCGACGGGCAGAAGGTCGAGGCGGAGTTCGCCGACGCCGTCCTCGAGTGGCGCACGACGGACCGCTTCGACGACCGGACGCGGCTGGCGGCGGAGTACGCCGAGCGGTACGCGCTGGACCACCACAACCTCGACGACGACTTCTGGAAGCGGATGTCCGCGGAGTACACCCAGCAGGAGATCGTCGAGCTGAGCATGAGCCTCGGCGCGTGGCTGGCCTTCGGCCGGCTCAACCACGTCCTCGGCCTCGACACCGCCTGCGTGCTGCCGCGGCCCTCGTGAGTGGGAGCGCGGGCGGCCGCGCTTCAACGACGGCGTCGTGATCCAGCACGTCCTGGCCGCGCCG